>JAROBA010000029.1 GCA_029432815.1 Pontiellaceae bacterium B1224 | reverse complement strand
GAGTATTGAAACCAAGCAGATTTCCGATAAGCAATGGAAGTTAATGATACGGATGGAGCCGCAGACCCTGAAAGCAGGGGCCCGGTTAAAGATCCAGACGGATTGCACCTCTCAGCCGGTGTTGGTTATTCCGCTGAGCAGTCGAAAAGGAAAGTCATAGGGAGCCGGGGTCAATCTGAAATAATGTTCCGGTGCATTTGCTTGGATCTAAACGCGACACCCGGGGGCTAAGTGAACTCAACGAAATGAAGCTTCTCCTGAATGGCCACCTAAAGGCGGAACTACGAACTTTTAAACATCACGTGCGCAGCGGAAGCCGAGGTTCCCGGTGGAGGAGTCCGGGGTATTGGACGTGCGGGCGGCAACGCGATACCGGTTGCAGTAGGAGTCGTGGCAGAGATAGGATCCGCCGCGGTTGACACGCCGGTTTCCAGAGTCTGGACCGGTCGGGTTGTCGCGCAGTCCGGTGATATGAAACTCGGGGCTCCACCAGTCGAAGACCCATTCCCAGACATTGCCTGCCATATTGTAAATTCCATAGCCGTTCGGTTCGTACGCATCAACCGGTGATGTGCCGATGTATCCGTCCTCCGCGGAGTTGTAGGTCGGGAATATTCCCTGGAAAATGTTACACATGTGCTTCCCGTCGGGCATCAGTTCATCGCCCCAGACATACCGCTTGCCCACCCGTCCGCCGCGCGCGGCATATTCCACTTCGGCCTCCGTCGGCAGGCGTTTTCCCGCCCACTCGCAGTAGGCGAGGGCATCGCGGTAGGAGACGTGCGTGACCGGATGGTTTTCCAATCCCTGGAAATCCGACTCCGGGCCGAAGGGATGCGCCCAGTCGGCACCTTCGACGTGATACCACCATTCAAGCCCTTTCACCGTGCGGCCGAGCATATCGAGCGTCCGTTTCTGGCTGGAGGAAAGCAACAAGTGGAAGACATAGGAATAGCCGAATTTTTGCGCATCGGTTTCATAGGATGTGGCTTTAACGAATTTACTGAAGTCAGCATTCGTTACAGCAAACTGGTCCAAATAAAATGGGTCGAGGGTCACCTCGCGGATCGGTCCCTCGCCATCATCGGGGTAGCCGATGGCATCGTCGGTTCCCATAAGAAACGGACCGCCTTCGAGACGGATCATCTGGTCCGTTGATCCGGTGGAAATACGATTAAACGGTTGGCCTTGCTGGCCATCATTGCATTCGCATCGTCTCTCACCCGGTGTGCAGCAGGTTCCATTCTTCATCCTAAAATCCTAAACAGTTAGTACGGTAGTCATATCTCTCGCGGCGGCTCATTTCAATTTGTATTAAGTGACTATTTCGGTTCTGCTATTGTTTCACTCGGGTCCATCGCCTATGGTTCCAACCTATGGAAACCCCCAATGAATCAGTAAGCTCAAAGTTCGCCCAGGTCCATGGCAGTCCCGGTGAAGCTCCGCGTGTGTTAGGCCTGCTGCGCGCCTTCTGGCCGTTGCTGGTAATTTGCCTGATCACGGGATATCTCCTGCGTGCCTGGTTCCCGAAGCCGACACTAAGTGTCTCGGCCGTCGGCGTGCTCTTTTTTCTACTGGCCGTAGCCGCAGCCATTCTGCTGGCGTGGGGCGACAGGCGTCTGGGCAACTTTCTGAAAGGGGCGAAGGGCGAGGAATGGGTAGCCCATGAGCTGGCTTTCCTGAGTGTGGAGTATACCGTTTTCAACGGATTGCGACTCGGTGGCGGAAAAGAAAATTTCGACCATATCATTGTAGGGCCAGCCGGCGTGTTTGTGGTGGAAACTAAAAACTGGAAAGGTTCTGTTGAATTTCACGACGGCAAACTTTATGCTGGCGGAAAAGAGCCTTCCCGCCCTCCGTTGAAGCAGGTGAAAGCGGCCACGGCTGAACTCGTCTCTTTTATTGATGATGCCGGCTGCGGCGAAGTGCCCGTGCATTCAGTACTCTGTTTTCTCGGCACCCAGCTTCCCGAAGATATTATGAATGTAAACGGTGTGGTCGTCTGCAAGGGCGAAAAGTTGATTGAAGTTGCACATGAAACGTTCGACGAGCCTGTTTCGCTGGGGTTGCGCGAGCAGGTGATACACGAGCTGTTAAAAGTTATTGAGTAGGATGGAGCTCCAGCTCCGTCCATGCAGCAATTGGGACGAGGCTGGAGCCTCATCCTACGAAACAGGAGGTCTGACATGAAAACATTGATAGCCATCGCGAACGGCTCCGAAGAGATGGAAGCCGTCATTATTATCGATACCCTGCGCCGCGCAAAATTTGATGTCACCGTGGCGAGTCTGACTGAGGGGACCATTGAGGCTTCCCGAGGAGTTAAGCTGGTTGGAGATTGCTGCTGGGATCAGATCAATCCCGCGGACTTCGATGTTCTGTTGCTTCCCGGCGGGTTCGGCGGAACGGAAGCTTTCATGCAGCATGCGGGAGTGCAGCAGGCCATCAAAGATTTCAACGCGGCAGGAAAATGGTTTGGATGCATCTGTGCCGCCGCGCTGGCGTTGAACGAGGCCGGCGTTCTTGCAGGAAAGAAATTCACCTGCTATCCGGGTGTTGAGGAACACCTGCCTGCCAATGTGCAACCTGTCAATGAAATCGTGGTCGTTGATGGCAAACTCATTACGAGCCAGGGGCCGGGTACCGCTTTCGAATTCGCGCTGAAAGTCATCGCCGAATGCGGAAGCCCGAACCTCGCCGCCGAAGTCCGGGGCGGTCTGTTGCTCTAAGGAGCGTATTCAACCGTCAAAACAGCCGGAAGGCATCCTTCGGCGCTGAGCTCGATCTGTATGCGTTGCTCTGCCTTAAGTCGCTGCATGAAGCCGGTCGGGAACACCAGCTGAACGGTGCTTGAGTCGCCGGAGCCGACGCTTTCCGTGATTCCAATGGTTGGAATGCTGCATCGGAGCGGAGTTGGGACCGCTGCGACGGGGAGTTTCCGATGCATCGTAATTGTTGCTTTAGGGTTCTTTGAGGAAAGGACCAGCTTGCGGGGCAGGGGGTGCAGGCTGCCTCCGTTGCAGCCTTCAAGGTGGATCGGGACCGGGGGCAGGTGCGGCATTCCTTCGATCCGCAGCAGGATGGTCGCCTGCCAGCGGCGGGGCTCGCTTTGCGGCGGAAAGCTGAATGTCAGCTCGTTGGATTTTCCTGTTGTGGCGGTGAGGTCCTGGTTGGATCGAACCTCGGTAACCGGTGTCCCCGATATGCCGTTGCGCATCGCGAACACCAGGTTGGTGCTCCAACCCTGTTGCAGCGGAATGTGGCCGACATAGATACGGGACGATGGAACAAGAATAGCAGGTTGGGCATTGCCTTTGACCCGGAGCGTAACAGTTTGACGTTTCGTTTCCGCGATGCTCAGGCTGATGGTTTTATCGAAGGGACCGGAGAGAACATTAGCGTCGATCAGCGCATCAAATGCAACGCTGCCGCCTGGCGCAATGGTTCTTTCGTAGACGATCGGTTTGAGGTAAGAGCAACAGGATTCCACGGGCCCGATACGCACCGTTTCATTCCCTGTATTGTGCAGTGTAAAGGTCGCAGTCTGGTTCGATTCCGCCGCAAAATTTCCAAGGTCTAATACGTCTTTCGGTTCGATGCGCAGTCCATTGGCAGCCGTTGATGTGAGCACCGGTAACGTGGTCAGAACCGTAAGGAGCATATTTTTTTTCAGGTATTCAAAGAGAATCATAGACCCGTATTTCTTAACTGTTTCTTCGATTTTTAAGTATAGGGAAGCATATCTGTAAATATAGGCTTGTAACGTTTTTTTTTTGATTTATAACAACTCTGTTGCCGGAACGGGACACATGAAATGCGTACCATATAAACGTGTATAAGCGGATCATGATTGCCGGCATAGCCTAATTTTAGGGAGGTTGGTTATGAACGTGCGTTTTAGTCAATTCGGCTGTCTGGCGTTATTCGTCGGCAGTCTTTTCGTTGCGGGAGGTTCGGTATTCGGTGCTTCCGTTTACACCAACGATTTTGAATCGGGCATCGGTCCAGAATGGTCACTGACCACGCTTGAAAGTTCGGTTCCGAATCCATTTACTACCTTCAGCGGCCGGTTGGGAAACGATACGCAGACTCTGACCGTAAGCAATTTGACGATAGGCGCTGCATACAGCGTCTTTTTTGATCTCTACATCATCGATACCTGGGACGGCGGTGCGGATCGATTCAATGTCGATATAGCCGCCTCCAATGTTTTCAGCCACTCCTTCCACTACAATGCCAGCAGCCAAACCTATCCGGAACCGCCGGATTTCGGACCGGTCAACTATGGTTTCGGAGGAACCGGCGACTCAGTCTACCGGAACATCGAGGTGGTCTTTACCGCGGTATCAAACAGCTCGCCGATTTCCTTCTACGGTTCGGGCTTGCAGGCGGTGAGCGACGAATCGTGGGGCATCGACAATGTCGTTGTCGAAACGCTGTCGCCCACAATCATCGATATGACCTCTCTTCCTTCGGGAACCGCTTCGGCTGCGATCGACTGGTTTACTGTGACAGCGTTGCGTACCCTTTCCGAAGCCACGGCCACCAACGCCGCCAGCTACGATCTGCGCGGTGCGGGGCTCGACGGATCCTTCGACACCCCGGACGACGCGCTCTATACCTTGCTGCCTTCGTTCAGTAATGGGAAAACGGTTTCCATCTCCATCGGAAACAATGCACCACTTCAGCCGGGAGTCTACCGCTTCAATACTACGACCAATCTTCAGGACAGCGCTGACGGTCCGGTCGATGCCTTCAGCCAAACCTTCACGATTGCTGAAAGCGCCAACCGTACGGTCGAAGATCTCGACAACGGCAGTCTGGGCACTGCCGACAGCCTGAATCCCATGCTTGAAACTCCGATTGGTAGCGGTTTTCTCTCCGCCGCCGCCATCGGCAGTTTCTCCGGCGGAAGCGATTACGACTACTGGACGTTCGATGCCGAAGCCGGAGATGTCATCACGGCCTGGATTGCGATGGGGCGAGATGGCACCTATCCCTATCTCCGGTTGCTCAATACCTCGGGCTCGATCGTGCAGTACGAGCAGAGCAGAGCGACCGGCATGACCTATTTCCAGACCTATACCGTGACGACGCCCGGCACATACTATCTCCAGACTTTTCCGTCATACGATCTTCAACCCCCCGTAAACTATACGCTGCGGCTTGATATCGGGCGTGGGCGGCGCCTCGAAACAGAAAATAACAACAGCCAGGGCCAGGCCAATTCCATCGCATGGTCGGTCGATGGCAGCTCGCTCAAGGATGCTTCGGCCGGGGCATTATTCGGCAACGATGATTATCTCAATCTGGGGTACCTCAGCAGCGGCAACGCCATGTCGGTCAATCTGCGCTTCCCCGATGGCAGTCAGCTCAACGCCGGCAACGTCAATTTCGAGATCCAGGCGGCAGGCGGTGCCGTGCTACTCTCCACCAACACCCCGCTGTTTGCCTACGCCGTTTCCACCAATACCACGCACTATCTGAAAATCAACACGTCCAGCCCGGACCTGCTATCGCAATATGTGCTCGACCTCACCACCCTCGATACCGGCGTCCCGGAAATTACCAACGACAATCTGCCCCTTGAAGGCTCAACCAACACCGTCATTATCGACCGCTTCACCGTGGACTTTTCGGAGTACATGGACGTTGATTCGGTCGCCGATCCCGCGTCGTGGATTTTCCTCTCCGACGGCCCCGACGAAATCTTCGGCAGTAGCGATGACGAGGTCTATTCGCTTGCCCCGACTTATTCCCTCAACAGCCTCTCTGCCTCTTTCTCGATTACTGACGGGCCGCTGCAACCCGACCGTAACTATCGCTTCACCGCCACGACCAACCTGATCGACCGCGTTGGAAACAATCTGTCCGCAGCGTACATTCGCGAGTTCCGCCTGGAAAACATCGATCTCTACATTCACGAAAACCGCAACAACGGAACCGTCGCGACGGCCACTCCGCTTGGAACGGTCAGTAACATCGCCGATGGCTCCGTATCGCATCTGCAAACCGTGGGCGTGGGCGACTACCCCATCGATGTCATCTCCGCCGATCTCGACGGCGACTTGAATCCAGACCTGATCACCTGCAACTATAATTCGGACTCCATCACGATTCTGGCTGGAAACGAACTCGGCACGTTTACGGTCGTCACCAATCTGGCCGCAGGTGATCGGCCGCGCCAGGCCGCCCTTGGCCACTTCAATGGCGACGCCTTTCTCGATCTCGCTGTCGTCAATGAATATTCCCACAACATCGGGGTTTATTTGGGTCAGGCCGGCGGTACTTTCCTTCCGCCCGTGACCTATGCAACGGCCAATCGCCCCTACGACATCAAGGTGGGGGATATCGATGGCGACGAAGAGATCGACCTCGTTACGGTCCACTACGACGCCAATCAACTCTCCGTGCTTTATGGCGATGGCAACGGCAACTTCGGCGGATCGACAAACTACCCGACCGGCAGCAATCCTCAGGAGCTGTCGCTCGCCAATCTGAATGGAGACAACCACCTCGATGTGGTGGTGGCCAACCTGTCTTCTGACAACGTGTCGGTTTTCCTCAACAACGGCGACGGCACCCTCGCGCCTCCCGTCAGCTATCCGGCGGGCGATGGAGCACGATGCATCAAAGTCGGCGATCTCGATAACGACGGAACATACGACCTGATCGTCGGAAACTACAATGCCGACAGCATCAGCGTTTTGATGGGGAACGGTGATGGCACATACCTCGCCGCCACCAACTACAGCGGTTGCAACGGCCCGGTCGATGTCGAGCTGATCGACCTCGATGATGACGGCTTCAAGGAAATCGCCGTGGCCTCATACGCTGGCTACCGCCTCAACTTTTTCAGTAATCAGGGCGACGGTACGTTCACCTTTTCCAGCCAGGCCTACACGATCAACTACTATCCGTACTCCATCGCCGTTGCAGACTTCACGGGCGATACGCTCGACGATCTCGCAGTCGTGAATCCCTACTTTGACCAGGTCTATACCTACGGTGCCAACGCCAGAGTCGAGCTGCCCGAAGATCCGGCCGGCAGCGGCCTTCACACCGGTTTTGGGCGTGGCAACCGCTCCAGCTCCTCCGACTACGACTATTGGTCTTTCAGTGCAGAAGCCGGCGACCTGGTGCGCATGGCCGTCGATGTGCCCGGCAACCCAGCCAGCAGCGGGCATTACTATGAGCTGGTCAGCCCCGAGGGCACGGTGCTTGGTGGATACTACACTCATTCCAGCGGCTACGGGCAGTCGCCCCCGATTACGATCCCATTCAGCGGGCGTTACACGATGCTCGTGCGGCACTGGTATGGCTATTACAGTGAATACCGTGTCCGCGTCGCCAAAGTGCCTGCAACGCTTCAGATGGAGAGCGAAGGCAATAATAACGTCGGTGCAGCCAATCTGCTCACGTTCGAACCGGGGGGCGGGGGACAGCTCGACGCGACCATGGCCGGCAGTATCGATGTCGCAGACACCGCCGGCGACTACTTTAGCCTCGGAAACCTTACTTCCGGTACCGTGGTGAACGTGACCGTTTCAACACCGTCCACCAGTCCACTGCAGCCGGAAATCAGTATGTTTGATGCAGATGATTCGCTGGTCGCCTTCTCCTCCAATCTCGTGCTTCGGCTCGGTGGAACCGATGCTGACTACGGAATCGTCAACCCCATCACCAACTTCCCGACCACTGCCTTCACTGCTGAGTTCTGGATGAAAACAGCCGACACCTCAAAAGGCGGTACTCCCATCTCGTACGCCCGCAGTGGACAGTTCAATGAAGTGCTGTTGTTCGACTATCGCAACTTTGATCCGCATGTAGGCGGCTCCTCCTATGCTTCCGGAGTCTCGGCCAACAACGACCGTTGGAACCACATTGCCTGGACGTGGGACAGCATCACCGGAACCAGTCTTCTCTATAAAAACGGTGAACTTACCCATTCCAACGGTAACTGGCGGACGGCATACAACATTACTCAAGGTGGTTCGTTAGTCGTCGGGCAGGAGCAAGACAACGTAGGTGGTGGTTTTAATGGTAGCGAGGCGTTCCTCGGCGAGCTCGATGAACTGCGTCTGTGGAACACCGTGCGCAGTCCAGCCGAAATCCAGAGCTCCATGAGAGCATCCCTCGCCGGTAGTGAATCCGGTCTGGTTGCCTACTGGAATTTTGAATCCGGTACTGCGGACGACCTGACGGCCAATGGCAACGATCTCACGCTCTTCGGCAACAGCTTAATCATTGCTTCCGATCTCAATGATCCGGCTGCCTATCCCACTAACTTCCAATACACTACCACGAGCAGCGGCGTTTACCACGTCCGCGTTCGTGATGCGCTGGCAGAGGCGGGTTTTCCTTACCAATATCTCCTCGATGTTTCCTTGCAGGATGGCGTTGCTCCGTTCATCACCGATATCACCATGCCGGCCGGGGGTTCCTCATCGCTAATGGTAACCGACCGGTTCACCATCACCTTCTCCGAAGAAATGGATGAAGCTTCGGTCAACAATGTTGCGAACTATGATCTACGCTCCGCAGGAGCCGATATGCTGCTGGATACGGCGGATGATGAAATATACACGCTCGTGCCGACCTACACCACGGGCCTGCAGGCGTCGTATATCATCGCCGACGGACCACTGCAACCCGGTGCCGTGCGTTTCACCGTCACAACCGGTCTGCTCGATCGCGCCGGTCTGGCAATGGCCGCCGACCATTTGCGCAGTTTCACTGTCGCTATCCCGTCCGGCTTCAATCTGGAAAGCCGCAACAACGGTTCGATTGCCACGGCCACCTCCCTTGGAACCGCCATCCCCGGCGAGCCCGACGGTTCGCTCGTCAATGTCGGATCCTTCGCGACGGGTACCAATCCCTATGCGTTGATCATGACCAACTTCAACGGGGACGCCTATCTCGATATCGCCACCGCCAACTACAGCTCCGACGATGTCAGCATTTTGCTCGGCAACGGCGACGGCACGTTTACAAGCTCGACCAATGTCTATTCCGGCGATACACCGGTAGGGATCGAAGCCGCGCAGCTCGATGGTGATGCCAACCTTGACCTGGTGGTCGTCAACCTCGATGCCGACACCGTTACCGTGCTGCTTGGAGACGGTGCCGGCGGCTTTGCATACCACACCAACCACTACGCGGGCAACCGCCCGCGGGATATCGCCATTGCGGACATGAATAACGATGGCATCCTCGATCTGGTGGTCTGCAACGAGTATTCCGATGACGTAGGCGTGTTGCTCGGCAACGGGGACGGTTCCTTCTCGAATGCCATTCCTCAATACTGTGGTAACAGTCCGTTTGCTCTAGCTGTGGGTGACCTGAACGGCGACGGTATCAACGATGTGGTCACCGCCAACAATAACAGTGACGATATGGCGATCCTCTTCGGCAACGGCGACGGCTCTTTACAGGCTGCCGTGACCCAATATTCCGGCGACGCTCCACGCAGCATCTCGGTTACCGATATCGACTTCGATTCGGTACCGGATATTCTGGTGGCCAACTTCAGCAGCGATAACCTGGTGCTGTTCCACGGGCTCGGTGGCGGTACCTTCACCAACATGGGCGGATGGTATGTCGGCGACGCGCCTTGGGGCGACATCTCCGTTGCGGACGTCGATGGCGACGGTTTGCTCGATGCCGCCGTGGCTCTCTACTATGGATCGCAGTTGGCCATTCTCGAACAGCTGCCCGACGGTTCGTTCAGCGGTCTTTCCTACTATCCGGTCGGAACCAACCCGCTTGATGCCGGGACGGGTGATATCGATGGTGACGGTCTGCCTGACTTCGCTGTGGCGAATTACAGCAGCCACAATGTGACCATCCTGCTCGGAAACGATCGGGAAGCACTTGCCGAAGATCCGCCGGGCTCCGGGCTCTACGGCAGTTTCGGCCAGGGTAACATTGCCGATGCATCCGATTTCGATTTCTGGAGTTTCAGCGCCGAGGCTGGCGACATCGCTACCGCTGCGCTTTCCATTCCCGGCCATCCGAACGGCAGCCAGTTGCAGTTGATCGTCTACAAACCCGATGGCGCATCACTCGGCACCTGGACGGCGATTGATACGGGCGGTGCCCTTCAGACTGCGCCGCAGACGTTGCCGGTTTCCGGCCGGTATACCGTGCGGGTGGGGCAGTACGACGCCTACCGCGGCGAATATCATCTTGCCGTACAGCTGGCCAAGCCACCGGTGCAGGTGGAATCAGAAGCCAACGACGATATTGCCAATGCCGATGTGCCCGCGCTGACGCTCAGCGCCGGGAAGCAGCAGGCCACTGTAGCGGGCTTCTCGCTCTTTAACACCGGCTACGACTATTACAGCCTCGGAAACCTTGCCTCGGGAACCGTGATCCAGGCCTCGGTCGAACTGCCATCGTTCCACAACATGTGGCCCGAGCTCGAACTGCTCGATCCCGCTGGCAACGCTATTCATTTGATGACGAACGGCACCACGCAGGTGCTGAATCTTGACGGCGCATCCGACTACCTGCGCCATACCACCACCAATTTCAACCCCCGAAGCGGTACGGTCGAAGGCTGGGTCTTCCCGCGCGAAGCCTACGACTGGGGCTTCTGGCAGACCCACGACTCAGCAAGCGAAAACTGGACGGACTGGTTCGCCATGTTCTCCTACACGGAGAATACCTTCTACTACCGTGTCGGCAACGGCTCTTCCTATCAGGATGTGACGTTCAATTCATCGGGTTCGATTTCACCCTACCGGTGGACGCATCTCGCCTTCACCTGGGAAGGCACCTCAATGAAGGTCTACATCAACGGTACACTGCATGTCTCACGGGACAACGCCACGTTGCAGGACGTCATGGATCCGTTCGCCCGCATGGGCATCGGCCATGGCCGATGGCTCGATGGCTGGCTCGAAGACATGAGTGTCTGGAACCGTCCGCTCTCGCAGTCCGAAATCGAAACCGTGCGCGACCAGACGCTTATCGGGAACGAAGCCGGGCTCGTCGGCTATTGGGACTTCGACGGTGATACGTTGGATGCTTCCTCCAGCGGCAACCACGGAGAACTTTTCGGCGACGCTGCGCTGGTGGCCAACGCGACCAGCCCGTTCGACATGCAGACCAACCTGACATATACCACGACGGCCAGTGGAACCTATTATGTGCGCTTCCGCTCCAAATATGGCGACAAGGATGTGAAGAGCCAATACATTCTCCACCTTTCGAGTCAGGATTCCTCCATGCCGGTGGTCACGATGGAAACCCTGCCTTCCGAGGGCAGCACCAACTCCGTGATTGTGGAAGATTTTACAGTTTCCTTCTCCGAAGAGATGGAAGTTGCAACGATCACAAACGCCGCGAACTTCGAACTCCTGTCCTCCGGCGACGACGACCTGTTCGATACGGGCGACGACGAGCCCTATGCGCTGGCTATCACCTACAGCAGCGGCCTGACCGCGTCGTTTGACATCGCAGATGGTCCGTTGCAGCCCGGCCGAATCCGTTTCACGGCCGGAACCAACGTGACCGACCGCAGCGGTACCCCGCTGCAACCCTACACCAACGTATTCAGTATGGCGGGCATCGATGGTTTTCTTTACGAATCTCGCAGCAACGATACCGGGGCAGAAGCCGATAACCTGAACCTCTTCGCCACCAATCTATTCGATGGGACCTGGTCTGTTGCCCAGACCTTCGCAACCGGCGACCAGCCGCACGACATGGTTTCCGGCCTCTTTAATGCCGATGCCCATCTCGATCTGGCCGTGGCCAACTATGCCGGCGATTCCGTTACTGTTTTTCTCGGCAACGGTGACTCTACCTTTGTTACGGCAACCAATATTGCCGTTGGCGACGGCGCACATGAGGTTGTGACCGGCTTCTTCAATGCCGATGTACATCTTGACCTTGCTGTTGCCAACCACAACAGTGATAACGTAACGCTCCTGTTCGGCGACGGTGCGGGCGCTTTCTCCAACGCGGCCTCTTACTATTGCGGAAACGGGCCGACATTCATGGTCTACGAAGATGTCACATCTGATGGCATCGACGATCTCATTACCGCCAATCAGAACAGCGATAATGTCGGTGTGCTGCCGGGGAATGGCGACGGGACTTTCGGCACCGTAATTCAGACCTATGCCGGCAACGGCGCTTATGGGCTGGGCGTGGCCGATTTTAATCAGGATGGCACCAATGATGTCGCCGTGGCCGCTCGCTACGCCGATGTCGTCGCACTGCTTTGGGGGCAGGGAGATGGAACGTTTGTGGTAGCTACCAATATTGTCCTGAACGACGAGCCGCGCCGTATTGTTGCGGAAGACCTCAATCTCGATGGTAAGCCGGATCTGGCCATCGGCAACTGGGGTTCGGATAACGTCAGCGTGCTGATCAATGCGGGCGGTGGTGTGTTTGGTCCCGTTCAGGATACGTGGGTCGGCGACACCCCGTGGCTCAGTGGACAGGATGTCGATGGCGACACGGTGTTCGACCTGCTCGTTGCAAATAGAAATACCGATTCGATTGGCGTGCTCTTCGGCGACGGTTACGGCCAGTTTGCCGCCCCGCAGATTTCAGCGGCCGGTGACGGCCCGATCAAGGTGCTGGCCGGCCAGTTCGATGCGCAGCCCGGTCTGGAGCTGGCGGTTATCAACTACGATGACGACACTCTGCAAATCCTCTCTCCCGATACTACCGAGCTGCTGGCCGCCGATACGGTGGACGGCAACCTGCGAACGCAACTGGGCCGCGGAAACATTCACAACGCATCCGACATCGACTACTGGACGTTCGAGGGCCAGGCCGGCGAACAGCTCAGCATCGCGATCGATATGCCTTCGCATGCATACTATAGTCGTTTGCGCTGGCGGGTCTACCGCCCCGACGGCGTGCGCATCGTTGACTACGTTACACCAACCTACGGTTATGGACAAACTACGCCTGTCACGCTTGCAATGGGAGGCCGGCACCTGATGACCGTGCAACCCTACGATAACTATTTCGGCGAGTATCGTTTCAGAGTCTCCACCGTTGCTCCTCCGCGGCTTTTTGAGTCGGAAGACAACAACAGCACCGGCAATGCCGATGCGCCGAACTATGAACTCCAGACCGGCAGCCGCTCCGCGCAGATGGCCGGCTTCATTCACGGCAACGACACCTCCGGCGACTACTTCCAGCTTGGCAACCTTGGGGTCGGAACCACTATCAACCTCGGGTTCGTTTGGCCGGACAGCAGTACACTCTCCGCCGCGCTGGAAATCCATGGGCCGCAGGGCCTCGTGGCGGCGCTTTCGCCTGCCACCAACCTGGTACATGTCACTGCGACAAACGGCAACTTCTATGCGCGGGTTTCCGATGCGTCTTCGACGCGCGGCCTCGATGCCCGGTATCTGCTTGACCTGACCTTGTCCGATGCAACACCTCCGGAAATTACCGGTGTTTCGCTGCCGGCAGAAGGGTCTGAAACCACAGACCTCATCTCATCGTTCACCATTGGTTTCTCCGAGGCGATGGACGTAATTACGGTAATCGATCCGGCCAACTATGAGCTGCGCGGTTCCGGCGACGACGGATTGTTGGATACGGCGGACGACGAAATCTATCCGCTCGTGCCCGGTGCTTACTCCGACGGTTCAAGCATTTCGATGGATATCACCGGGGCCCCGTTGCAGGCAGGAGAAATCCGCCTCACGATCAGTCAGAGCCTCGAAGATATTTTGGCTAACGGGCTGGAGTTTCCGTACGTCCGCACCTTCACCATTCTGCCGGTCGAAGGTATTTCCGGTGAGAGCCGCGACAACGGTTCGACCGCAACAGCCACGCCATTTGACGTTCTTGAAGAATTCCCCGGTCTGCGCAGCGGCGGTGCGCGCGGCGCGCTGTTCGACTCCGGCGACGTGGACTATTTCAGTTTCACCGCTTCCTCGAACGAAACCATTGTGCTGGGTGCTGACATTGAATCCTACGATACCTATCATCGCCTTCGCTACCGATTGGTGGACACAAACGACACCATTCTTGTCGAGTTCATTACGCCGTACTATGATAGTCGCGGCCAGTCTGCGCCGATCACTATTCCGGCAGACGGCACCTACTACGTGCGGGTCAGCCCCTATGATAACTATTTCGGGGAATACCGTATTCACGTCATGGCGGCCACCGATCCATTGCCGATTGAGACTGAAGCGAACGGCACCATCGGCGAAGCCAACATGCTTTCCATGATAACCAGCTCAAGCAACTCGGTCGGCACCATTGCCGGCTACGTGGGCCACGTGGCCGACAATGATTACTACAGCATTGGACCAGTCGCTAACGAACAGACGATTCTGGTCGGCGTTCGGGTGCCGAACGATTCCGGCCTTGTTCCGGTCGTCAGTGTCTATAACTCGGCCGGTGCCTACCAGACGGAAGAAGGGGCAACCGGCGACGGTTCAGCCGAGGTCCGTGTGACAGAAAGCAATACCTACTTTGCAGTGGTCCGCTCCGGTGAAAATACCGGAGGACTCGGCAAAGACTATATCCTGGATGTGGAAGTTCTGCCCACTGCGGCTGTGGTGATTCCCAACCTGGGGGTCTCCCTGGTCGGCACACCCTCCGGCGGCATCGAGAGCGGCGATTCGATCCTCATTTCCTATATCGTTGAAAACATCGGGTCCGCCGCGACGCAGGAAGGCGCCTGGTTCGACCGCGTCGTGCTCTCCGCCAACAAGGTGATGGGCGATTCCGACGACTATCCGCTCGGCACTTTCGGACATGCCGGCGACCTTGCCATCGGCGGAAGCTATACCAACCAGCAGACGGTCATACTGCCCGACGGTATCAGCGGCAGTTTCTACATCGTGGTCTACACCGACTTCGGCGACCTCGTGAACGAACGGCTGTTTGAGGGCGACAATATTGCCGCTTCGGCCTCCACCTTCCCGGTAGTGCTAGCCGACTACCCGGACCTGAACGTCGAAGGCCTCACGGTTTCCGGAAGCAATGAAGTGGGGCAGGTGCTTTCCATAGATTGGAACACCGCCAATCGCGGCGCGGCTGCCGTTTCCGGATCCGTGAACGAACGGCTGCTCATCAAACGCGCAGACAACGGTTCGCTACTCTTCAGTCAGGACTACACGGTGTCCGGCCCGCTTGCGATTGATGCGGTTGTGCCGCATTCGGTCATATATACCACCGTGCAGGCTGTTGCGCATACGGTCTCGGTCGAAACCGACTACGACAACGGCTACTACGAGTTTGATGCCGTCAGCCATGCGTCGGCCGAGCAGAACACCGCTTCGGCTGTTGCGCCAGTCTACAACTACTACAACGTTTCCGTTACGGCCAATCCGACGTCGGGCGGTTCGGTTGCCGGCAGCGGTCACTACCGCTCCGGTACCATCGTCAATGTTATGGCGGCCGTGGATACCAATGTGCTGCCGTACGCCTTCTTCAACTGGACGGAATACGGTGCGTTCCGCAGCAGCTCCACCAACTATGCCTTCATGCTGACACGTAACTTTAACCTCGTGGCCAACTTCGGCCTGCCGCAGTTCACCATCACGGCACTACGCATACCTCAGGCCGGGGGTTCGGTTACGGGCGCCGGTTCATTCGACTACGGCAGCACCAACGTCCTGCGGGCCTACCCGAATCCGGGCTACGGATTCGATCACTGGCAGGAAGGGGCCGCGCCACGTGGCACATCCGTCAGTGTGACCAACGTGCTCTACGGTAACCGCGAAATGACTGCATACTTCAGCGAGCTCAACCCCTACCACACGGTCACCACCGCTTCCGATCCAGTCGGTGTGGCCGCCGTTTCCGGTGCGGGTTTCTACACCAATGGCAACACCGCGGTCTTCGCCGCACCGCAGATGACGACCAACGGCGCGAGCCGATACATCTTCCAACGTTTGGAACTCAACGGTTCGTATCTGGCTGCGACCAATGTGTACGCCAATACCTTCACAACGTTGCAGCCGTCGAACATGCACGTGGTGGCTGAATACACCGGCCAGCCCCTTGAGCCGCAGGTCAAGACGGTCAATCGCAGCAGGTCCGACCCGGTGCCGGCCACGACCAACTTTCTGGTGGATATTGTCTTCGACCGCTCCATGCAGCCCGGCACTCCGCCGCTGGTGGTCTTCACCAACGAAGCCGCCCCGCTGATGACGTTTATCGCATCGAGCAACGGAACGTGGGGAACCACCTATACCGATAATGACACCTACCGTCTTGAACCGATCACGTTCGCCGCCGGCGACGACGGCGACTACGGCGTACTCGTTTCACAGGGCGCTGATCTCTATGGTGCGATCATTGGTGAAACCAATGCCGCTATGGTCGAAGTCAACGCCACGCCGCCGGATAATCCGGTCTTCATCGTGGCCTCGTCGAATGCGACATCGTTCACGCTTTCGTGGACCGGCTATACGCCGCCATCCGATCTGGCCGGCTTCCGTCTCTTCCGCAGTACCAGCCCGTTCAACAGCGTTGCCGGTCTTGCGCCGGTCAGTTATCTCGGTGCCGCTTCCCTCAGTGGCGAAATCGGCGAAATTCAACTCGATACCGACTACTACCTCGCAGTTGCGGCGGTTGATGAAGCGGGTAACTACGATCCGGTGGTTACCGGTCTTGTGTCGCGTGTCGACAGTGCGCTTCCTCCGCCGGTTGCGGTCACCGCAACTCCTGTGGGTGCGGATGGCGTCGATCTTTCGTGGGACGATTACGACACCAGCACTCTGTTTGGCCTCGAAGGCTTCGACATCTTCTGGCAGCAGACCGATTACACCGATGTTTCTGCGCTGACGGCTTACACGACGCTGGCACCCGGCCAGAAGTCGCTTCGCATTGAAGAGCTGGACCGCAGTGTCGATCACTACTTCGCCGTCGTCGGCTACAACCGTCTCGGCCAGTATGTCTCCGCTGTTACTACCGTGCTTTGGAAAGATCCGTTTGCCGGAACAATCGCCGAAAACCTGACGATCGGAACTGGTGGTGCCGCTGCAGCCGTGCACGACATCTACCGTGATATCAATGTCGTATCCAACGCCGTACTGACCATTGAACCTGGCGTCACGCTACGCTTTCATGCCGGCACCGGCCTGTACGTGGAGCAGGGCTCGCTCTCTGCGCTGGGCACGGTCTTCAATCCGATTGTGCTGACGTCGGCACAGGCGTCACCGGCTCCGGGCGACTGGACGGGGCTCTATCTCGGTCCGGGCGCAGGTGCTTCGGAAATGACCCATGTCTGGACAATGTATGGCGAAGGCCTGCAGGTCGATGGCTGCAATCCCGCCACCGATGCCCTTTCGGTGCTCTTCAATGCCCCGGCCGGTCTGATGCTTGATGGCGATGCCTTGCTGGTTACCACCAACCTGCTGGCCCAGTTCAATGTCGTCGGAGTTCAGCAGTCCGGAGACTCGCAACTGCTTCTCGCAAACTCGATTGTGGTGAACAACGACTCCAACGCCGTTGCCAACGGTGTCAATACGATGTCCGCGCCCGGCGTATGGTGGGGTTCCATCAGCAATACGGAAGTGTTCAACGGCCTCGTCGGCAACATTGACTATGCCCCGTTCCTCACCACCGAACCGCTGCTGACGCCGGCCGCCGACACATACGACGGCAATCTCGATGTCGGTTCACGCGAAGTGCCGATGAAGTATGCCTGCCGTGTCGCTGAGTCGATGCGCATCAGCGAAGACTCGACCTTCAGCTCCGTTTTCTTCCAGGACTTTGTTTCGAGCAACGCAGTACTGCTCTCCGAAGGCGGCGGAAACAAAACGCTTTATGTTCAGTACCGCAACGTCAACGGTGAAACCAACGCGCCGATCGCTGTGCCGATTACCTACATCACCGACGGACCGTCCATCACACAGTTCGATCTGTTCGAAGGTCAGGTGATCGAACGACCGATCTTCGTACATTGCGCGGCTACTTCGCCGCTGGGTGTTGCCGCAGTAGAGTTTTATGTCGATGATGTGCTGATGGCCTCTACCAACTCCGGCACGATGAATGTGCTGTGGGATGTCCGCGAGGAAGTCGGCGGTATCCACCGCGTCAAGTTCCTGGCACGCGATACGCACGGGGCCTTTACGGTCAGTGAAGCCAACGTAACCATTTCTCCCGAACCGCCGCCGGTACCGGTGATCACTTCTCCGGCACCGGGCATCGTTACGGCGGCGTCCTCGGTTGCGGTCGGAGGAACGGCCGAGCCGCTCATCGGTATCCGCCTCCTGCGTAACGGTGCGGTGGTGGGCGAAACCACGGCAGACGCGAATGGCGATTTTGCACTGTCGGTTGATTTGTTCGAAGGCAACAACGTGCTCGTGGCCGTGGCATTCGACAGCCTGGGCAGCGCCTCCTCGGCTTCGCGGACGGTGGTGCGAGACACCGGTGCACCGGAAGCGGTGCTGCTGGATCCGGTCACCTTCGATCCGCTTCAGGGCCTGAGCCTGACCTGGAGCCTCTCCGGAAGCGGTGAAGCTCCTACAAGCTTCAAGGTGTACTGGGATACCCAGCCCTTCGCTCTTGCATCCGAAGCCGCATACACCGGAAGTGTTGTGAACGCGACGGAATACCATATTCTGGATCTCGCCGATGGTCATTACTATTTCGGCGTACTGGGTTACGACGGCGCGGGCAACCCGAGCCTGTTATCCAACCTCGTTGAGGGGGACTACGACACCTCGCCGCCGTCCTTCACGATCGGTTATAACAAATCGTCTCCGGTCGGCCCCGGCCCGGTGGGTATTGTGCTCACTTCCGACGAACCGCTGTCCGGTCTTCCGGATCTGCTGGTACAGCCCTACGGTGCCAGCGGCCCGATCCTGCTGGTTGTATCCAACACAGCACCGAATACCTATGAAGCCTCTTTCAATATTACCGGTCTGACGCCCTCCGGTCTGGCTCAGGTGGGTGTTTCGGCGTCCGATATCTACGGCAATGTTTCAAGTGGCGCACCGAGCGGTGTGGATCTGGTGATCGACACCACTCCGCCGTCGGGTTCCATCGAAACGGTTCCGGCGGCACCGGTACAGGTGCTGAGCAATACGACGATGCAGGTCAATCTCACCCTCACGGAACCGCCGAAACCCGGCACGGTTCCGCAGGTTGAATTCGATCCGCCCGCGGGGGCAACCATCGCTGTGGGCATGTCCGGTGCCGGCTTGAACTGGAGCGGGACGCTTTCGCTGAATCCATTGATGGGCAGCGGCTTCAGCGACTTTGATCTGGAGGTTGTCGATGCGCTCGACAACATCGGCACCACCATCACGGCCGGCGAGTCGGTCGAAATCTATAACACGGCATTTCCAACGCCGCCGGCCGCGCCCAACCTGCTCAACCCGGTTGCGGTGAAGGGCGGTTATGTGAACCTCGTCTGGTATCCGGTCTCCAACGCCGAAACTTACAGCCTTTACCGTATCCCCGGGGATGCGGGCATCCCGACCACCGTGGTGGCCGATGGTATCGTGAGCAACGGTGTCGTAGACCTGCCGCCTGCGGATGGCTTCTATCGCTATGCGGTCACGGCCAGCCGCCGCGGCGCCGAGAGCGGCTTCAGTCAGGTTTACACGGAATATTCAGACCGCACCGCGCCCGGCACACCGAGCAACGTCGTGGTGCAGCTGCAGGCTTCCGGTGTACAGGTCACCTGGACGGCACCGACGGAAGGCGAAGCTCCCATCCGCTACAACGTCTATCGCGACGGCACCAAGGTCGGCAGTCCTTACGTGCCGACGCCGATTAACGACTATCCGCCGCGCGGCACCTCGGTTTACGCGGTGGCTTCGGCCGACTGGCTGGGTAATGAAGCCTACAGCACCAGCAACTCGTTTGTGATGCTGGTTCCCGCGGTTTCGAGCTTCGAAATCCTGATGCAGCATGGCCAGGCACCTGCTCTGAGCTGGACCTTCGGCGATCCCTCTATCGCCGGCGTCAACCTTTACCGCAATGGCATCAAGCTCAACACGGCTCCGCTGACCGGGACGAGTTTCCTCGACAGTAGCTACACGGGCAGTTCGCTGGTGCAGTATGCGCTCAAGAGCGTGGATAATCTGGGTCAGGAGGGCCCCGCCCGCACGGCGAATGTCTACCGCCTCGAACTGGGACTCGGCGTGAACACCGCCGGTGCCGGTCTGCCGATCCTGCGCTACTTCGATGCCTATAATGCGACGGTTAAGAACAAAACGCTGGCGGAATCCTTCCCGCTTGAGACTATTGAACTGCGGCGTACCTATGCCGGTGCACCGGTCACCACGGTGCTGGCCTCCGTGACCAACTTCGTGGCCCCCAATACAACACTCGCCTCCGAAGTTCCGATGGCTTCGATGGCCGGTGCGGCATCGCAGAGTGTCCGTGTTCGTATGTTGCAGACGCCGAATGCCTCAGGTGCACAGGTGACTTATCAGCGGTTGTTCACCTTTGTTGATTCAATAGCGCCGGTCCAGACGGTCAGTGTAACAACCACGAATACTCCGGTTGCCGGGACGCTGGCCGACTTCAAGACGCGCATCCACAACCGTGGCTTCGCCGATATGGATGTAGTCCTGTTTAAAGACAGCGGTGCGACCCCCGGCGATGTGTACGTATCGCTCAAGAACGAACTCGGCGGGGAGATCTCGCGCGGTTATTTCCAGGGAACGGTTCCGGGCGTGACCATTTCGGGCGGTCGTGGATATTACACGATTGCTCCCGGAGCTTCTCTGGATCTGTGGATCAACGATGTACTGGTGCCTGTCTCGCTGGCCGGTGCCGGTTCGCTGAAGGTCCAGGGCGGCGTGGAAGTGCTCTATCATCAGATCGGTTCGGCTGACGAACAGGTATCCGGCCCCATCAGCGGCACGGCCCAGCTGGGACTGGCGCTGACGGAATACTACGGCACCTCCTCAACCGATAAGAGCGGTTATGCCAACGACGAGCAGATTATCATTACCGGACAGGCCCTGCGCCGGTCCGACAATACGCCGCTTCCGGACACGCCGCTGCGAATCGGCTTTGCACTGGGCAGTCACGAGTGGAGTGAAGAGGTGGTCACAGACGGTACCGGTTCCTACACCTTTGCCTATGACGTACCGCAGGGCGTGGCCGGGGAGCTGACCCTCTGGGCGGCGCACCCGGATATGGTTGATCGCCTGGATCAGACCACGGTTTCTGTCTACCGGATGTTTGTACTGCCGCGTATCGGTAATATCCGCATGTCGAAGAACGACACGTACACGTTTAGCCTCAACCTGCTCAATCCGGGCACGGTACCGCTGACCGGACTCAATGCCACCGTGCGTGCCTACCGTTTGGACGGTACGAACGAAATCGACATTGCAACCGTTACGGCCACACCGCAGTGGACGCCGGATATTACGATTGGTGCGGATGAGCGCGTCACCTTCCCTGTCGAGCTGGCCGCAGATATTGACGCCCCCGATAATGCGGTGGTCGAAATCCGCTTCTCGGCGACAGAAGGTGCGGCCGATACCTTCACGGGATACCTGACACTGCTGGAAGCGGTGCCGATCATTGATGTGGTCTCTCCGAAATCGGGCTATGTGGACGTCACGGTCAACCGCGGCCATGTGGCCACAAAAACAGTCACTGTGGTCAATCGCGGCGTGCGCGACTTCAAGGGGGTTACTATGAGTCCGGCGGCTGGGCACGACTGGATCTACCCGTCGCTCGTGCCCGACGCTGACGGTTCGTATCGTCTGCCGGATCTGCCGGTGGGGGCCTCGAACACCTTCGATGTGGTCTTTGCTCCACCGGAGGCGATTGATCTGGATCGCTATAGCGATATGTTTGTCATCAGCGGAACCAACCATCCGGCAACCTTCAACGTGCCGCTCTACGCCACAGTCAGCTCGGCCGACAAAGGCGATCTGCAGCTCTTCGTGCAGAATACGCTCAGCATTCCGGTGCCGGGCGCAACCCTGCGGCTGCGCAATCAGCTGCTGGGTACGGAGCACGATCCGGTCGCGACCGGCCCGAACGGAATTGTGGAGGTTGAAAACCTTCAGGAAGGTCTGTGGTACTGGCAGGTTACTGCGCCTGGCCATACTACGCAGGCGGGCTCGATTGATATTGTGGCCGACCAGCTTAATGAGCTCGATACGCGGCTGACGAAGAATGTTGTAACAGTCAACTTCACAGTGGTTCCTGTACCGTTTACCGACCGTTATGAAATCGTGATCGAGCAGACGTTCGAGACCCACGTGCCGGCACCGGTCATGGTGGTTACGCCAGCCTGGCAGAGTTTCGAGGACGTGGATGAGGGCTTCCAGGTCCGCTTCATGGTCACGGTTAAAAACCATGGGCTGATCGCCCTCAACGATCTGACGATCGATGGTCAGGAGTTCAGCTGGGGCTCCATGATTCCGCTGGTGGAATATCTGCCACGGCTCGATCCGTTCCAGGAAGTGAAGATCCCGGTCCTTGTCACCTACTATGGCGATGCAGGCGGCGGCAGTCAGGCGCAGCGGCAGAGTGCGTATGCCAATTGTGTCGGCGACATGCTGGGTGCCATCTATAACTTCGGCAAGAATCTGGAAAACCTGATCAATCGGTTTGCCGGAGGATACCAGTGCGTTAACTCGCTGGATGCGGCCACGGCCAACGCGGCTGTAAGCGTGCTACTGAAGATCCACGAGTGGAAAGGTTCACCCCTGCCTCCGGGCGTCCTCGAACTGGCAGTCCTCATTGGCTGTGCCTTTGAGGGCGGTGGCGACGGCGGTGGCGGCAACTATTCCGGGCCGAGCAACTCCGGCGGAACGGGCTACGGCACCGGCGGCCCGGTTTGCCTTGCTCCCGAGACGCTGGTGCTGCTGGCCGACGGTCGACAGCTCGAGGCGAGTCAACTCGCCGTGGGCGATGTGGTTCGCAGCGGCGTGGAAGATCATGAGACTGCGGAAGTGGCGGATGTGATTCATGGCAATGGAATGAACTGGATTACGCTCGGATTCGAGGACGATCCGGAGCAGACGCTGTCGGTTACCTCCGAGCATCTGATATGGATCGATGGCCAGGGCTGGGTCGCTGCGCAAAACGTGCGGGCGGGCGATGCGGTTCTCACGGATGCTGATCAGCGGCTCCGTGTGGTTTCCGTCGAAGCCTCCAAAGGCGAACGGCCTTTGGTTTCGATCCGGCTTCGCGGCGATGTCGCCATGTATGCGGAAGGAATCCTGGTACATGACCAGTGCGGCTGGTGGACACCGCCCGACAAAGAGGTGAAGAACATGGAGGTGGCGCCATGATCCGGTATTTTGACAACCATGGGACTAGAACGATGAAAACAAAAGATCCGGTTGGGTTTGTGCGCGGCGGTGTGCTGGCAGCGGCGTTGCTGCTTTCAGTATCTGCCATGGCGCAACAGCAGTTTCAGGGCGTTTGCTCTCGGGTGAAAATTGAAATTCTTCAGGAACTTTCGATGGAGCGCATCGGCTTCCTGGCGACGCTGGAGGTGACCAACAATGACGGGGTTGATTCAATTACCGACTTCAGTGCGTCGCTCACATTTACCGATCCGAACGCCGGCGACAGCGAAGAAAACAATGCTTCGGACTGGTTCTTTGTCCGCGCCCCGGAGATGGAAAATATCAACAACGTAAACGGGCAGGGGATCATTGCTCCGACCCAGAAGGCGGTGGTGCGGTGGTTCATCGTGCCGAAACCCGGAGCGGGCGGGCAGGACCCCGCTGGTAAACGCTATCGTGTGGGCTGTAACCTTTCGGCTAAATTTCAGGGCGAATATTTTCCGGACGACGTGCTTTTTGCCGTGCCGGACATCATCACCGTGCAGCCGCAACCGCTGCTGGATATCACCTATTTCCAGCCGCGCGATGTTCAGGGCGACGATCCGTTCACCGAAACCGTTGAAGCTCCGATTCCGTTCATTCTCGGCGTGCTGGTGCGGAATGTCGGTTATGGTCCGGCCCGCAACGTGATGATTCGTTCAGAGCAGCCGCGGATTGTTGAAAATGTTCAGCATCTGCTGCTGGTCCCGCGTCTGCTAGGCGTGCGGGTAATGGACTCGCCGCTCGATCGCACGAGCCTGACGGTCAACATCGGCGATCTGGAACCGGGTACCGCCCGCAAGGCGTCATGGGATATGATCACGACACTCTCCGGCGAGTTTGTCGAATTCAATGCATCCTACACGCACGCACCCGAATTCGGCGGAGAGGAGACCTCGCTGATCACGAACCTGGTGGCGCATTTCATAGCGAAAGAGGTGCTCAACGATCAGGCCGGGCGTGACGAAATTTTAGACTTTCTGGCCGATACGGATCGGGACGAAAACATGATCCCCGATGCGCTCTACGAAAGTGAAGGGCAGATCCTGCCGGTCAACCATATTGAGAACGCGGCGCTGGGAACACCGCCGGGGCCGGGGCAGGCTCTCGTGGAGGTTGATTCCGACCGCACCGACTGGTGCTACATGCGTCTCGACGATCCGAAGCAGGCCAAGCTGCCGATCGAGTCGGTGGTGCGCAGCGACGGCAAGGAGATCAACGAAAATAACTATTGGACGAATGTCCGCTACCGCGAATCAGACAACGCGCGGTTGAGCTATCTCAACATCTTCGACCTTTGCAATCTCGGCACCAACAGCTACACCGTAACCTACAGCGGTGTCCCGGCAGACACCGATCCGCCGATTACGACCATCGAATTTGCAGGCATCGAGGCCGGCGTCGGCACCAACCACTATATCACCGACGATACGCAGATCTTCTTCCTTTCGACCGATGACAGCCCGGTGAGTATTGTTTACTCCATCACGAACGCGCCATTCCAGCCGGCCTATCCGTTCTGGATCAGGGAAGCCGGCGAATACTCGGTTCGCTTCTTTGCTTCTGATTCGGAGGGTAATGTCGAAAATACCAATGAAGTACGCATCATCGTGAACGGCGAGCCACCCAACCTGCAGGAGTTCAGCAAGGATGTCGAAAGCGTCCTGCTGACCGGAGATGCGCTGTCGATCCGTCCCGGTTCGACCCGTATCTCCTTCGCGGCTTCCGGCAGTGCACTCGCAACCGATGCGCAGGTGGATATCTTCCGTGGCATTGTGCCCTGGACAACGGTCAGCAATGCCCCCTGTTCGCCCAGCGCGCTCGATTCGGCCACGCTCTATGTAGGTGGCGAGTATGTCGATTATTACAAATACCGGGTCGACGGCGGAGCTTGGTCGTCGCAGCAGATGGTTTCGGACCCGATTGCGATCTCCGGTCTGGCCAACGGCTCTCACACGGTGGACATTCTCGGTCGGCCGCGCTATGGAAGTTATCCAGTCGAAGCCGATGCGCTCAGTGTTTCCTGGGAAGTAGATTCTTCGGTCTACCCGGTGCAGGTGTTCGGTGTGCCGGCCAGCCCGACACGGCTCGATTATGCTGCGATGTCTGTGGGCGGATCCGGTGTGACCGACTACCGCTGGCGGATCGATGAGGGGTATTTCCGCGCCATTGAATCCGTCGCGGTTCCATTCTCGGTTGATAAACTGGTGCCCGGTCTGCATTCGGTTGATGTGCGCGGACAGGTCGGCGGTTCGATGGAAGGTAGCAATGAGTATCATACGGTCAGCTGGATTGCTGATCCGCTCTATGGCCATAACTACACCGCAGCCGATCTGGTGCGTTCGGCCGCTTTCTCCAATGTGGCGTCGGCCACCACGGATTGGGTCTGGGACGGCAAGAACGAGAGCGGCTCGGACGTGCTTCCGGGCTGGTATACTGTCCGCGTGACACTCGTGAATGAACTGTCGCAGACGAACTTCGCTACGATGCTGGTTGAGGTGGAAGATCTCTTCGCGGAGGGGGAAACGGTGGCGGCTGCTGACCGAGGACCGGCCACGCCGCATGCCCGTGGACGCTGGATCGTCTGGCAGGACCAGAGCGACGGTTCGCCGGAAATCTTTGCCCGCGACCTTCTTTCGACCAATACTGTGCCGCGTCAGCTGACTGCAAGCAGCTTCACACAGAAGAATCCGAAAACGGATGGCCAATATGCCGTCTGGCAGGGCCGCCGCAGCGACGGAAGCTGGGATCTCTATATGGCCGATCTCGACAACACCGGTGCGGTGGTGCAGGTCACTTCGTCGCTCGGTAACGACGAGATCAATCCGGACATCGACTGGCCGTGGATCGTCTATCAGTCGAAGTCGACCAGCAGTCCAGACGATCCGTGGCAGCTGCATGCGATCAACCTTGCCGAAGGCGGAGTGGATACTGAACTGCTTCCGGGGATTGAAGATCAGCTTTATCCCGACGTGGAGGCCGGGCGCGTAGTCTGGGCAGACTGGCGCGATTCGGGACCGGGCGAGATCTATTACATGAATCTGGAGCGGGGCAACTGGTTCCGTGTCACCGATAACATCTACGGGCAGTATAACCCCGCACTGATGAATCAATGGATCGTCTGGCAGGACAACCGACACTCGCAGGTGGAGCTTTATGGCTATGATCTGCTGCGGGATCGTGAAATTCGCATTACCGACACGACGGAAAATGAGGCGTTCCCATTCCTCGATGGCGGCTGGGTCTGCTGTCAGGAGGATTCGCTCGGAACAGGCCTCTTTAACTTGCGGCTGATCCATCTCTCGAATCTTGCGGCTATCCCGTTGACCCGCTCGGAAGGGGTGAAGAGCCACCAGTCGGTCAATGGCCGCGTGCTGTCGTGGCTTGAGGCCGGTGAAGTCAGAAGCGCCCGTCTGCCGGCCATTCATGCTGTCTTCCGCAACATGAACGCGGTGCCGGTGACCGCATCGGTGGCCGATCAGGCCGCCGACGCCTTCGCGTTGCTCGAGCGCTGGAACAGTGCGGTCGGCGTAACGGAAATCAGCCGCTTTACCTCGGTGGTGCCGAACCTTGTGCAGGAGACGGCCAGCTGGAGCGGCGGCGCGACCGGCGATAACTTCCCGCTGGTGGAAGGCGATTTCCTCTGGGTACGTTTCGGCGATGCCTATGTGGCCGACATAGGGGTATCCACGCTGGACTCCATGGATCTGCAGGTGGGCGTGAATGTGGTGAGTCTGACGGATTTTCCGCAACCGTATACGGCCCACCGGCTGATGCGTGGACTGGGACTCGACAAGGTTCGGGCACTGCGCATGCTCGATCCCGCTTCAGGGCGCTGGTTCGCTGCCGAGGTTCGGCAGGGGCAGCTGCTCGGCTATGACTTTGCGATTCCCGCTTCGGCTGTGCTGCTGGTCGACATGCAGCAGGCTGTCAACGATTGGAGACCGGAATGATGAAAACAGGAATGCGAAAATGGATGGTCCTGGCGGCATGTTGTGCTGTGTCGGGCGCAGGGGCGGTCACGACGGCTGAACTTAATGCGCTGATGGATCAGGGCGTAAAGATCACGGTGGTGGATATCCGCGAGTCGAACTTTTACAGGGCTGGGCACATCCCGAACGCGATCAATATTCCGCAGCGGGTGGTTGCCCGGAAAAAACTGCCGGCGCTGGGCCGTGTGGTGGTCTATGGCCGAGGTTTCGGGACGGAGGATGTTGCCTACGCTGTGCGGATGCTGAACGAAAAAGGCGGCATCGATGCCGAGGCGCTCGACGGGGGTTATGCCGCCTGGGAAATGGATAAAGGCACCACCACCGAGCCTGTCGGTTTCAAGCCGGAACAGCTCGACTACATTACTTATCAGGATATTTCCGACCTCAGCGCGGATGATGTGGTGCTGGTGGATCTGCGTAAGCCGGAAGAATCAGCACCCGGGAGGGTGACCCGGCAGGGGATAACAACTGATGCGCCAACGCTGACTGCGCTGGACGAAAAGTTTCCGGGACGACCGGTGGTGAAGTCGCCGTTCGAGGTCGATGCCGTGGCCCGACGTACCGGTGGGAGCGAAGGAGTAAGCCGCATGTCGTCTGAGCCGGAAAAGGTGCCGGTGATGGTGCTTATTGATAACGGTGACGGAGAGGCCGAGAAGATCGCGCGCATGCTGCGGGCGAACGGTTTCCGCCGGGTGGTGATCCTCGCCGGCGGTGAACGGATCATCGAGCGCGACGGAGCTCCCGGACTGAAGCGGATGGGCATGGGGGCGCAGACGGTGGAGGAAGACGATGAATAAGCAGCCAATAAGATTGCCGATTTTCGGGGTCGCCCTATGGTTGGCAGCTGGTGCCGGGGCGGCACCGGAAATTGATCAGTGCATGGCGGTGAATGCAACGCCTTCGCAGTTTGATCTTTTTGTGCGGACCACAGAGTCTGCCGGGAGCTGGGTGGAGATCTTTGCCGATGCGGCGGGAACTTCGAATCTGATGGGCGTGGTCGGCACTGAAGTGTCGCCGGTCTATACGGGCGACCCGTCGCAGACGACAAACTATTTCCGGCGTGCGGACATGCGCGCGATTCAGGACGGAGCGGATGCCAAGGGGCTGGCGCTGCACCGGATTAGCGGATGCGAACCGCTGACGACCTACTATTGCCGGGTGCATGCCTCCAACGAAAACGGTGGAGCGGTCTGGCCGACGAACGGCTTGTTGGCCGTGACCACGGAACTGGAAAATGATTTTGTGCTGGAGTCGCGGCAGCTGCTGCTTCAGCTGGATCCTTCCATATTCGCCCCGACGGCCGATGGGGCGGTGGGGGTACTGACGGCCACAGGTGCCGCCGGGCCGATTGCTTCGTTTGTTGGCGACGGCGTTTCAGGCAACGAGGTCTACTTTGATTTGAGCAGTCTTTTTTCGGAAGCCACCCACGTGAACATGGATCAGAGCGGCATCACCGGATTTGATATTACCCTCTATGGGCCTTCGGATCAGGCGGAGCTGATTGCTTCGTTCAATGTTGTATTTTCAAACCTGACTGAGGTGGCGATGGCTGATACGGGTTTCATCGGCAACCTGATAATTCTGGATATCCGTTCAATCGCCGGACTGTCGGTTCCGCCGCCGGGACTGTACACGAACGCCTATGGAACGCTGGTCAGTTGTTCGGTTACCAACAGCTTGTACAACGACGGATTAACGCAGCATGCGCTGGCCGGCTGGTCGCTGGCGGGGCTTGAAGGTACCACAACGGGCGCAACGGATATGGTTGAGCTTGAGATGACCAACAGCATGGTGCTGACCTGGCAGTGGAATACTAAATACTGGCTGGATACGGGCGCTGGTGCTTTCGGCCAGGTGGACGAGCCGGATCAATGGGTGGATGCCGGATCGGTCATCACTCTGACGGCACTGCCGGATCTGTTTTATCATATCGATCAATGGACGGGCGACGTGATCGGAACCACGCTGTACGGCGACGAGCTGGATGTTCCAATGACCCAGCCGCGTTCGATCTTTGCGCTGTTTTCCGAAAATACGACGGGCAACGGAGTGCCGCAAAGCTGGCTCTATGAGAACGGCTTTACCAACGCCTGGGAAACTGCCGGACTGATTGATCACGACAACGATGGCATGCTCACATGGGAAGAATGGGTGGCCGGCACGTCGCCTACCAACAGGGTCGATGCGCTTGTGGTCAGTTTCACCTCCGATATCGGAAGTTCGGCCACACTGGTCTGGCCGAGTGTTTCGAACCGGACGTACAAGGTCTGGAGATCGGTCAATCTGCAGGAAGGGTTCTGGCAAGTTTCCGGGGAAATTCAGGCCACACCGCCGGCCAACACCTATCGGGAACGCACTGCACCGGCAGGCTTGCCTGCATTTTACAGGATATCCGTGGAAAGGTAATGAGACGATGGCATCGCAGTTGTGTGTTTGTGCTGTTCGGCCTGCTGGCCTGGGCCGATGCGGGGGCATTGCGCCTTTCCGAGTTGGATCGGTCTGACCTGGCTGTGCTGGGGCAAGGGCTTCCGGAACTGCGGCGTGCCAGGCGCCAGAGCGCCCGGGTGCGGGCCGCCGATACGGATGTGACGACCGGGGAAGTGCTGGTTAAGTTCCGGGGGCAGGGACAGGTGCTGGCGTTGACTGTGGCGGCAGACGATATGGTCCAGGCGGTTGAGCTGGTGGCGGCCCGGAGCGATGTGGTGTTTGCCGAGCCTAACCGCCGGATGCAGCGGCAGTATATACCGTCCGATCCATTGCTGGGATACCAGTGGCACCACGATGTGATCGGGAGTGCCGATGCATGGGAGTGGGGAACGGGTACTTCAAGCGTGAAGGTGGCTATTGTGGATCTGCCCTTTAATCTTTTTCATCCGGACCTGGCGGCGAATTCCGTGAGCGGATGGGATGTGGTGAATGAAGTGGCGGTCTATTCCGGAGACGATAATCATGCCTCGATTTCGGCGGGTCTGGCGGCAGGGGTGGTGAATAATGCAACCGGTATTGCCGGTGCTGGAAACTGTACTCTGGTACCGGTTAACAACGCCATCGGTTCGGAGTCAGATATCATATATATGGATGCCGCGATCCGTTGGGCGGCCGATAACGATATTCGCGTGGTGAATCTGAGTTGGGCGGGAGCGGACAGTCCCACGCTGAACCTTGCGGCGGAATACCACCGCGTTGAAACCGATGGTGTTGTGGTGATGGCGGGCGTGAACGGTGCCGGCTATCTGGATTATACCAATCAACCCTATATCGTGGCGGTATCGATGACCGATAACGACGATACTCTTCAGTCGCATTACGGCTCGCATATCGACTTTGCCGCTCCCGGATATCAGGTTTATTCAACGACTGCATCGGGCTATGCAACGGGCAGCGGTACGAGCTTTGCGGCCCCGCTGGTGGCCGGGATCCTGGCCTCGCTGTTTTCGATTGATCCATCGCTTTCAGCGGAACATGCGCTCGCTGTGCTGAAGGCGACTGCGGTTGATCTCGGCCCGTTGGGGCGGGATCCTTATTTTGGCTGGGGACGTGTGAATTACGGGGCGGCGGCTTGGCTGGCTGCGGTTGCGGCGGGCAATGTGCCCGATCTGGGACAGCAGAAATTTGAAACTGCGGATTCCGGACTGAAGGTTTCGACGGATTATCATCCGGGCATGGCGTATACACTGATGAGTGCCTCTAATCTGAACCAGGCGGTTTGGACTAAGGTTGCAGGCGTATCGAACACCAATGGACCGATGATTGAGTTTGCAATCGACACGCGAGACGGTGCCGCATTTTACAGGGTGGTAGGAGAACTGGAATTCTGAGAGGTAAAGCGATGAAAATTAAATGGATGCTGATAGGGTTGATACCGGTTCTCGGTTCGTCGGTTCAGGCGGTGGTGACCGTTGAAAACACGGTGGCGGCTCAGGTTACCGGCACTAAAACCGTTACCGTCGGGTATGATGTTTCAAGCGATTTCGCAGGCGCAGTGACCATCACGCTGAGAGCGTTCGATGGTGAAGATGAGGTGCCGCTGTCGGCGCTTTCCGGGGATGTCGGAGCGGGGGTTGTAACCGGAACCGGAAAGAGCATCGTCTGGGATGCCGGGGCCGACTGGTACGGGCAGCATACGGCCGGGCTCAAGTTTCTGGTGGTGGCTGACGATGGGCAGGACATTACTCCGGTTCCAATGGATGGAACCGTACTTGTTCCTGCCGGAACAACCGCTGGAACAGATCCGGATTTTGGTGCTTTCAGCCTAACCCTTGCCAATAACCTCTTCATGGATGAAACCGAAATTACGAAACATGTATGGGATTCGGTTTACATTTGGGCCGTGACAAACGGTTACGATTTCAACCATGAGGGGTTCGCGATCTCGAACAACCATCCCGTAACAACCGTCAATTGGTACGACTGTGTGAAATGGTGCAATGCCCGCAGCGAGATGGAAGGAATTGAACCGTGTTACAGCGTTGGCGGGACAACCTACAGAAGTGGCGTTCTGATTCCCGATGTGGATGCCGGGGCAACCGGCTACCGACTGCCGACTGGCGAAGAATGGGAATATGCCGCCCGCGGCGGGGTAGCAAGCCGTTTTGCCTGGGGGAATCAGATTACCCATAACGAGGCCAACTATTTCAGTTCTTCTGAATACAACTACGATACGAGTTCCACACGAGGTTTCCATCCAGACTTCAGCACGGATTGGCCCGGCACGAGTCCGGCAGGTACCTTTGCTCCCAATGGATATGGACTTTACGATGTCTCAGGAAATGTTGCTGAATGGTGCTGGGATGAGGATGTCGTCGACGGTTCTCGCTACATGCATGACGGAAGTTGGATCGATGGTGCCGAATACTTGCGTTGTGGCAGCATTTTTCTGCAATTCCCAGACAGAGCGACCGTCTTCGATGGTTTTCGAACTGTGCGTAAAGCGGGGGTTTCTGTATCCGGGACAGTTGTTACTTATGTAGACGCAAGGGATTACACCCTGTCCGTGATCTCCCAGGCCGGAACTCCTGCGCCTGCTGCCGGATTCCATGTATATGCGTGGGGATCTACAGTCACTTGTTCGGTTGATCCCGTTGTGATCGTTTCCAACACGGTCTACGTCATGAAGGGCTGGACGGGTAGCGGCTCTGTTCCTGCGGAAGGAAGCTCCGCATCCACCGGCCTGGTTTTTTTGAGCGATCCCGAATCGAGCATTGTCTGGAACTGGATTGCCGATAACGATCAGGACGACCTACCGAACGACTGGGAATTAAAATTCTCGGGATCTGAAACCGGCATGATCGCTACAGCTGATACGGATGGCGACGGTTATACCGCCGCGCAGGAATTTATACTCGGTACGGACCCGACAAATGGGCTGTCGCAGCCCAACCTGTCCGTCGACACAACGTCCACTACAGGTGCTGTGGTGGTTTCGTGTTCGACGATCGTTGGGCGTACCTATACCATCGAATACACCGATTCGCTGACGCCGTCCGACTGGTCTACGCTGGCGGTTTTCAGCGGCACCGGTCTTGTCGAGGAATATGAAGATAATCTGATGGGAACCAACCGCTACTATCGGGTTAAGGTTCAGTCCGCTGTCGGCACGACGACTTTTGTCTGGAAAACGAGAGCGGATACGGATGGCGATGAGCTGCCGAATGATTGGGAGCAAACCTACTTCGCATCGGAGGAAGGTGCGGTTGCCTCGCTCGATTCAGACAACGACGGCTATACGAATTTGGATGAATTCCGGATGGGCTCCGATCCGACCAATCCCGCTTCACACCTTAACTTCACCGTGTCGGCTTCCGGCAACGGCACTGTCCAAATCTTCAGCTCCACTGCGTATGGGCGAATCTACGTTATCGAATATACCGATTCGCTGAGTCCGGTTGATTGGAGATTGCTTGGAGGTTATGCCGGTACAGGAGAGGTAGAGCACTTCGAAAGTTCAGCCCCCTCCTCTCCCCGCTACTACCGTATGCGCGTCGAAATTCCGTACGGAGTAGAGTTGTAGTATTTATTACAAATCTGCGAAGGGGTTGTTGGAGAAACCGCGCGGCTTATTCGCGCGGTTGCGGTTGTTGTTATGCGAATTATTCTTCGGGCGCTTCCCCCGATTTTTATTGCCCTCCGGGGACTTCCGATCATTGGAAGGTTTGGCCGCGCCCTTCTTCTTGGCGGAAAGAGAAATGCGCTTGCGCTGCAGGTCAACTTCGAGGACGCGGACGTCGATGCGGTCGCCGGCCTGCACGACGTCGGCCGGATCTTTCACAAACTGATTGGATAGCTGGGAAATGTGCACGAGGCCATCCTGATGCACACCGATATCGACGAACGCGCCGAAGGCCGTCACGTTGGTGACGATGCCTTTCAGCTCCATGTCTTCCTTAAGATCTTTCATCGTCATCACATCTTCGCGGAAGCCGACTTCCTCGAATTGTTCACGTGGGTCACGACCCGGTTTTTTCAGCTCGTCGATAATATCTTTCAGGGTCAGTTCGCCGACCTCATCGCTGAGGTAGGTAGAGAGTTTGATCTTGCTGACGACTTCAACGTTCCCGATCAGTTTATTCAGCGGTTCCCCGAGGTCGGCGGCAATCTGCTCGACCAGTTTATAGCGCTCCGGGTGAACGGAGGAGGCATCGAGCGGCTGCTCGCCGCCGCGAACGCGTAAGAATCCGGCGGCCTGTTCGAACGCGCGCGGTCCGAGTCCTGAAACTTTCTGAAGTTCTTCGCGGGATTTAAAGGCGCCGTGTTCATTGCGGTAGTCCACGATTTTTTTAGCGAGGCTGTCGCCGATGCCAGCCACACGAGAGAGCAGGGGGGCACTGGCGGTGTTGAGCTCAACGCCCACGCGGTTCACGCAACTGACGACCACTTCATCAAGTTTATCCTTCAGGAGCTGCTGATAGACATCGTGCTGGTATTGGCCGACGCCGATGGATTTCGGATCGACCTTCACCAGTTCGGCCAGCGGATCCTGCAGGCGCCGGGCAATGGAAATGGCGCCGCGAATGGTGAGATCGAGGTCCGGAAATTCTTCTCGGGCGATGGGCGATGCGCTGTAGACGGAGGCTCCGGCTTCGCTCACAGATACGACGCTGATTTTGGAGCGCATATCTTTCAGCAGGGCTTTGGTAAACGCTTCTGTTTCGCGGCCGGCGGTGCCGTTGCCGACCGCAATCGCCATCGGCTGATGTTTCTCGATAAATTCCGAGAGCTTGATGTTGGCCTGCTTTTCTTTGTCGGCGCCTTGGCCGAGGTAGATCGTAATGGTATCGAGATATTTGCCGGTGGCATCGAGCGCCACGCATTTGCAACCGGTACGCAGACCGGGGTCGATCCCGATGACGGACTTTTCGCCATAGGGAGCGGCCAGCAATAGGCTGCGCAGATTTTTCGCAAAGATTTCCACGGCGGAACGGTCGGCCTTCATTTTCATTTCCACGGAAACGTCGATTTCAACACTGGTGGTCAGCAACCGTTTGTAGGCATCGAGCACGGCTTTTTCCAATTCCTGGAAAAACGGGGAGGCCGGATTGGCATCAACCATCTGTTTCATGCGTTCGATCTGCGGGTCGGCGTCGATCGCCAGTTTGCGGCGCAGCACGCCCTCGGTTTCACCGCGGCGGATGGCCAGGTATCGGTGGGAAGGAATGGCATCGATCGGCTGCGAGAAGTCAAAGTAGTCTTTGTATTTTGATTCCTCATCGGCCTGAGTTGAAAGCGCAGGCGAGGATTTGATTTCTCCGGTTTTAAAATAGGCTTCGCGGATGAGGGCGCGCACTTCGGCCTTTTCAGCAATCTGTTCGGCAATAATATCGCGGGCACCTGCCAGTGCGTCTTCCAAGGATTGGACTTCTTTTTCTTCGCTGATATATTTCGCAGCTTCGGCTTCAGGGTCACCGGAGGCCGCTTGCGTCAGGATAAGCTCGGCCAGCGGTTCCAGTCCTTTTTCGCGGGCGATCATCGCGCGGGTGCGGCGCTTGGGTTTGTAGGGGAGGTATAGGTCTTCCAGCGTGGTCTTCGAAAGGCACCCTTCAATTTTCAGGCGGAGCTCGTCGGTCAGCTTGCCCTGTTCCTCGATGGATTTTAAAATCGTCACCCGGCGGGATTCGAGCGTGTTGTAATAGGACAGCTTTTCCTGAATGTCAGTAATCTGCACTTCATCGAGATTACCGTGGGCCTCTTTACGATAGCGCGCAATGAACGGGACGGTATTGCCTTCGGCAAACAGCGCGGCAACTGCGGCAACCTGCCGCGCGGGTATGTTGAGGTCTTTCGAAGCGAACGGAACGGGATCGAATGCGGATGTCTCAGTTGTCATATTACGGGTATTTCCTGTTTGTGATTAGGGGGTGAAGGTTCTTAAAACAAGCGGATTAGGTCAAGCACTCGAAGGCTCGTATTTCATGTTGAGAATGCTTTTAAAAGGGGCATAGCTCTGTAGTATGCGCACAAATTATCAGGGAGATTAGGATGAATGAGATCGGGGTGCCAAAGAAACTATTGTTAGGGGTTCAACACGTATTTGCTATGTTCGGGGCGACGGTACTGATGCCCACACTGACCGGAATGGATCCGAGTGTGGCGTTGTTGGCTGCTGGAATCGGGACCTTTATTTTTCATGGGGTGACCGGTGGAATGGTTCCGGTTTTTCTGGGCTCCAGTTTTGCCTTTATCGGTGCCATCAAAGCTGTCGCCGGTGAAGATGGAAACGGTTTGCCTTATGCGCTGGGCGGAGTGATCTGCGCCGGAGTTGTCTATCTGATCATGTCGCTGATTGTAAAACTGGGTGGAACCAACATTATGAAACGACTTTTTCCTCCGGTCGTGACCGGTCCGGTGATCATGGTGATTGGTCTTTCGCTGGCACCGATCGGTGTCGGTATGGCCTCGGCCGATTGGCTGTTGGCTCTGGTGGCCATGCTCACGATTATTGCCATCTCCTGTTTTATGAAAGGCTTCTTTAAACTGGTTCCGATTCTGATCGGTATTTTTGCGGGTTATGCGGTGGCGGCTGCGCTCGGTCGGGTGGATTATGCCGCGATGCAGAATACGGGCGGACTCTTTATCGGTGCCGACAACTTCACGTTTCCAAAGTTTGGAATTTCCGCGATTCTAGCCATCATGCCGATTGCAATTGTTTCTGTGATGGAGCATATCGGCGACATTACGACCAATGGTGCGGTCGTTGGAAAGGATTTCTTCGAGAAGCCCGGCCTGCACCGCACACTGCTTGGCGACGGTCTGGCGACGATGGTGTCGGGAATGTTCGGCGGTCCGCCGAATACCACCTATTCTGAAAACACCGGCGTATTGGCGGTGACGAAAAACTATAATCCGGGCGTCATCCGGATTGCTGCCGGCTTCGCGATTATTCTCGGCGTCATCAGCCCGGTCGGGGCCTTCCTCCGCACCATTCCGGTGGCGGTCATGGGCGGGGTGAGCTTTATCCTGTTCGGCATGATTGCTTCGGTCGGCATTCGTACCATCTCCAATGCTCAGCTGAATTTTAACCGCAGCCGCAACCTGATCATCGTGGCGCTGATTCTGGTCTGCGGCCTGGGCGGCGTCAAAGTGGTCATCGGGAATGTAACCATTGAAGGAATCGGTCTTGCCGCCCTGGTTGGTATGCTTGCCAACCTCCTCCTGCATATCCTCCTGCCCGACGATCCGGATAACGATTAATAAAAAGGTTCGTAGTTCCGCCTTTAGGCGGTCTCTGCGCAAGAGCCGGGCCGTTTAGCGCTCGATGATGAACTCCCGCTCCTCGGTATTGGCGGCCTGTCGCGGTTCGTACATGAGTCCGACGGTGGCGGGCAGGGCACTGACGGTTCCGGCATGTTCGGCCCGCATCCGGTAGCTCATGGTGGTGGTGCCTTTTCGGATGGAGCGGAGATAGTAGGACACGCGCTCGTCGTGAAGCTCGCGGTACGCTCCGTCGGCATAGCCGCTGATGGTATCGATGGTTTCGAATCCGGCCGGTTTGAAGTCTTCGGCCAACAGATATTCCAACGGTTGGCTCGCATTGATCTCAAGTTTAACGACGATGCGATCACCGGCCTGGAGAATATCGCCGGCATTTAGGGGGGTGAGCTTTTCATTAGTCAAGGGCCGATAATTCATGTCTTCTATCCCGAACAACAGCTGTTCATCTGCTGTTAAACCTTCCGAAGTGGGAGCGGTTGCTTCGTCGGACGAGGCGGTTTCGATCCGGCTGTAACTTCGTGTGATCGAAACCAGATCGCATTGTTCGGATGCGATCGGTTTTTCCCGGGTGTAATAGTGCCAGGTTGCATCAAAGAAAACGGGCGTTCCGTTCTCTGATGCAATTGCCAGTGTGTTGGTGCCGGGCACCAACTGAGCTTCTTCGGGATTATTAAACGGCTGTCCGTTAAGTGTTATGGTAACCCCTTTTTCGGGAGCATCCTTGTGGTTGTTGATCGAATATTCACAGAGGGCCTCAACGCAGATCGCGGTGTCGCGGGTGGATTTCCAGTGATTGCCATAGATGCGGTTCTGCATGAGGTAGCGCACTACACCGGCTGTTTTATCACTATGCGGTTCGGTGCGGTTGAGTAGCTTGAGATACCACGCGATCGTTTCGATGTGATCGTTATACCAATACCACCAATCGTTGGAGCTGGTGCGGAGCCAATAGGTTCCAAGCATTGGATCCGATTCCAGATATTGCTCGATGTAGCGGATCAGCTCGTCGCGATGTACGGTATCGCCCTGAAGATCAAAGGCATTCGCCAGCAGCACTTTTCCATAGAGCGAGAGTTGATCAGCGTGTTCAAACAGTAGATCCATGTAGTCAAGCAGGCTGTTTTGATTCTCTTCATCGGTCAGACGTTTGTGATGCTTCTGATTGTATCGGGATATGCCTTCGGTGCCGGTTTCCGAGACGACAAGGGCCAGCATCGCATCGGTGTTATTAAGGATATTTTTATTTTTCGTGACAGCGGAGGTTGCATGAACATCCATTTGCGAGAGCGTATCTCTGATGAGATCGTTGATGGTGTTCTGATCGACGTACACGTTTTTTGATGCGATGGATAAACCTCGGAGTACCCAGGCGGTGGTGAGCGGATCGACAGGTGAAGAGTCATCCATGTTCCAGCCCCAGCCGCGGTATTGTTTAGTTTCTTCCAGTCGCGCTACACCGGCACGAGTACGTTTGATAATTTCAATGCGGTTGAGCAGGGCTTGGCGTTCAGCGGGCATTGCGTTCGTTTGGGTCAGTGTATCGAGCCCTAGTTGATCCATTGTTTGGAGTGTGATGACGGCGGGCAGGAAGCGGTTGAGCGTTTGCTCGGTGCAGCCGTACGGGTATTCGGCCAAAAAGGGCAGGGCGCCGATCAGGGCATCGAGCATGTCGGTAGAGCTGTTAAGCTGCAGGCTGATAGAATCGGGATCGACATTCTTCGGCAGGACGATGCCGAAGGATTGCCGAGCGTTGTTGCCTGCCAGCACCCCGCCGTGACCGCCGCGTTTAAGCATGCCGTGCGGGAGAACGGGAATCGGTTTTTTCATGCCGTCTGCGCAGGTAGGGCTTCGGGCCGAAACAGTGATGTGGCCGGTTCCGGGGGTTGCGGCTTTTGTGTTCCAATAGAGCAGCGTCTGCTGATCGGCGGCGAGATCGGGGATGCTGATTTCGAGCGGTGATTCAACCTGAATCACGCTGCCGCTCTCGCTGCATGCCGCGATGACTTCGAGCGCGTTGGTCGTGTGATTCCGCAGCGAAGCGGAGATTTCCACTTCATCGCCTTCCGTCATAAAGCGTGGCGTGTTGAGCTGAACCACAAAATCCTTGGCACAGCGGATAGAAGTGGTGGCGCTGGCGGCATAGTTGGTATGCACAGCCCAGGCCTGTATTTTCCACTCAACCAGTCCGTCCGGCATCGGGAACGAAACCTGCGCGCATCCATTTGAATCCGTTTCAATCGTCCCATTCCAATAGGCCAGATCGCGGAAATCTTCGCGGATCCGGGGTGTTTTAAAACTGAGGTCCAACGAGTCGGTGTCGAGGGGCTCATCAACACCAATTGATAGGGCGCTCCCAAATATGGAGATGCTTTCATACATCCCCCTCAGGTTGTTCAGCGGGGTGGTGCCGGTTGGATTTATGACCCACATGGCCCAATCAGGGTATATGGAAGTGATCTCTGTTCTGTGAGGGTCGGACAACGCGATGGTCTGATGCAGTGTGTTCACCCAGGATGAAAAGAGGGTTTTAAAAATATTTGGAGAGCGGACGTTGCCTGCCAGCAAATCGAGACTTTTGTTATAAACCGTAACCGTGACAGAGGCGGGTCTTCCCTGTTCGTCTGCATTCCGAGATTGGATGGAGAGGGTGACTGTTTCGCCGGGGTTGTATGTTTGTTTTGAGGGGGAAAGCTGCAAGGTGCCGGCTTCCTGATCGGCGGAAATGATGGGGATATGCCTCGTGACTAAATGGTGTTTCCCATCCAGCAGTGTCATGGCGGCGCATTGGAGCAGCCCTTTATCATTCTCAATAGTCAGCGGCACAACCTTGCTGGTTTTCTCCATATAGATAACCTGAGGCTTCGGAAGTGTTTCAGAGTCATCTATCCGGTTGAACAGATACACATAGCGCCCCGGTTGATCGGTAAGAATCAGGAGATTGACGGTATCGCCGGAAATGTATTGGCCTTTTTCCAGAATCAGCTGGAGAGGTTCCTTTTTCGAAGGATTTGCGAGCTCATCGCCCAGAATGGCGAACTGGAACGGCGGTGAAGTGTTTCCGTTTCCCGAGACGAGCTGTGCTTCGTGGATCCCGCAGGGCAACGGTTTGAGTTCGATAATTTCGTCGGGCCCGGTAATCGGAATGATCTTCCGCGAAACGCGGTTGGAGCCGATCAATGTGCTGACTTCGAGATGCAACGGGGCGGTTTGATGCTCGAAGTCCACCTGGCACTGTATGGGTTGATCGGGTGCGTAGAATGCTTTGTCTGTCCAGCAGCAGAGACTGCGCTCTTTAAGATTTACCGGCAGGGGAATCCACCGGGATACCTGCTTGTGAGCGGTGTCGGTGACATTGGCGTGGATTTCAAAGTATCCCGGAGTGGTACTTGCCTCAAGGCCGTTGGGTACAGTTGAGAGGTCGAGTGTGAATTGACCGGTTAAGTTCAAATTGGTCGAAAGATGGAGAGAGCATTCAAGTGAGTCGGCGTTTTCCTTCTGGAGCGGTGGAGTAAACTGGCTGCCGTTCCACCAATAGCCTTTGCCCCATAAAAAATCGAACGGTGCGTTAGGGAACCATTGCGCATGGTCGCTTTGAGTATAGTAAAGGTGGAGTTTCAGTTCCCCGCCGGGCAAGGGCTTCCCGTAGGTATAGTCCGCCTGAATCTTAATACTTTGCGGATCCGTTAATGTTGCTGCGATATCAAATTCGGGTGTTCGGTATTCTTCGACCCTGAAATGGCAATCCCCCTGGTAAAAGGACTCGTACCTGCCCGTGACCGTGTATTGCCCGAGCGGAGCGTTGGAGGGGATCGTGAATGAATAGTCGAGGCCTCCGAAAATGTCTCCATAGATTTCTCCTTCTTCATCGGGGCTGGTTTCCAGGGCTGTTGGGAAGCGGTGGTTGGTTTGAGTGCTTAATTCCAGTTTCGGTGGATCGCGATACTCTCCATCGGGATGCCACAGTTTCAGGTGCCCCGTGTCGCCCGGGCGGTACAGCGGACGGTCAGTGGTCATAAACCAGTTGGAGTCTTCGTCCTGTGAGTCTTCATGGTGGTATGTATCGGGTTTAGAGATGTCAAAGGTCGCCGAGGTTCCAATGGTGGCGAACGGAAAAGGATGCTGGAGATTTGCGAGACGGGTGTTGTAATAGTACTGATCATGATTCAGCGTGAACAGGCCGTTTCGATCGGTTGATTCGTAATGATAATCCCGCACATGATATACGGCATCGTTCCAGACATCCCGGTTGTAGTTGGACCAGGATCCCCCGTCAGCGAGCTTGAAGCAGTGAACGTCGGTGCCGGAGAGCGGTTTCCCGGTGCGGGCATCGCATAACAGATAGAACCTGCTTTCATCGCTGTAGCCTTCTCTGGAGTAGACTGCGGAGTAAAGCAGGGTGTCATAGATGTGTAGAACCGTTTCGGAAGTATTCCCGCCTCTTATCGTTCCGCGCAACAGATAGTTACCTGCCTTGAGCGGTGGAATATCGATAGTTCTGATCGCATCCTGATAGTCGGGTGGTGGTGATAGAGTCACGGACCATGCAGCAATTTTTTCTCCCGTATGAATGGACTCATTGGCTGCGTCGGTTTTTTGAAACGGGCCGGGTTGGCCTTGCAACAGCTCGATTTCTGTTCCGTGAACCTGCCCGTTGATGAGCCGGGCCAGCAGGTTGGTGCCGGCTTCAAGCGGAGATATTTCGAAGAAGGCTTCTGATCCGTTACGAAATATATAATCGATCGATATAGGCGTGCCCTCCGGCCTTGGCGAATGGGATAAAAAAGCGCCCTGTCTTGCCTGAATGGATTTTACCCGGTCGGGTTCACCCGCCATTTCAAAATAATGCGCAGCCCGGTCAAGCTGACAACGGTTTATAAATATTTGACCCAGTGTTTCTGCGGCCTTCCGGTCACCTTGAGCGGCACGTTTTTCATACGCGTTTATGTAGTTATACTCATCGGGCAGCTGAACGACGAGATAGTCTCCGGGCGTATCGCCCCAGATGACGGTTTCGTTGTCTTTCAGTCCGGACAGGATGGTGCAATCGGCATCGGTGGCTACGTAGGCCCGTTTATGCAAGGGATATTTTACTGAGTCCGAGAGGTTGATATGTGAGCCGGCCAGGAGGACTGCAAAATCCTGCATATCCCAATGATTCCGGTCCAGCTCAGCGGTGAAGTCTTCTTCCGGTTTGGTTGCGATCAGCCAGCGGATCAGCTCTCCGTTATTGGCTGCCTGTTCATAAGAGTCGGGCAGCGCATAAAATTGCAACCTGCTGGAAAGATTGGTGGCAGCCATTTTCTGGATCGATTCTTCGTAGACTTGATTTTTCCGATAGGAAGGACCTGCTTGCAGTAAATAGGGTTCGCTTCCAAGTCCCATAAGTAGGAGATCGATATAGTCGGAGCAGAATTGTCCCATCTCTTTATCGGGTGGGGATTCTAGAATGGCTAGCCGATAGGCTTGGTCCATTTCGTCGACGAAGCGATGGCTGAAACTTCCGCAAGAAACGGCATGCAGAATGCGCCAATTGTTGGAGTGAGTGCTTGCCAATTCATCCAGCCAAGGGGCGATCTCATCGTGGAGCTTCAGTTTTCGCTTAGCTTCAACAGCCTCATCAACCCAGGTCAGATAGTTGGTACAGCTGACGTCGGAGTTGATGGCTCGGATTTTGGCGTCGAGTTTATTAAAGCGGCCGACATAATCGGGCAGGGGTTCTTTTTCAGTGCCGTAGGCCGCTGCGGCTGCAAGAGCGAAGTATGCCCCGAAAATGACGAGTCTGTTTTTGTGCCCCATAATATCCCCCGGTCGGCACCTATCCAGGAGAGGGAGGATGCCGATATTTATAGAGGATACGTTTCTGCGGGGGAGTGGTCTTTATTATTTTAGAATAAAAATGCGGGGCAATGTGGAACGGGCGTCGCGCTTGTTGTTCCTGCGCTGGACACATGGGCGGGACGCCCATGCCACTTTTGTGGAACTACATGCTTTTTAATGAAGCAATGAGTGCCTGCTGCTCTTCGGTTTCGGCTTTGCCGCCGGCGTCGGTGATGAGGGAGAGGGGTTGATTTGCTGCCGCGACAATACAGCTGGCCATGGTGCCGGTTCGTCCGACGCCGCCTTTACAGTGAACCAGGAAGCTGGAACCAGATTCCAATTGTTTGGCGACATCCCGTGCAAGGTTTAGAAACGGTTCGGTATCTTCGGGAACTCCGCCGATGCCGAGGGGGAAATGGATGAGGCCGCAGGGCAGGGTATTGCTTTGAATCGCTTCCGCATACTTCGGAGATTTATCCTGAACCTCTTCTATCGGACTCAGACAGATGACGTGGTCCACCGATGCGTCTTCCAATGCCTGGAAGCATTCGGCAAGCGGTTCTTCTTTTCCGGGCATGCTGTGCAGGTAGAGCTTGCCGGGCAGGTTGAGTTTTACTTCGCGGAGAGGTTTCATGGTTATTTTTTCCGCGGAGCGCGGAGGGTTAGGGTTCGGTTGAAGACGGGCTTTTCGGGTGTATGCTCTTTGTCGGCGCAGAAGTAGCCGACGCGCTCGAACTGGTAGCGGGTGCCGGGTTCGGCGTTGGCGAGGCCCGGTTCGAGTTTGGCCGTGATGACTTCGAGTGAATCGGGGTTGATGAAGTCCTTGAAGTCCTTCTCTTTGTCACCGAGCGGATTTTCGACGGTGTAGAGGCGGTCGTAGAGGCGGACCTCGGCATCGATGGCATGTTTGGCGGAAACCCAGTGGATGGTGCTGCGTACTTTACGGCCATCGGGGGCGTTGCCGCCTTTGGTTTCCGGGTCGTACGTGCAGGAGAGCGAAATGACGTTTCCATCGGCATCCTTTTCAACGGCGTTGCAGGTGACCAGATAGGCCCCGCGAATACGTACTTCGCGGCCGATGGTGAAACCCTTGAATTTGTTGGGCGCATCGTCCATGTAGTCCGTGCGCTCAATCCAGAGTTCGCGGCTGAAGGGGACGGTGCGTTTTCCTTCTTCTTCTTTCTGCGGATGGTTGGCTACTTCGAACTCTTCTGTGAGGTCATCGGGATAGTTTTCGATGACGACTTTAATCGGATCCACCACGCCCATGGCGCGCAGGGAGTTTTCGTTCAGGTCGTCGCGGATCAGGCTTTCGAACTGCTCGATTTCGGTGATGCCTTCAAACTTGGTGCAGCCGACGATCGCGCAGAGTTTTTTAATGGCGTTGGCCGTGAAGCCGCGTCGGCGCATTCCGCAAAGGGTCGGCATGCGGGGGTCGTCCCAACCGGAAACCCGACCTTCGTTAACGAGTTCTAAGAGGCGGCGCTTGCTGAGCACGACGTAGGTGAGGTTGAGTTTAGAAAACTCATACTGCTGCGACTGAAAGATTTCGAGTTCTGCGAGAATCCAGTCGTAGAGCGGGCGGTGCACGGCGAATTCGAGTGTGCACATGGAGTGGGTGACGCCTTCGATGGAGTCTTCGATACAGTGGGCGAAGTCGTACATCGGATAGATGCACCATTTGTCGCCGGTGTTGTGATGGTGGGCGCGTTTAATGCGGTAGATCGCCGGGTCGCGCAGGTGCAGGTTGGGGGAGGTCATGTCGATGCGGGCACGCAGTACGCAGGCCCCGTCTTCGAATCCGCCGTCTTTCATTTTTTCGAACAGCTCCAGATTTTCTTCCACAGAGCGCTCGCGCCCGGGCGGTTCTTTGCCGGGTTCGGTGGGGGCACCGCGATAGTCTTTGAATTCTTCGGAGGAAAGATCGCAGACGTAGGCCTTGCCTTTTTTGATCAGGCGGACGGCGTATTCATACATCGTGTCGAAATAGTTGGAGGCCCAGTAGATGTGGTCGCCCCAGTTGTAGCCGAGCCATGCGATATCTTCCTGAATGGCTTTAACATATTCATCGTCTTCGGCTTCCGGATTGGTGTCGTCGAAGCGCAGGTGGCATTTGCCGTTGTATTTTTCGGCGGTGCCGAAATCGAGCGTGATGGCTTTGGCGTGCCCGATATGGAGGTAGCCGTTGGGCTCCGGCGGGAAGCGGGTGACGATTTCTGTACGTTTACCCGAGGCCAGGTCGGCATCGATGATGTCGTGAATAAAATTGGTGGTCTTGATTTCTTCGCTCATAAGGCGTTGTCCGTATTGCGTATTTCATATTTTTTCCAACCATTGGAAAAACCGCGCCATTTATCCCTGATTCAGCGGATCAGTTCAATCCTTTCGTAATTGATAAAAAAAACAGCCGACGGGCAAAGGCCGGCCGGCTGTTGAATGAAAGGGCTGAAATAACGGTTAGCGGAACTTGATACTGCAACCGACGGCTTTGGTCTGTGCGGGTTTAATTTCGGTGCCGGCCAGGAGGGCCTCGAGGGCATCGGCAAGCCATACGTCGTCGGACGGCGTGGTGCCGCCGTCGCCGACAGCGCCTTGATAGACGAGTTTTGCATTGGCATCAAACAGGAATACATCCGGTGTTTTCTTTGCGCCGAAATTACGGGCAACTTCTGAGGTTGCATCCTGAAGGTATGGGAATTTGTAGCCTTCTTTTTTGGCCATGGCTTTCATGTTCTCCAGGGTATCGCCTTTGGCGGCGGGATCGTTGGAGTTGATGAATACGACGCTGATCCCTTTTTTCATGTAGGTGTTGCCCAATTCAACCATGGTGTCCTGCCACGCCTCTACAAAGGGGCATTTGTTACAGGTGAAAATGACCAACGTTCCCTTCTCGCCTTTCAGCTGTGCGAGCGAAAGGGTGGCATCATCGGTACTTTCCATTTTTACGTGCGTATCCACCATTTCATCTCCGATTTTAAGACCGGCGGATGCGGACAGTGCTCCGGCAATGATCAGGGCGGCTATACTATATTTTTTGCTCATTTTGGGTCTCCTTGGTTGTTCATTAGCGTTTCAATGGTTTCAACATATTCATCATATGTTCGTTTTCCTTCCCACTCGCTTACGATTTTTCCATCTCGAAAGAAAAAGGTGGCCGGCAGTGCGCCGCCCCATTTTGGGGAAAGGGTTTCGATAAACTTTTGATTCAGCTCGGTGGTAATCAGACTGCCGACCGGGCTTTGGTATTCCGTCAGGAATGTTTCAACCTCTTCGGTTTTATCCGGAGCATCGGCGGAAATCAGAACGACTTCCAATGATTGGAAGTTTTGCATGATTTTCACAAGCTCCGGGAACTCATCGCGGCAGGGATCGCACCAGGTGGCCCAGACGTGAACGAGGGTAAGCGGAGCCTCAGAGGTCTGGATCTGCTGCTGAATCTCCTGCGGAGTTGCCGGGGTGGCAACGGGGGCAGAGGGACTGCAGGAGGCGAGCAGTATGGCCGCTAAACTGATTCCAATGGCTGAAAATGTGCGATATTTATTAATCATATGTGCGCTCTCGCTTGAATTACTGAAGCTTATTTGATTTTAATGTTGGGACAATATCTAAATAACGAAAGCTAATCATGAAAATTGCAACGTTTAACGCGAATTCCATACGGAGCCGCCTGCCGATTCTTCTCCAATGGCTGGAAGATCATGAGCCGGATATTCTCGGGATTCAGGAAACCAAGGCGCAGGATGAGGATTTTCCGCGGGAGGCCATCGAAGCCGCCGGCTATCACGTGGTGTTCAAAGGGGAGAAATCCTACAACGGCGTGGCGCTGATCTGCAAAAGCGAGCCGACCGATGTGAAATTCGGGTTTGATGACGGCGGGCCGCGCGACGAAACGCGATTGGTTCGGGCCGTGGTGGACGGTATTGCTGTGGTGAACACCTACGTTCCGCAGGGTCGGGCGATTGATCATGTGATGTATAAATATAAGCTGGGCTGGTATGCGCGGCTGAAACGCCTTTTTGAAAAGGAATATGCTGCCGATCAGCCGCTCGTCTGGATCGGAGATATTAATATTGCGGTGGAGCCGATTGATGTGAATAACCCGGCGGGCAAGAAAAACGATCCGTGCTATCACATCGACGCCCACAATGCATTTCTGGACGTTTGCTCCTTCGGCTTTACGGATGTGCTTCGCAAGCATCACCCGGATGAGGAGGTCTACTCATTCTTCGATTACCGCGATAAAAATGCGGTTGAAAAGAATATCGGCTGGCGGATTGACTATGTGCTGACGACCGATCCGCTGACGCAGAAGTGTATTTGCTGCGATGTTGATCTGGCGCCGCGCAAAAAGGAAAAACCGTCGGATCACACGTTTGTGGTTGCGGAGTTTGGGGCGTGATACGTGACGATTGAGTCGTGATTTCCCTTGCGGAACTTCCGAGGATTGGAAAATTTTCACGTTTCACGTTTCACGTTTCACGTTTCACGTTTCACGTTTCACGTTACAACTGCTCCACCGTGAACCCTTTTTCTTTCAGCAGGTTGATCACCCCTTCTTTTCCCGGGAGATGACCGGCCCCGACGACGACCATATACGTTTGATCGTTTTTAACCATTCCGGACAGCCTTTTGGCCCAGGCTTTGTTGCGGGCCGTAATAAATTTATTATACATTCCAGGGAATTTCTTAAAACTCTTGGTCATTAGTTTTTCCAGGGTTTGGACATCGCCCGTTTCCCAGGCTTTCAGCAAGGAGTCGAGGTCGGCCTCCAGAAACTTGAGATCGGCCAGGGCTCGGTTCACAAAATCATCCGGGTTTTCGTTGGAAAGGCTGTCGAACAAGGAAATCTGGAAATCAATGGATTCGAGGCCTATTATTTTTTTCTGATCGGCGGTGGCTTTGCCGTAAAAATATTTATCCAGCCCGTATTGCTCGTCCATACCGAGTTTTTTCAGTTTAAGGAGCGTAATCGTGGTGGTGGCAAACCAGGGTTTGAAAGGATCCAGCATCGGCATGGGTAAGCCGGTTTCGTCAGCAATGGCTGTAAGGTTTTCATAGGTCTGCGGTTTTAGAAGGGTTTTGAGGGTTTCGGGCTTCTGTAGCATGGCTTTTTTTAAAATAAGCTGCTGGGTTTGCGGGGACATCATTTCGCCCATATCGGCTTCAAGAATCAGAGCAGAGGAATCCGAATAGGCCTGTTGGATGGCCGGAGCGAGGGGATAGTTTTCCGCTTTCAGTACATGCGCTGAGCCCTGAATGTATAAGGTGCCTTTTTGGGAAGACACTTTCCACAGCATACTTTTTGCCAGAGTGGCAGGAATCAGAATGGTCGCAGAAAGAGCGAAAACAGCGGTCTTTAATGCTCGTCGTTTGTTTAGCATGGCGGCTTCTCCAAAGTGCAAAACATACCGGTTATTGTTGCGCATAAAAAGTAATAATCCCGAGCTTAAATACTTTCCAAACTCTGTTCACATTCTACTTGTACAAGTTTGTCATCTTTCTATAATCCGCGCTGTGTACTGAAATAGTACTATATTTAAAAAAATAGCCGGGAGGGCAAAAATGCAAACGAATGAAGTTGTTGAAGTAACCAGTGAAGGGGTCGCACCGATGCTGGAAAAAGTGCAGGATATTGCAGTAGTATACGGAGTGAAAATTGTGGCTGCGCTGCTCGTCCTGATTATCGGGTTGTGGGTCGCCAAAATAATCACGGGTGCGCTCAGTAAATTGATGGAGAAGCGGGGCGTCGACGTCACGCTCGCCAAGTTTTGCAGCAGTCTTGTTTCAGTTGGTTTAAAAGCGTTTGTATTTATTGCCGCTCTCGAAAAACTGGATGTCAAGACGGCCTCGTTCATTGCGATTCTCGGTGCGGCCGGTCTGGCCATTGGTTTGGCGTTGCAGGGTTCGCTGGCCAACTTTGCAGCGGGAGTTTTGATGCTGATCTTCAAGCCGTTCAAAGTGGGCGATGTGATTGATGCCGGTGGAAATGTGGGATCCGTGCTGGAAATCGGAATCTTCACTACCATCATGAAATCGCCGGACAATAAAAAGATGATTGTTCCAAACTCGGTTGTGACCGGTGGAACCATCACCAATATCAATACCTTCGGAACCCGTCGTGTTGATCTGGTTGCCGGCATTGGCTACAGCGACGACATCGATAAAGCCAAGAAAGTGCTCAACGATATCATTGCAGCTGACGAACGCATTCTGAAGGATCCGGCGGTAACGATTGCTGTGGTTGAACTGGCCGACAGCAGCGTAAACTTTGTGGTTCGTCCGTGGGTTAACTCCGCAGATTACTGGGGTGTCTACTTCGATACGACTGAAGCCATTAAGAAGCGTTTTGATGAAGAAGGAATCTCCATTCCGTTCCCGCAGCGCGATGTGCATTTGTACGAGCACAAGAACGACTAATTTTCCAATCCTTGGAAAACCAATTGAAAAAGCCGGAGCAATTTTGTTCCGGCTTTTTTTAAGATCTGAAAGACCTTGGTTCTTGCCAACCATTTAGACGCTAAATACAGTACCGATTCAGTTACTGCGAATTGAATTCAAACACAGGGAGTTGAAATAATGGAAACTAACGAAGTCAGTGAGGCTGTTGAGTCAACCGTTCAAAGTTCAGGAGATATCCTGGAGACCGTTCAAACTGTCGGCGTGGAATGGGGGATGAAAATCATTGCCGCCGTGCTGGTGTTGGTGATCGGTATGTTCGTGGCTAAGCTCATCAAAAAAGGAATCGTTAAATTGATGGAGCGTTCCAGGGTGGATCATACCCTGATCTCATTTGTGAGCAGTCTGATTCATGTGGGCTTACAGGCCTTTGTCGTGATTGCCGCGCTGGAAAAACTGAACGTAAAAACGGCCTCCTTCATTGCTGTGCTCGGTGCGGCCGGTCTGGCTGTTGGTCTGGCGTTGCAGGGATCGCTTTCAAACTTTGCGGCCGGAGTGCTGATGATTATCTTCAAGCCGTTTAAAGTGGGCGACGTGGTAGAGGCTGGCGGCGTTTTGGGGACCGTACGGGATATCGGAATTTTTACGACCCACGTGGATACCCTGGATAACAAAAAAACCATCGTGCCGAATGCAAAGCTGATGTCAGACAATATTACCAATTTTTCCGCGAACAACACGCGCCGCGTTGATCTGGCGGCAGGCATCAGCTATGCCGATGATATCGATAAGGCCCGCGCTGCCATTGAGGCGGTGCTCAAAGAAGTACCAGGAATTCTTGAAACACCGGCTCCCGATATTCTGGTATCCGAGATGGCCGACAGCAGCGTCAATTTTGCCGTGCGTCCATGGTGTGCGCCGGCGGATTATTGGGGCGTTTATTTCGGTGTAACGGAAGGCATCAAGAAAAAGTTCGATGCCGAAGGGATCTGCATTCCGTTCCCGCAGCGCGATGTGCATATCTACGAGCATAAAGAGGGCTGAGTTCCAAGCGTTGGAAAATTCCAACCGTTGGAAACTTGTTTCAAACTGCCGCGCCGTTCAGACTGCGCGGCAGTTTTTATTTTGGGAGCAGTGAAATGTTTAAAACCGTTGAAGATGTGGATTGGGAAAACTGGGACCCGGTAACCGTGGCGACCCTGATGTTTGTGATTAAAGACGGGCAGATTCTGCTGATCCACAAAAAACGAGGGTTCGGAAAAGGTAAGATTAACGGGCCCGGCGGAAAGCTGGAACCGGGCGAAACAACTGAACAATGCGCGATCCGTGAAACGCAGGAAGAACTGTGCATCACACCAACCGGAGTTAAGTTTGCCGGAGAGCTGCATTTTCAGTTCACGGACAACAACTCCATCCACGGCTATGTCTATACCGCCACAGATTATGAAGGCGAGCCGGCCGAAACAGACGAGGCCATTCCGCTCTGGTGCTCAATCGATGATCTTCCGTTTGAACATATGTGGCAGGACGACCACATCTGGTTCCCACACATGCTGGAAGGGCGCCGCTTTTCAGGTCGGTTCATTTTTGACGACGACCGCATGCTCGATAACGTGATAGATGTCGTTTAGCAGGTTTGGCGCAGGAATTGCTGTATACTCAGATGAAAAGCGCTGTGTGACATTATTACGCAGCATTTTCAGTTGCGCTTGATGGGTTCCTAAGTAGGGTGCGCATCTTTCGCCCTGGGAGACAACTATGAAAACATATCTGAAAGTAACGAGTTTATGTGTAAGTGCTTCGCTTCTGGCGGGGTGTGCATCGATGAATGGTGCCCAGGGGCCGAAAGGGCCCGAGCTTGTATCTCGCGGTTATACCACTGAAAGCGGCAGCTACGCTGAGGTGGGTGTTTCATTCTCCACCGTTGGTGATTTTACCGCTCTGGTGAATCCCAATCGCTGGAGAAATCCTGTGAAAACCGGCGGAAGCCTTTCGTGGGTTAATCCGGTGGCCTGGAGCGATGATGCGGGAAGAACCAGCCGTGTCCTGCTGGGTGAGGCGGTTATTGTTGGCGGCGTTGCAGTTGCGGCGATGTCCGGCGGTGGCGGCAGTGATGGCGACAGTGGCGGATCTTCCGGTCCGACAGAGCCGGGTGACAATCCCGGAGATCCGGGCGATCCTCCAACACGTTAATCCAGACAGAAAACATCCAGAGGTTGGAAAAGAAATTTTCCAGAGTCTGGAAGATTTCGTGTAAGATTCTCGCTCGATATCCGTATTCAGGTTTAAATACGCTATGGAATCGACGGAATCAAACGAGCTGTTATCGGCCTGCTGCACACGCGAAAGCCTCCTGATCCGATTAAAGGATGGGGAAGACTGCGACGCATGGTGGGAGTTTCATGAAATCTACGGACGCCTGATTTTCGGGTATTCGCTTCATTATGAGATCAGCCATGCTGAGGCGGAAGACATTGTGCAGGAAGTCTGCATCAAGGTGTTCCGTCAGATCATCCGTTTCGACTATTCACCCGAGCGCGGCCGTTTCCGCGGCTGGTTGAAAACCATTACCCGTAATGCCGTGATTGACTATCTGCGCCGCAAGCAGACCCGCCGGAAAACATCGCAGGAATATCGCACGCAATTCGAGGAACGGCTGGAAGCCGAGCTGGATCGGGACGACCGGATCTGGCGACTGGAATGGGAAAAGGCGGTTTATGAAACCGCGCTGGACCGGGTTCGTAAGCGGGTGGGCGAGGATACGTTTCGTGTGTTCCACCGCTATGTGCTCGACGATCAGTCGGCGGCTGAAGTTTCGGAGGAAACCACGCTTGATGCTAACGCAATCTATGCCGTTAAAAACCGGATGCTCAAATATATCCGGCAGGAAGTTACTTCAATTCTGGATGGAGAACGAGGTGAACCATGAAAGTTCAAACGGATGACGAACAAATGGGCAGACTGTCTGATAATCAGATTATCGAGCGTTTGCAGGCGGCCTCCGATGCTGAGGATGTTTTTGCGGCGACGCGCGAGTGGAGCCTTGAAAAGATGCGGCTGTCGATTCATTCACGGGGCGATTATTTCGATCGTAAGGGTACCGTTGTTTTAGAGCGGGATGGCGAAGAGATGCTGCGCGTTTGTATGTGCAGTCTGCCGGTGACGATCGGGCGGGGCGAAAAGGCCGATTGCCGGCTCGACTTCGAAGGGATCTCCCGGCTGCATTGTCGCCTTGAATCGGTCGGTAATCTGATACGATTATGTGATGCGGGTTCGAAGAACGGAACCCGTCTGAATGGGAAAAACATCGACTACGAAGATCTGTGCGATGGTGATGAACTTGAGCTCGGCGTTGTTTCTCTGCGAGTGAGGCGGGTTTAGGGAGAGAGTCGTGAAAGCAATTATTCAGATACGATTAGTCGTTTATTTCAGGCTTTCTTTCTTTAACCTTAATTGATGGGGAACTTGGAACAGCGCGGGGAGCAATCGTGGGATGCAACGCAGACCCTCTGGCGTGATGCTATTGCCGAAGGCAGTGTTGCTGAAGATTCAATTCGCGTTGTCAGCCATTGTGTTGCAACACTGGCCAACAGCAAACCCCGTTTCCGAACCTTGGAACCGGCGCCCGAATCCTCCCCGGATTTCCTGTTGGGGCAGGAACTCGGCTCCGGCGGGATGGGCATTGTCTATGCAGCAAACCAGACCGCTTTCAATCGCGAGGTAGCGGTCAAGATGGTCAAGCCTGGCCGTAAATCAACCGCCGGCGCGGCCGATGCGCTGATGGCCGAGGCGGTGGTGACGGGTCATCTTGAGCATCCGAATGTGGTGCCGATTTATGATCTGGGCATCGATGCCGAGGGTAACCTGTTCTACGCCATGAAAGAAGTGCAGGGTTTCCCTTGGTCGAAAGTCATGGGCGAAAAGACGCTCGATGAAAACCTCGGTGTTCTCCAGCGCGTGGCCGACACTATCTCCTTCGCCCATTCGCGAGGGGTGCTTCACCGCGATCTGAAACCCCATAACATTATGCTCGGCGAATTCGGGGAAGTGATGGTGATGGACTGGGGGGCTTCGTGCATGGTTGAGGGCCCCGTTGATAATCAGTCGGCTGAAACATCTTTTTGCGGGACCCCGGCCTATATGCCGCCAGAAATGGCGCGCGGTGATATGAGCAGGCAGGGCGAAACAAGCGATGTTTATCTGCTCGGCGCCATGCTGTATCAGATTATTTCGGGTCACCCACCCCGGCGGGAGAAAGATCCGGTCCTGTGCCTGAATCTGGCATCGGAAAACTTTATTGAGCCGCTTGAAGAACATGGTGAGCTACTGCGTATTGCCTTCAAAGCGATGGCCTCCGCGCCCGCCGACCGGTTTTCCAATGTTCGGAAGTTTCAGCAGGCCATCCGCGACTATCGTTCGCATTCTGAAAGTCTGGCACTTCAGGAAAGTGCCCAACTCAATCTTGCGCGCGCAAAAAAGCAGCGGGACTACGATCTGTTTAACCGCGCCATATTCGGATTTCGCGAGGCACTCGACCTTTGGCCCGGGAATCCCGATGCCGAACGCCTGCGGATCGAAGCTTCAGTGGAATATGCCCGTTGTGCATTCGGAAACAACGATTTCGAGCTTGCGCAGTCCCTGGTCGATCCCGCCGACCCGCTCCAGCGCGAACTGTTGGATCTGATTGGGAAAGCGATCCGCGACCGCGATGCTCACAAGCGTCAGAACCGGCAGCTTCTTTTCATCGCCCGGATGCTCGGCTTTTTTCTCCTGCTTCTTTTTGCCGCCGCTTTTTTCATGGTTCGCGCAGAACAGCGGAAGACCCATGCCGAACATCGGCAAAGTCTGACCCACCTGATTGCTGCCCACTATGGCGAGAAGAATTACGAAGCCGCAGTTTCCAGCTTCTGGAAACTACATGACCAATACGGCATGGATTCTCTTGAGGAAGAAACCCTCCTGGATGTACGCGTTGCGGCTGCCATGAATCCATACCGTGGTTCCGTTGCAACCGGGTTGAGCAACCCGCTCGGCATTGTGCCTGCAAACGAGGAGAGGTGCGTCTGGGTTGTGGGCGAGCGTGAGCTGAAAAAAGTCCGGTTGAATCCCGCCGTCGGCTACGATTCGGCAACTCTTGTTTCCATTCATGATTTCACGTTTGGGAAGCGGAAGGCTCCCGGAGCGGTTGTCGAAGCCATCGTGCTGCCGGCTTCGGTGATCGGTGCTGAATCTGTGCATGAAGGTATTGACGGTACGTTCTGGGCGGGCAGCAGTTCTATTCTTTATCGGCGCGACGGTGAAAGCTGGATGCCGGTTCTCGATGTCAGTCAACTGGAATATCCGCCCCTCCCGGAGGAATACAACATCGATCGGGCGGCCGTCGAAGAATGGATGGTTTCCGCGGGTCGGAAGCTTCCAATCTCTGGAATACTTCTCGATCAGGCGCAACGCCATGTCGCAGTCGCACTGGGCACGCAAACGGTATGCTGGATTGATCTGGAAACCAAACAGTGCCTCGGTTGGTTGGCGGCGGGGCACGGAACGCGGTTTGGTCAGTTGCTCAAGGGAGGAGAAAACACTTCAGTCAAGCTGTTGCTGTCGCCGGACGAAACCCGGTTGGTATATCACCCGTCTGTAATGAACAGCTCGCTTTTATTTGCCATGGAACTGCCCTCAATGAGGCGGGAGAGCTATGTCTATAACCGGGACTATCCCATTCAGTCGATTGCGTTTTCTTCCGGTGAAAGAAACGTGATGGGCATCACGCAGGATGGTTTCCTTTTCTCCCCTGACGAGCAGTTCATATTGTCGTTCTCCAAGTTTTATATGGGAGAAGATAGGAAAAATCTGATTCGCTGGGGGCGGGAACGATGCGATGTTGCGAGGCTGCCGCACTCTGACATAAGACATGCGGCATTCTCTCCTGACGACGGGCATTGTTGCTCTCTTACTGAGGACGGTCATTTGTACGTAGGCCGGGCGGATTCGATTCGGGGGTTTGAACTGGTGCGTAGCGTTGTTGATCGATGATCCCATCGATTGCAACCTGCAGGATGATCGACAGGTTATTCTGCTGGAGGCGGATGGGCGTCTGCATTTCTACGATATGGAAAACTATTCGGTGTGCGCGGTTCCCTTTGATCGGGAGCTGAAAACGCTCAGCCGCGCCGATTTTCCTCAGAAGACAGTACTCTCCACGAGTAACGATGTATATCTTGCCGAGCTGCATTCCGATGGATCCATCCTTGCGAAGCCGTTAAAGAGTGTTCCCCATAATTCAATTGCATACGATCCGCGCGGGCGCTATCTCGCCATGGTTTGTAATAGCTTCGGACGGATATTCAATCTTGCAACCGGTGAACAGGAGCTTGAGTTTAAAAACAGCAAGCGTTTGGGTTCCTTCTGGATCAATTTTGATGATTCAGGCCAATTCCTCTACTACGGTGGTGATTGGCGGTCGGATATGCGGGTATACGAAACCGGCAGTTGGTCGAATATTGTCTCGCTCACCTACCACACCGAAAAACAGGCGCACTTCACCGATGTGCAGATGGATTCCAGCAGGGTAACTCCCCGATTGCTGCTGACGCGCGGCGGCCCCAAAATGTTTGAGTCTTATTCGATCAATCCTGATACACTTGTCATGACCACAAATTGGATCAGTCATACCAGCAGCTCGCCCTTGGCCATCATTCCTTTCAATGATCCTTCGTCAAGCGAACGCAAATACTGGTGTAAACTGTGGTTTCAGGATTTCCAGCTCTATGATGCCGAAACCGGTGATGCTTCAACATTTCAGAATCACTGGAAGCGCAGGGGGCTGGGTCATCCGGAATTTATCAGCAAAGACCCTCGCGTCATTTTCCCGATGGAAGGCGGCCGTCTTCAGATGGCCCTTAAGTCCGACCTCTATCCTGTTTTCGATCCCCGCGCCATCGACTTAAAGGTCGATCAGGCCGTCCTGAACACCGATGCCTCCCGGCTCTACCTGCTCTCCGACGGACAGCTCCACTGCATGAAGCTGCCGACCTGCGAAGAATAAGTCCACGGCGGGTCTTTCAAACATATTTTCTCAGAAGTCGTATAAGATTTTCCGGTTAAAGACGTGCTCTGTTATGAAGGCAGGAGAAGTCGTTATGATGAAGACCGTAAAAAATGTGATTATGCGAGTCGAAGCCATGATGGCGGGATACCGCGAATGCCGGGGTGTTTTCCGCGTGCTCGACCGAATGGGACAACCGTTAGGTGACGTTAGTGTGAGTTATCGCGTTGGGAATTCGGAATGGGTTTTCGGCGGCAGAAGCTGCGATCTGGAGTCCGAGTCCCGGAATTACATTCAGCCTTCAGCCGTTTTTTATCAGATCGGGGAACCGGTGGCCTGGTGTTTTTCAAAGCCCGGATATGCGGAAAAAACAATACTGCGCTATACGGCCGATACAACCTTTAATGAAAAGCTGAACACGGTCGTAATGTTGACCGATGAGGAGATGGCTGCTGCAATGAATTTATGCGCTGACCGTCGTCCGGTCGTATAGTTGCCACGGTCCTGAATTCGTGGCGAGGAAGCTCGCTTCCTTTTGAATTCCCGTTTGTTGCGATACAAAAAAATCCAGAGGCTGGAAAAATGTTTTTCCAACCTTTGGAATATATAGGATCAGGAAATCGGCGGGTCTAACCGACGAGTGAGACGTTAGTGGCCTGCGGGCCCTTTTGTCCGTTTTCGACGTTAAACGTAACGCTCTGTCCTTCCTGTAACGAGCGGCGGCCTTCCATGTTGATGGCGGTGAAGTGCACAAACACATCATCACCTGTTTCACGGGCGATAAATCCAAAGCCCTTTTCATCATTAAACCACTTCACGGTGCCGGTTTCGATTTGGTCTGACATAACTACCTGTACTCCTAAACGGGCTGTTTCCAGCCATTCTTTCTTCTTTGACCAATCCCCTTATAGAACCGGTCGCGCATGATACTTCCCCGAAGGGAGGATTATTAATTAATCCACGAAGCGAGGCTAAAGATGGAAAAAAAGAATTGCGAGACTTGTTTTTGCAAAAATTACTAGGAATTTGAGCCTAAACAAGGGCGTTCCATGGCTTGGAAAAAGGGGCTTTACGGGACTTCCAAATAGTGGAATCCGTGACGTAAAAGTAAAATGTGACTAAATCGGTATTTAAATACCAATTTAGGGTTGCAACCAAGCCGAAGCGGTGCGATAAATTTTGAATTATTAAAGACGTGATTAAACCGCACATGTTTTGTATTGTAGTTTTTTCACAGGGAGGCGCATGACATGGCATTTGAAAAAATTCAGGTAGAACTACCTACGGACGAGTATTATGAAGCCGAGGTGAAGTGCCGTAATTCCTGCCCTGTAAGCACGGACGCGCGCGGCTATCTGATGGCGACCGTTGCCGGGAAATATGAAGAGGCGTATGCCATCTCCCGCGCCACCAACCCATTTGCATCCATTTGCGGAAAAGTCTGCGGCGCGCCCTGCGAAAAAGGTTGCCGCCGCTCAGATGTGGATGAAGCCGTTGTTATTCGCAATATTAAAGGTTTTCTTACGGACAAGCATGGTCCTGAAAAGGGTGATCTCAGGAAACCGCTGACCTTCTCCATCGCTCCGGGTTCCGTTGATCCTCAGCTGAACGGGAAATCTGTAGGCATCATTGGCGGCGGGTGTGCAGGCTATACGGCTGCACACGACCTCGCCCGACTGGGCTATGCCGTTACGATATATGAGCGCTGGGAAAAATCCGGAGGCCAGCTGGTACAGGGTGTTCCGATCAACCGACTCTCGCGTAAAGTGGTGGCCGACGAGCTGGCCTCAATCGAGCAGTTCGATAACATCGAAGTGAAAAACGGCGTGGACGTCGGGAGCGATATTTCGTTCAAGGAATTGGAGAAAAAACACGATGCCGTTTACATCGCGGTGGGTTTGGCCAAAGGTAAAAAAATTCCGATTCCGAATGCCGATCATAAAGATGCATACATTGGCCTCGCCTTCCTGTTCGATTTCAATCTGCGTGAAAAGTGGGACCTTTCCACAACCCGTTCGATTGTAATCGGTGGCGGCGATGTGGCGTTCGACGTGGCACGTTCCGCGCTTCGTTGCGGATCGCCCGATGTTCAGCTGGCCTGTCTGGAACGCGAGCACCTGAATGAAATGACCGGTTCTGTCGACGAGCGCGAAGGCGGTCGTCGTGAAGGAGTCACGATCAACGATGGCTGGGGCCCCCGCGAAATTGTCGTGGAAGACGGTAAAATCAAGGGGCTGATCGTCAGTAAAGTAATCCGCGTTTTTGATGAGGACGGCAAGTTTTCGCCGCAGCTCGAAGAAGAAACCCGTTTGATTGAAGGCGATGCGGTCTTCTTTGCAGTCGGGCAGGGTTCTGATCTGGACTTCCTGGAAGGTTCGGGCGTGGAAGTGACGCCTCAGGGCTGGGTGAAAGTGGTGAACGAAGAAACGCTGCAGACCAGCAAACCGAATGTGTTTGTGGGCGGCGATATTGCGCACGGTCCGAAACTGTTTATTGATGCCGTGGCTTCGGGCAGTAAGGCGGCCCAGGGTATTCATTCCTTTATTACCGGCGATGCACCGAAATCGCTGAAGCGTAAAATCACCTTCACCGATCTTCCTGAGTATGGAAGAAAATCGCTGTATGTGGATGAAGAGCGCGAAGAGCGAGAAGAACTGCCGGTTAAGCCAGCGGAAGAGCCGGAATTCAACACGACAGTGGAATACCCCGATTTTGATGCAAAGGAACAGTCCAGCCGTTGTCTGGAATGCCATATTCACCCAACCTTCGAAGGGGACATCTGTATTCTCTGCGGCGGTTGCGTGGATGTCTGTCCGTCGTACTGTCTTTCGATGAAAACGGTGGATCGCGTAGATGGTGGCAACGATCTAGTCATGCTGGCTGAAAAAGAATTCGGCAGCATGGAAGTGGCTGAAGCGGAGGGATCGGTCATGCTGTTCGATCCGCTCAAGTGCATTCGCTGTGGTATGTGTGCACAGAAGTGTCCGACCGGCGCGTGCAAGATGTCGGTGAATGAGTTTGAGGATTGTTTCGCATAGGAGATAACCCATGTTAATTCTGACCATTATCCTTTTAATAGCTACAACGCTGCTGGGCCTGATCTTTTTCGGACTATTTCGGTGGGCGGTTAAGGACGGTCAATTTGACGATCCTGAAGAAGCGAAGTATGTAATTTTCCGCGAAGAGGAAAAGCACGCGAACGGTGCTGTTGATGGAGGGAGTAAATAATGTCGAAAGAAAAAAAAGAAGGTAAGAGCCGGCGCGAGCTGATCACCATGGGATCGGCTTTCGGCTTGATGGGACTTGCTGCAGCCGGAACCGGTGGAGCCCTGTTTAAATATATGTTCCCGGTGGTTTCCTATGGAACACCCCAGAAATTTCTGGTGCCGGTGGCCGACCTCCCGGATGTCGGTGATGAACTGATTTTCGAAGACATGAAGGTGGTATTGCGCCGGCAGACCGCAACGGAAATTGCTGCTATTTCGCTGGTTTGTACGCATCTTGGCTGCACGGTCAACCGGGTTGAAACCGGGTTTCAGTGCCCGTGCCATGGTTCGCAATACGATACCGATGGGCTGGTGGTCGGCGGCCCTGCACCCAAAACGCTACCGTGGCTTGAAATCAAAACGGTCCCCGGTGGACAGGTCGAAATCGACACCGCGACCTCATTGCCGGAAGGCACTTTTTTCCCGGTTGCCTAACGGCCCGCACTTGTTTTTGGGGGATATTAAATGAATGAATTAATCGAAAAGGCCAAGGATTTCGGGAACAGGTTATATTACTCGTTCTTTCGGCATCGTATGGATAACACCGGACTGACGAAGTCCAAGATTATGTTCAGCAATGTGCTGCTTCATATTCAACCGGTCAAAATTCACAAGCGCTCGGTCAAATTCAAGACCACGATGGGGCTGGGACTGATTACGTTCTATCTCTTCCTGCTGCTTTCCGTGACCGGGATTTTGCTGATGTTCCATTATGTTCCATCGACCGCCATCGGTCCTGATGGACTGCCGGACGCCTACAGCCGCATGCTCAACCTGCGCAGTAATGTATTCTGGGGCGGTTTCCTCCGGAACATGCACCGCTGGGCGGCGCACGGCATGGTCGCCTTTGTGGCACTGCATATGTTGCGTGTTTATCTCGCCGGCGCGCATCGTGGCGGGCGCGAATTCAACTGGGTCATCGGCTGTATCCTCGGTCTGCTGACCGTATTCCTTTCTTATACCGGCTATCTGCTTCCCTGGGACCAGCTGGCATTCTGGGGTGTTAAGGTGGGAACGGAAATCGCGAAGATCGCTCCAGGCGGCGCGCTGATTCGCGGCATTCTGCTCGGCGACTCTGATGTGGGGTCCGAGGCTCTGATTCGGTTCTATGTCCTGCACGTGGCGGTATTGCCGGCTGTGATGGGCTTCCTGATCGCGGTTCACTTCTTCCGCATCCGCAAGGATGGCGGGCTGGCGCGTCCGGCCGACACCAGCAAAGAAAAACAGATCCCGGATGAAGAATTCGGCGAGGTTAAAAACAACTCTGTATTCAAATCTGCTCGCAGCTATAAGCTGGTTGAAATCGTGAAGGGTAATGAGCCCAAGGTTAATGAAGAAACCGACCAGATGATGTTTGCCTGGCCGAAGCTGATTGTTCGCGAACTGATCGTACTGGTTGGTGTTGTGGCATTCCTCAGTTTAATTTCCGTTCTGTTCGATGCCCCGCTGGAAGGTCCGGCCGATCCGAACCATCCGACAAATCCGTCGAAAGCACCGTGGTACTTCCTGGGATTGCAGGAGCTCGTTTCCTATCACGGCTTTATTGGCGGCATTGTAATTCCCGGCATCATGGCCGGCGGTGTGATGTTCCTTCCTTATATAGAAATCTTTTTGGAAACATTCACGAAGACCTACCGGAAAAATATTCCCGGCGTCTGGTTTGCCAGAGAGCGCAATCTTGAAAATGCCCTGTTTATCGGCATGTACCTCTTCATGCTCGCGCTGATAATCATCGGGGTTTATTTCCGAGGAGAAAACTGGGCCATTGTTTATCCGTGGGTCGAAACCGTTGGGGGAGGGCACTAAAATGATTAAGGACTATCGTACACTCCTCATTCTCGCTTTTGCTGGATTTGTATTTTTCGCGATGTCGATGAAGAAGGCAACCGATCAGGATTTTGTAAAATATCAAAAAGAATATTATGCAGAGCTCGGTGCTGAGTTTCCCGGTGCGGAAATAAAGCAGGTCAATGTGCCAACTCCGGCAGGAGCCATCATTGACCGCTGTCAATCCTGCCATGTGGGTGTTTCAAACCCGGAAGCGATGGATTTCCAGCTGCCATTGGCAACCCATCCGCCGATTGTGCCGGGGCTTGAAGAGGATCCCCACAACTTTAATGATATCGGCTGTGTCGTCTGTCATGACGGAAATGGCCGGGCCGTTGAAATGCATGATGCGCACGGTGAGTTTCACGGATGGATCAAACCCATGCTCGTCGGCCCAATGGCACAGGCGAGCTGCGTGCGTTGCCATGCCATGGAAAGCGGTCATCTGGCTGGCGCTGAACTCTATGAACAGGGCCGCGAACTCTTCCTCGAAAAAGCGTGCTGGGGCTGTCATACAATTGCGGGAATTTCGTCCTCGTCGCAGGCACCTGAGCTGACCGATGCTGGTGGAAAATTCAAGTTTGACTATCTGGTGGAATCGATTGTTCATCCAAAAGCAAACGACGAAAATTCGAAAATGCCTGAATTCGACTGGGTGCATGATGATGAGCCTGTCATCGCGTTGGCTACCTATCTCAAAGGGCAGCAGAAAAATCGTCTGCGTTCTGAATCGACCGCTCCGATCGGTTATATTAAGCCGACATCGGATGTGCTTCGCATCAGTGAACCAAGTGTAGCGGCCGGACGCGCCATGTTTGCGGGCGTTCAGTTTGAAGGGTCGATTGCCAAGGGCGGTTGTGTGAACTGTCATGCGTTCCGCACGGATGGCGGAGAATTGTCCGGTGGGCACATCGGACCTGAGCTGACCTGGACCATGCGCAACCGCGGTCCGGAATTTGTGAAGGATCACATTGTTAATGCGCGCGTGCATTCGCCGGATTCCATTATGCCGACGTTCAAGGACTACAATGAAGCCGAACTGGATAGCCTCGTTATGTTCCTGAATACGTTCAGTTATAAACTGGGCTCCTCTGCAGAAGGACAGAAACTCTACGACACCTATTGCGTTTCCTGTCATGGTCCGGATCTCAAGGGCGACGGCATTGTGTCGGCCATGCTCGATCCGCTGCCGCGCGATCTGAGCAAGTATCAGTTTGTGGCGTCGTACGACGAGCGGTTCCAGAATTCCATTCTTAACGGCGTGTCGGGAACGGCTATGCCGGCCTGGAAGAATGTGCTCACCGAAAAACAAGCGGCAACGCTGGTTGAGTTCATTAAAGGAAAGAGTCTGAGCGAAGATCAGTCCTTCACCCGTATGGAAGTGGAACTTCCAATGATTGGAGACCCGGAGCGCATGGACTACAAAGGTAAGGGTATTGTGATTGAAGAGGGCAATCCAGAAGACGGACAAGTCGCCTTCCAGAAATTCTGTACCTCCTGCCACGGTAAGCTGGCTAACGGAAAAGGGCCGAATGCCTACGATCTGGTTCACCCGCTGCCGCGTAACCTGATCAATAAAGAGTTCATCAGCCAGGCTGCTGTGACGGACGAACGTTTGTACGAGTCGATCCTGCTCGGCGTTGCCGGAACGCCAATGCCGGCCCATGACCATCTGAGCGATCAGACCATTCTGGATATCATTGCCTGGATCCGAATGAACACCACTGAGGAAGCAAAATAATGAAACAAGATACTGCTGCAAAAATGATGATCATCTCAGCGTGCGCCTTCTTCGGGCTGGCGCTCACGATGGGGATTCTTACGGCGCTGAAATTTGTGGTGCCCACGGTCGGGGACATTGAATATCTGTCCATGCCGCGCCTACGTATGCTGCACACCAACATTAACCTGTTCGGCTGGTTGCTCCAGGCCAATATGGGTATCCTGTTCTGGATTCTGCCGCGCATTCTCCATACAAAGCTCTTCTCTGAAAAGCTCGGAGTTGCCATGGGCATTCTTTATAACCTGACGATGATCGGCGGTTTAATTGGTATCGCCACCGGACATGTTAAGAATGTGGAATATGGCGAAATCCCTTCCCCGTTCGATTATCTTGTCGCAGTCTGCTGGGTCATGTTCTTTATCAACGTGGTCGGCACGGTGGCCATCCGCAAGGTGAAATATCTTTACGTGACCGTCTGGTATACGCTGGGAGCGGTCATCTGGACCACCTTTGTATATATCACGGGTAACATGCTCAGCCAGATGCCGATGGTGGATGGAACCAACCAGGCCAACCTGATCTGGTTCTATGTGCACAACGCGGTGGGGCTCATTTTCACCCCGCTCGGTGTGGCCATTGCCTACTACCTGATTCCGAAACAGCTCAATACGCCGATCTATTCACATAAGCTCAGTATGATCGGTTTCTGGGTGATTTCCTTTGTCTATGTCTGGACCGGCGCTCACCACATGATTCACGGTCCGAGCCCGCACTGGCTGCAGACGGTTTCCATCATCTTTTCATTCAGCCTGATCATTCCGGTGATGGCGGTAATCACGAACTTCTTCGGAACCTTTGCGACGGCTCCGCGCGGGACACGGATGAACGGACCGATTCCGAAGCTGCTGATGATGGGTACGGTCTATTATATTTTCACCTGCCTGCAGGGACCTTTCCAGGCGATCCGTTCGGTGAATGAAATTACCAGTAAGACCGACTGGGTGGTAGGGCATGCGCACATGGCTTTGTTCGGAGCCTTCTCCTATTACGCCATGGCGGGTGTGTACTATGTTGCTCCGAAACTGGCCGGTCGTAAGCTCTATTCCGAAAAGCTCGGCGATCTGCATTTCTGGATCATGACGCTGGCGAGCGTCCCGTTCTTTGCTGTGCTCTGGATCGGCGGAGTTATTCAGGGCTTTGCCTGGCTGAATCCGGAAATCACTTTTGTCCAATCATTGGAAGCGCTCAAGCATGCGCATTGGATGCGTTTCTTCTCGGGGGCATTCATCTTCGGGGCTTACTTCCTGTTCTTTTATAATATTATGCAGACCTTCTTCGGGAAATACCGCGAAGAAGATGAGGCCGAAGCCGTTGTTGCTGAGTAGGGGAATTTAATCATGAAAATTGATGTAGAAAAAAGCTTACTTTGGACCGCCACCGGTGCATTCCTCCTGTTCGCTGTCGGAGCGGTACTGACCACCGTTGTGCCGCCGATGGTTAACCCGGAAATGTGGACGACTGAGCATACCGTTCACGAATATACCGAGCAGGAAAAGCGCGGTATCGCAATCTATAAGAGCGAGGGATGTGTCTATTGCCATACGCAGCAGATTCGCGATCTTGAATCCGATCAACGCCGCTACGGTTGGCGCCTGGTGAATGCTCCGGTTTCTTCGTCCTGGGAATATGTGAACGACCGCTATAACTTTCTCGGAACTAAACGTACCGGGCCCGATCTGGCACGTGTGGGCGGAAAATATTCCTCCGAATGGCACTGGGCGCATTTCAAGGATCCGCGCAATATGGGTGAAAAATTCCCGAACCGCAAAGGGATCTACGAAAAAGTATCCATCATGCCTTCGTTCGACTACCTGACCGATGAAGAGATCAAAGATTTAACCGCCTACATCCAGACACTTGGACGTAATAAAAACTGGCGCGTTAATGCTGAAGGCCAACCACTGAACGACTACGAAAAATAATTTCCGGGAGGTTTCCAATGTCTGAAAATAATAAAGAGTACGAATTCGAAACGACGCCTGAAATTAAGCAGGGACATGCCGACGTCGGGAAGTTCAACATTGCAATTGAGATTGTATTGACGATCGTCTGCATCGTCTATCTGTTCCTGCAGTGGTAAACCTGAGTACGTAGCCATGGGCATGTCGATGTATTCGAAGCGCCGGAGAGTGATTCAGGGGATCAGCATTGCTGTTCTGCTGAGCATTCCCCTGCGTTTTTTTTGTTTTGATCTGGAGAACGGAAGTCTGCGTGTTTTTGGTGCCGACTTCGGGCTGTCCACCATGTTCTATCCGATGTTCACAATCGTTGGCCTCTTGCTGTTCGTGGTGGCGATTGGCATGAAAAAAGGACGGCTCTTCTGTTCGCATCTCTGCCCAATGCATATGTTCCTTGAAAAAGTGAACAGCCCGAAAGCCCGCAAATCCGCGTCACGCCCCTTCAAAGTATGGCTATGGTCGATCCTGTTCTCATTCCTGCTGACGCAGGTCATTCTCTCTTTCTTCCAACCATTGGATAATCAAGTCCGCTTAATGGCCTCGGGCCATCTTCCAATCATTGGAATTTTCTCAGCCCTCTTCCTCGGTTTCCTCGGCCTGTTTGTGCATTACCAGGAACACTTCTGTAAAAAAGGCTGCCCCTATGCCTTGATACAAATGCTGCTTCAGTCGGACGGCACACGGACCATGAAGTTTGCGAATCAGGAAAAGACCTGCACGAACTGTCGGAGGTGCGATGAAATCTGCCCGATGATCCTGCGCCCGCGTTTTGAAAGCAAAACACCCGATTGCACCAACTGCAATCTCTGCGCGGATGCCTGCACCACCGAGCTCGGGCAGGGCAATACGCTCTTCCACTTGATCGACCCTCCTTCTGCTTAATAATTGCTAAAAGACCTTCTCTCTCCGGTTTTAGTTCTGTTTTAAACAGAGCGTGTCATCGAAATTTTTTTATCGAAAATTTATTCCTTGAACGGGTTGCGTTGCGGGTGTAAGAGGAGTGCAACGGCTCTCGGGCAGGGGCCGACACCTTGGGAGGGTACGATGAAGACGTTAATTTCTTATGTCATATTCGTGCAGCTTATTATGCTGTTCACCGGCCATTCAGTGCTGGCGCAAACCAATCTAATTTGGGACCAAGGCATCTCACAGTCCGGTACCGAGATCTACTCTAACACCGACGCAAACGCGGGCAGTTATCTTTTCTCAATAACCACAACGAACACAGCCAACAATGTTGGCTTCTGGCGAACGGTTCTAAACGTCACGAGCGGAGAAGCAAATCTCTATATCAGCACCAATGCCATGATTTCCACCAGCAACTTTATGGAAAAATCCGAAAACCCCGGACACGACACCATCATTCAGCCGCTTACAGCTGGAGAAACCTGGTACGTCCTCGTTGAGTCCGAAGCCAATTCCACCTGGAATCTGTTTGCCGGTGACCTTCATGTCCAAAATCTGACATGGGACCCGGGGAACGAACGGTTGGGAACCGAGGTATTGACCAACAGCATCACGGAGCCAGGCAGTTATCTTTATAAAATAACCACACCGGCCGGTGCATACAATCTGTGGCGCACGGTGCTACGGGTGGAAAGCGGAGAGGCGGATCTTTACATGAAGCAGAGCGTTAATGTGTCTGACAGCTCTTATACTTTAAAATCCGAAGACCCCGGTCATGACACGATCACCCAATCATTTTCGGCCGGGCAAACCTGGTACATTCTGGTGGAGGCGGATGCAAATACGCAATGGAGTCTATTTGCTGGAGATCTTCATGTTGTGAATCTTTCATGGGATCCGGGAGCAGAACAAATGGGGACGCTGGGGTTCACCAATACATTTACCGAGGCAGGAAGCTATCTGTTTAAGATCGATACAGAGACCACCGCCGGATCGTGGGGCCATTGGCGAACGGTACTCCGGGTGGAAAGCGGAGAAGCCGATCTCTACATGAAGAAGAATGTGAATGTCTCTACCAATTCTTATACGCTCAAGTCCGATAGCAACGCCAGCGATGCCATCACACAACCCCTCCAATCCGGAGAAACCTGGTATATTCTGGTGGAGATGGAAGATAACGCGGATTGGAATATTTTTGCCGGCGATCTTCATGTGGAAAGTCTGGCGTGGGATCCCGGAACAGCCCAGCTTGGAACAACGGTTTTTGACAATCCGATTACGGCAGAAGGAAGTTACCTGTTTGAAATCACCACACAATCCGGATCGCTCGGGCTTTGGCGCTCAGTACTGATGGTTGACGGTGGCGAGGCGGATCTTTACCTGAAGCAGAATGTCGATGTGACCACGAATTCCTACACATATCTGGCTGAAAGCCTGCTCAGTGATACCATTCTGCAACCCCTGACTGCAGGGGACACGTGGTACTTGTTGGTCGACGCCGAAGAGGGAGCCGAGTGGAGCCTGTTTGCCGGGGATATCTTCCTCACCGAAATGGATTGGGATCCGGGAACCGCCGACCGCGGTTCGGAGATATACCCGCAAACCGACTCCTATGGAGGAGCCTACTTCTACCGGTTTATCACGGAGTTGCCGGATCTCGCAGCCTGGCGCATTGCTTTGGATCTGACCAGCGTGACGAATGCCGATCTCTTTATCAGGGAGAACAGTCTTCCATATACCAATAATTTGGCTCATGCCTATAGCGACCGCTCCATCCGTTTGGGGGACGACGGGTTCACGCGTTATTTATCCCCGACCACGGGGGCTGGCCAAGAGTGGTATTTCCTGGTCACGGCCGATGATAACGCGATCTGGAATCTCTATTCAGGCGATGTCTACGCCCGTGATCTCGGCACACTTCCCGCAGCGGGCGGCGACGAGCGCGGCCTTGTCGCCACCATCCCGCCGGAAACCATCCGATACTTTAAAACGATCATCCCATCCGAAGCCGAGGCCTGGCGCATCTGGCTGCAGAACGGCTCCGGAAGCGCTACCCTCGATAAACAGTTTTATGTCCAGACAAGCTATGCTCCTCATCCTTCGAACGCGGGCTACTATGACTATACGCGTACCGGTCAATGGCTCTTTGTGCCCCCGTATCTGGTGCCAGGAAGTGCCACTTCCTACTATGTCGGTGTTCCGGGAACACCCAACGAAACCTTTCGGTTCGACTCGCGCCAGCAGGAAATAACAAATGGAAACTTCAACGAAACACTCTCCGGCCAGTCTCAGTCCGGCTTCCTCTTTAAGACCTATCGCATTCCGGTTCCGCCCCAACAGATTGCCTGGGAAGTAACCGTGACCCCCAACAGCGGAACCAATCCGGATGTTGCTGTGCGGCTTGGTCAGGTTCCGAACCCCCTCAATAATGATGCCTTTTCAGAAAACAGCAGTTCCAGCATCAACGACTGCACCACTCTGGTGCCGACCACGCTTTCGGACGGAACGTTCTACGTGACCGTCTACGGAGATGATTCGTTTGAATTCAATCTCCGTAACCGCGAGCCGATTCTGACGGATATCGACTTCATCAGCAGCACCACCAACGACGTGCCTGATCATGTCGGATGGAGCTACTTCAAGGTTTCGGATATTGACCAGCAGCTCGGCCAGCTGGGGTGGCTTCTCCAGTTGAAAGACCATATTCCCGGCACCGAAATCGCGATCCGCCGCAACTATGTGCCCGGCCGCTGGAACTACCGGCAGAACGAAACGTCCACCATCCGTCAAACTTCCTACAACGACCAGTCCAGCATGCTGGGATTCCTGCAGGATCCAGACCACGAAGCAGATATCTGGTACGTGGGCGTATATTATCCAGATGGCCCGATCGGCCCCTTTATTCTGGATAGCGGTTCGCATGATCCCATCGTATTTCCTGTTGATGGCTACACGAATTTAACCGTTCAGATTGAACCGAACAGCTATGACTTTTACCGCGTCACCATCCCTGCCCAGACCAATGGTCAGGACGTCATCGGATGGGAACTTCGGATGACGGAGTGGGAAGACGAGCGTCCCGCCATGTATATCCGCCGCGACCAGCTTCCGGCAACGTCCGGCGTTCCGTACTGGTATTACCCCTGGACCTCTGCAAGCTGGCCAAGCGGACGTCAGTGGGGAACACAGTACAATGACTGGACAGGCTATACCTACGATCCTGATGGACAAGCCTATCCGCAAACGCTGCTCTCCATGGCCATGGGCGCGCCGCTACAGCCTGGCAGCTATTATGTCGCGTTCTACAACAGCTCATCGACCGTCACCGGAAGCTACAGTTTTGTCAGCAGTGCCATCGGATCAAATATGAACTACGACGTTCCGGAAATTGCATTCAACGGTGGCAGTGCCGTTATTACGAATCTATCCGCGCGTGCGGTCGCATATTTTCAGGTCAACGTGCCATCCAACAGCCCCTCATGGAGTATCCGACTCGAAAACACCGTGGGTGAATCCCAACTCTATATCCGTGAAGGATTGGTGCCTACCTGGCAGATGGGTTCCGGCGACACCATCTCGCCCGGTCAGAATTTCTCCAGAATGACCCGCCTGGTGAAAAGCGGTGATGAACGATTCATGCTGCTGCCAGAACTGGGACAGGCAACGATTCCCGCAGGATCCTATTTCATGATGGTCGTCAGTGAGGGGCAAGGGCCCTCCGGAAACACCATTGGAACCGGAACCAGCAGCGCCATTCTGCATAGTCTCGGCGAAGCGCCGATCACTTCTTTGGGTACCATTAACCATGGGGGCATGTTGACTGATTCCGGCTCTTTCGTATCTGGAGAAACCGATCTGTTCCAGTTCGATGTGGGACCGGATGTATTGGCCATCGAGGTGCGCCTCGAAGACACCGTGGGTACCCCGACATACTATCTGAGACGTGATGGGACATTCCCGAGTGGTCCGGGCTACGGATTGTATTCCGGAACTACTTCCGAATTTTCTGATACGCATATCACGACGCACGCCAGTCCGTCGACAGGAACCTGGTCGGTGGTGGTCGGGCAGGCCGGAAATCCGGCATCGGGTGCTTATTCGCTGGAAGTGCATGCACTGAACTACACAGACTTCATTTTCGACGGAGGCGGCGATGCAGACGTTATCCTTCCGCCGGAAGAGTGGATTTATTACCACGTCAATATACCCGTGCAAACCAACGAACAGGATGTGCTCGGCTGGGAACTGCGGATGACGGAGTGGATCAATGCACGCCCGACCATGTATATCCGCCGCGACCTTTTGCCGGCACCGTACGGCGTTTCGGGTTGGTACTATCCCTGGACCTATACCACCTGGCCGAGCGGACAGCAGTGGGGTACGCAGTATAACGACTGGAGCAGCTACACTTACGACCCCGATGGCCAGGCCTATCCACAAACCCTCCTTTCCATGGGAATGGGCGCTCCGCTTGAGCCCGGCAGTTACTATGTCGGATTCTACAACAGTTCCCAGACCGTAACCGGAACTTTCAGTTTTGCCAGTAGCGCCATTGGCATGGGCATGACCTATGAACCGCAGACGATCGCCTTCGATGGCGGTCTCGCACTCATCACCAACCTTGCCGCCCGCGCGGTGGAATATTTTAAAGTCACCGTGCCTTCCAATACACCGTCCTGGCAGGTCGAACTGGAAAACACAGAAGGTGAAACACAGCTTTACATTCGCGAAGCACGTGTGCCGACCTGGCAGGCTGGCTCGGGCGATACCACCTCGCCGGGCTATTCTTTCAGCAGTATGACCCGCCTGAAAATCGGAGGGGGCGAGCACTTCACTCTCCTTCCCGAAAATGGGGAAATCAACATTCCGGCCGGGGACTATTACCTGATGGTCGTTTCCGACGGGCAGCAACCCTCCGGCAATACCATTGGAACCGGCACATCCGCCGCCATTCTGCACAGTTGGGGTGAAGCCGATGTCATCGATATTGGAATCCTGAACAGTCCCGGCACGACAACACAAACGGGCAGCTATGGAAAGGGCGAGATTCGACGCTACTCATTCACCGTGCCCGCAGGCGTACAGAACATGCAGATCCGGCTCGATGACCGCGTCGGCAGTCCCGAAATGAGCCTGCGTCTCGATACGAATTTCCCCTATGGAGCAAACTACGGTGTCTACTCCGGATACGTGTATGATGATACAGACCTTTCAATAATCAACATCACAGAACCTGAAGCCGGTACCTGGTCTTTGATGGTCAATGACTCAAGATCCGCCGCTTCGATTGAAGAGGGGAGCTATACATTGAACATCAACCTCTCCGGTACGACTGATGTTGTCTTTGACGGCGGTGGTGAGTCCGGTGTAGCGCTGCCTCCTTCAACATGGAAATACTATACGATCGAAGTTCCGGAACAAGTCGGGGGACAGGATGTCGTCGGCTGGGAGCTACGGACTTCGGAGTGGAGCGGAACCCGGCCCACCATGTATATCCGGCGCGATGAGCTTCCTTCCACATCGGGCGTCCCGGGGTGGTACTACCCCTGGTCCTATACCACCTGGCCCAGCGGTTTTCAGTGGGGAACCTCCAACGGCGATTGGTCGCAACGCACCTATTCTTCCGATGGATCGGTTACCTACCCGAAGTATCTGCTCTCCATGGGTATGGGCGCTCCACTGGAACCCGGAACCTACTATATTGGTTTCTACAACAATTCGACCACCGTTACCGGCAACTTCAGTTTCGTCAGCAGCGGCATCGGCACCGGTATGACATACAGTCCGCTGTCGGTCGATTTCAACAGCAGCACTGTGGTCAGCAATCTTCCCGCTAGAGACGTTAAGTATTTTGCAGTCGATGTGCCGGAGGGGATGGCCAACTGGAAGGTTGCACTCGAAAACATAGAGGGCGAATCTTCGCTATACATCCGGGAGGCGCATGTGCCCACCTGGAGCCAGGGACAGGATGGTAATAATTCGCCCGGCTACAGCTTTAACTCCATGGTGCGTTTGGACAAACCGGACAACGAACACTATATCCTGCTGCCTGAAAACGATGCCACGACCATTCCGGGCGGTACCTATTATCTGATGGTGGTCAGCCTCGGGGATAACCCGGTCAACAACCGGAGCGGAAGCGGCTCGTCAAGCTTCGCTCTGCACAGCCTGGGCGAACAAACGGTTCCAGACCTTGGAAATATTCCCATGGGTGGCAGTCTTTCAGTGACCAATCTTTACGAGGCGGGTGAGGCCGATAATCTCTACCGCTTCAATGTCACCAACTCCACCGGTGCCATCGAACTGCGGTTGATGGATATTGCCGTTGGTGATCCTCGCTTCTATCTGCGCAAAGACGGCAACCTGCCTTACGGTCCGGCTTACGGCCTCTACTCCGGCTATTCCTATAACCACTACAGCGAGTCGGTTTTCACCGTTCCCAATCCGGGGACGGGCACCTGGTCCGTCGTAGTGGCCGACCATGATGGAGAAACGGCCCTGCAGAACGGGGAATACCGCTTCCTGATTACGCATAAGGTACCTGCCGAACTCAATTTCGATGCGTTACTGAATACCAATGGAAACTCAAATATGTCCGGTGGTTTACTCGCCGATAACCAGCGCGATTACTACCGCGTCGATGTGCCCGCCATGATCGATGGCGAACCGATCGTCGGCTGGTATCTCACAACCACCACCTCACAAGGTGCTGCGCAGGTTCGCGTCCGTAAGGATCTGCCGCCGGATGATGCCGGTGGAGGGATAACGCAATCCCCGTTTTCATCTCCGGCCGCAGTCGTTGTTCCTCCCCTCCTGACGCCCGGCACATGGTACGTCGAGGTCAAAGGGGGCGGGGTTACGAGTTACACGCTCACCAGTTCTGCCATCTGGATGGAACGCGAATGGACCATGCCCGCCATGGGAGAAGCCATCAGTACGCCCGGTCTTGACATTCCGCTCTTTGGTGACAGTGGGGTCGATCCCGCCGGCGATCCCTTGCCGATTGACCAGGGCATCGACCTTGAAAATGGCTATTACCACTTCTATTCAGTCACGGTACCGGAGAATAATGCCGGATTGTTGCGTACGCAGTTGGAAGCAATCAGCGGAAATCCGAATCTCTATATTCGTGTGGGCAATGCCCCGACGCTGGACTACTATTACTACAATTACCAAGTCCAGTATGACCACCGCCTCGACAGCAATGCCAATACCGAATATGGAAACTGGGTGCCCCACGATGGTCGCTACGCCGATCGGCTTGAGGCCGGAACGTGGTACATCATGGTTAAAGCCGATGGCGATAGCAATGCCCGCTACCGCCTCAAGCTTTCCGGAGGAAACGTTTATGCAGGAGGTAACGTTCAGTCACTGATGCTTAATGATTCCGGTTATACCGTCCAGTTGCTGGCCGAAGGCGATTGGCGACACTATCGCGTCGAAGTTCCCACGAATGCACCGGTCAACTGGAATATTACCTACTCGCAGGAATCCGGCAATGTTGACCTTTATCTGCGCGATACCGTTCCGCCCGGTAACAGCTCAACCGTTGCTGACAATTTTATCCGCGATTGGAATAAGGATCAAAAAAACACGGGTAACCCGCGGCCAACGTACCCCGACACCGGCACGCACACCCTCAATGTGCCGCCGTTGCGACCCGGACACGTTTACTACCTCGGCTTCCTGGCTCGCTCCGATGCATCCTTCTCCATCAGCTCTGCCACGAGTGGAGGGACGATTCCCTCCTATGAAAAGGTCGACTTCGAAACCGGTTTTATCAGCACCAATATACCGGCCGGAACCGAAGTTACCTATCAGGTTGAGGTGCCGCCCGATGCCGTGCGCTGGATTCATAGCACCACCAACACTTCGGCACTGAACGTCTATCTTGAGCAGGGGACGCTGCCATCGAAAACGACATCGGATCATCGCTACTGGTTCAACGGGAATGGATCGGACAATCGCTACTTATTGCGCCAGAATGATCAGTGGCCGTGGCGACCGAACCAGACCTACTACTTCACGGTTGTCAATCCTGGTGGAACGTCCGAGCCATTCAGTCTCGTTATGAACGGCAGTCGTGCGCCCGAAATTCCGCAGAATCTCAGCGCGACGGATGGGACCCGCGCCGACGATGTCCTTGTCTCGTGGAGCAGTATTACCGGAGTGGGCAATTACGAGGTATGGCGAAACACAGTGGATGATCCTTCCTCCGCAGATCATATCGCGGTGGGTCACAATTCTTCATATTACTATGACACCACCGCCGAGCCCGGACAGCTCTACTATTACTGGGCCAGCGTGGCCGGCAAAACCAATACGGCCTGGTTCAGCGACAGTGATTCCGGCTGGCGCCCCGGCAGCGGCACCATCTCACCGGCCATGAGCGCGTTTTCGTCACTCGGCGGCAGCGGAACTATTGAGGTAACCGCCCCCGCCGGAACGCTCTGGACAGCTGCCGAAAGTCTCAACTGGATAACCATCGACTCCGGTTTGACCGGCACCAACAACGGTACCGTTGCCTACAGCGTATCTGCGTACGGCAATACCGTTGCGCGTACCGGAACCGTCACCGTCGCCAGCCAAACCTTCACCGTCATCCAGCAACCGCTCGGCGTGCCGGTGAATGTGCGGGCCACCGATGGCGACTACACCGACCGAACGGAGATCACGTGGGATCCTCTCGCGGGAGCGACGACCTACTATATCTACCGCAACCACACCAACACGATATCCGGTGCGTCCTATCGCGGAAATGTGAGCTCGAATATCTACTCCGATCTCAGTGGGGAGGAAAATCGCACGTACTTCTACTTCGTGCGGTCCCGCGGCGACGGAGGTTATGGTGGATACAGTGCGCCCGATACCGGACACCGTGGAAACGCGGGCGTCACCCCAGAGTGGATGAATCAATACTTCCCGGGTGGTTATTCCGGAGAACTCCGGATCGAAAACTGGAACGATTCGCCCGCCGGATACGTGATCCACTGGACGCCGCTTGCAGGTTGCATCTACGGGGTGCTCTGGGCCGAAAGCCTGGCCGATCCGTTCGCGACACTCGCTGATGGCATCGTCTTCCCGCAGGGCAGCTACACCGACACGGTCCACGCCGTCGAGGAAACCGGTTTCTACCGGCTCACCGTTCTGTGTTCCGAAGGCGACGGTTATCCCGGCGACGATGCCGACTCAGATGGTGACGGCTACACCAACTATGAAGAGTTTGTTGCCGGCACCGATCCCACGAATCCGCTTTCGCATCCGGGTATCAGCATCTTTGGGCATATGTCGCCGGGCGGCTATGTGCTTAACTGGGTGTCCGTCTCGGGCCAGCTCTACGGCATTTTGTGGACAGACGATCTGCTCAACCCATTTGTGCCGCTGACCAATGGCATTCCTTACCCGATCGAAAGCTACACCGATACGGTCCATACGGTGGAAGATACTGGGTTTTACCGACTGGAATTTGAGTCGGAATAGAAAGAGAGCGGTAGAGAGAGAGTTGATGTAGAGAAGGTTGTGTGATATTAACGATTTACTTCCTTCGGAGATTGTTATGAAAAAGACCATTTTATGTATCATTTTTCTGGTCAGCGCGTTGCATGCCGGTGCGGCGGATCTGCAGACTTCGTCGGGTGTTGTTTTCAAGAATGTCACGATCATCTCTGCCGATCCCGACCGCATGCTGATTGTGCATGATGGCGGCGGCTGCCAGGTGGAGTTTAAAGATCTCAAACCCGATTCGCTTACAGTGGAACAGCGGAGCAAAGTGGAAGAGGAACTGCGCTACTATACGCAGCGCAGTAAACGTCTGGAAAAGATTCGGCTTGAAACCGAGGAGTTTGAAGCTGAACAGCTTCAGAAGGGGTTGGTTGAATTTGAAGGTGGGTGGGTGACTCCGTTGGAACGGGAGAACATCCTGATTGCCCGGGAAGAGCGGAAAGTTGAACTCGAACGAAAACGCATTCAGTTGGCAAAAGAAAAGGCCGAACTCGAAAAACTAAAGCTTCAGGAGAGGGAAACCCGTAGCGCCACGGTCATGACCTATGGCTACTATACGCCGGTCAGAACGGACTGCTTCTATACGCTCCCGCGCGGGCACAGGAAACCAGGTTCAAAACCAGGAAACAACCACGGGAACAATTCAGAGGGTCGCAAAAACAACGTGATTCGATCCGGAAATAACTCCTGCATCGTTGTTGATGGCGTAGCTTTTTATAACCGCGGCCCCTTCAACCGCTGAGTTGCTCTTTTTCCAATGCTTGGAATTGTCATTATCGGAAATGATGATAGGGTAATGCGCAATTATGAAAGAGCTTATTACTGCCATCATTGCCGGATCCGCTTTAGGGTGGGTTGCCATTCCGCACTGCTATGCCATGTGCGGCCCTCTGCATGTCTCCGTTTGTGCCCTGCATCGTGAAAAAAGCCTGAAGGCGCTGTCGTTGTTTAATCTGGGCCGAATCGCCGGTTATACGCTGGCGGGCTTTCTGTTTGGCGCGTTTGGCGAATTCATTGATATTGGTCCGGCGCACTTTTGCTGTCAGGTCGGGGAGCATCCCTTGCGCGGGGCACTGCTTTCGCTCCTGTTTCCCGGCGTCATGATGCTTTTCATTGCGCTTTATGCGTTTCGGCGCAAGGGTCTATCCGCTCCGAAAAACAGCTGGTTGTCGCGTTTCTTCAGCGGCGGGCTGGGCAAGTTGACCGTCGGCGGAGTCTGCACCACTCTGATTCCATGCGGAATGATTTACGCCGCGTTTGCCATGGCCGTTGGAACCGGAAGCTGGTGGAAGGGAGGGGGCTTCATGTTTGCCTTTGTGGTCACTCAGACCTTCTTCATGCAGCTCGGTATTTCGCTCGGTCGTCTGGTCGACAAAAAATGGGGCGCGCGCTTCGAAAAAGCGTTCCCCTGGATCTGCCTGTTGATAGGGACCGTCTACATCCTGATGTTTGTCTTTAAGTTAATTCCAAATGCGGAGGGCTGAGGCTGGGTTGATGGATTATGGGATTGCCGGATTGTTGGTTAGAACCTCGGTTCCGGGCGCTGGAAGTTCCAGACCATAATCCATTCATCCAATATCCAACCTTCCATTCATTTTCCCATGGCCGACCATTGCATAGTTTGTAATCGTAGTGTTCCCGGCGGGGAGGGCGATTTCTGCTGTCCCGGCTGTGCGGCGGTGCATGTCATAATTGGCAAGATGGGGCTCGAAGGTTCCGAGCGGGACGAACGAATTAACCAGCTACTCGAAGGCGTCTTTCCCGGCGGCGAGGAGATCGACGGGCAGGAGGCCGAAATCGAAAACGGACAGGATCTCTGTTTCCTGGTGGGCGGCATGGTGTGTCCGGCCTGTTCCTGGCTCGTGCATAACCGCCTCGGCAAACTTCCAGGGGTTGGAAATGTGAACCTCAACTTCATCGCCGAAACCTGCACGCTCAGCTACGACCCCATGCAAATCGGCAAAGACGACATTCATGCGAGTGTCGAAAAGCTGGGCTATAAATATTACGAAGGCGATGATTCGCAGCGCGACGGCTTTGACTATTTCCGCTTCGGCGCCGGCTGGTTTTTCGCGCTGAACAATATGATGATCTCCTTCGTGGTACTTTCTGCTGAAAAGTGGGAAGTGCCGTTCGCCATGCAGGTGGTTTGTTCCATTTTGTTGGCGCTGTTCGGCACGCTCGTTCCGTTGTATGCGGCGAAGACCACGATGATCTATGGCTTCAAGCAGATCATGATGAGGGAATACCGGATGGAAAGTCTGGTGGTTATATCAACGATGGCCGCCTGGCTCTTTTCATTTTATTCAATGCTGACCGGTAACTTTGCCGAGCTCTATTTTGATGTGGTTGCATTGCTGCTAATGCTCATTGAAACGGGAAACCTGATTTCGGGAAGTTTCTACAAAAAGCTGAGCCGACGCGTCAGTTCACTCTCCTGGCAGCTACCGAAAAAAGCACGGGTTGAAAGTGTCGATGTGGAGGAGGATTATGCCGCTGTTGAGGATTTGGTTCCGGGGCAGGAATTCCTCGTCAAGCGCGGCGAGTTTGTTCCAACCGATGGAATCCTGATGGGTTCGGCCGAATTCGATTTCAGCCTGATCACCGGGGAGTCGCACGGCGTGTCGCTCGAGCAGGGGCACTATGTGGGGGCTGGCGCCAAGCTGCTGACCGACGATGCCCGACTCTCCGTGCCGGCCGGCGGGCAGAGCAACCTGATTCAGAAAATTGTCGAGAGTACGATCGAAGCCTTCAATACCCGAAAAAAGCAGTTATCGTTTGGCGATAAGATCAGCCAGTATTTTGTTCCGGTTGTTGTCGTGTTTGCGTTGTTGGCGTTGGCTGTCAATCTTTACTGGGGCGACTGGCATGTGGCGATTATCCGGATGCTTGCCGTTTTGATTGTAGCCTGCCCGTGCGCCTTTGGAATTGCCGAGCCGTTGGTGCTGACCGCCGCCATTGAAAAGGTGCGCGGCCTGGGCATTCAGATTTTCAACGGAGCCGTGCTGGCACTCAAACCGGCGGTCGCCGTTTTCGATAAAACCGGCACGCTGACCCGCGGCGCACCCGAGGTGCATAAAGTCGTTTGGCTGGAGGATAAAGATCAGAAATATCTGGATATTCTGGCTTCCCTGGAAAACGGCATCGAGCATCCAATTGCCCGTGCCCTGGCGGTGGTGGGCACGCCCCGGCCCGTTGAGGGCCGCACCATTGCCCGAACGGTCGTTTCCGCTCAGGTGGAGGGTAAGCACTGGCTGGCCGGCAGTGCGGAACTTTTTCCAAACATTGGAATTCCGCCCGATCTGAAGGAGTCGACCATCGTCATGTTCGGCGATGCGGAAAAGTGTTACTGCATGGTGGGACTGCAGGATCAGGTGCGCGATGAATCAAAGCAGCTGATTGCCGATCTGAAAAAACGCGGCGTCGATTCGTATATCTTTTCCGGCGACCGGAAAGCGGTCGTGGAGCTGGTGGCCGGTGAGCTCGGGATTGAGCATTTCTACGGCGAAATGGGCAGCGGCGATAAACAGAAAGAGATCAGTGCGCTACAGCAGCAGGGAAAAACCGTGATGATGGTGGGCGACGGCATCAACGATGCGCAGGCGCTGGCCACCGCCGACTTTGGTCTCGCGGTCTTCTCCGGGCAGATTCCCGCCAAGATGAGTGCCGACGGCGTTTTCATGGTTCCAGAGATTGGAAAACTATGCGACCTGCCGTTCATGCAACGCAAGGTCCGCCATAAAATCCGCATGAACTATGTGTGGGCTTTCGTGTACAATGCGATTGGAATGTTAGTAGCCGGCATGGGGTGGCTATCTCCAAAATACTGCGCCATCGGAATGGTCTTCTCAAACCTCGCCGTGATCTACAATTCCATGTACGGCATGAACCTGCCGAAGAAGCTGGAGAGATCGTTGAACGCTTAATCAGTTCGCGAATCAGAGATCACTCAAATTTGTTTCGTAGAAGCGACGCCCTCGTCGCTTGCCCGCACGCAGAGAACGCGACGAGGGCGTCGCGTCTACGATATTTCACGCACGGAATGCTCTTTGGGCTAATCACTCTTTCTTAACTGATGACGAAATAAAAGGGCCGACACCTTCTTCACCGATGGGGAGTCCTATCCCAATAGCTGTTTTTTTTATTCCAGCATGATTCTGATATTTTTATCATATTCAAAGGTGATGTGATTTGGATCGTTATTTAGTAATTCGCTGAGTTTGTCAGCGAGAGAACTTGAGCTTGAGGGAAAAGACCACGGTTCAATTTCTACCCTGTAGACACTACCTTGTTTAAACTCAAATACTCTAATCTCATTATTTATCCATATTCCTGTTAGGCCTTTTTCCTGAAGCTTGGGGAAGTTTTCTGGTTGTCCCCGACTCAAGCCATTGTTGGAAAAGAAGGTGGAAAGATCTAGTGGAGGATAGACTGTGGTGTTTTGATTAATGGGAAGCCGATATGTGTGTATGGGAGCAACCGCAGGAAACTAGAAGAATCAAACTTAATGATGTATATGAATTATTAATAATTTTCATTGTCATCCCATAGAGGGTGCAAACAAAGCGTAAGCACCCGTTTTTGTTAAGGTTTTTGATGTCTGTTCCATATAGTCAGTTCCGATTTT
>JAROBA010000028.1 GCA_029432815.1 Pontiellaceae bacterium B1224 | reverse complement strand
TTAAGTCGAGTAGCCATAGACATATTCCGTTAAGACTGGATCAGTCTAGCATAGTTTTGTTAACTGAAAAAGGATAAGTCCGACAGACTGCTAGACGCGGCCCTCTTTGAGGGGGGCGCTCCTGAAACATTTGGAGCGATTGTCTTTGACGACACGGCCGCGGATTTCACAATTCAGTTTTATGAAGGGGCCAGTGGCTTCACGACGCCGGCTTGGGAAGGTTATCCCTGCGAAATGCTTCCAAGCTTTGGAACCTGGGCCCTGGATTTCCCAGAAGGACAGCGTGGAGCCGCTGATACTCCGGACGGCGACGGCTTCCCAACCTGATGAAATACGCGACGTGACTGGCGCCTGGAACTCCGCATGCCTCGGGCGATCTGTTTGCCTGTTCGACGGCAGAAACCCCAAGCAACTCCGTATTCACCGTAACCTACTACCAAGACCCCGGAGCCTTCGGCGTATCGCTCTATCCCACTGCCTCCTCCAGTCTCACCAATGCCTCGTGGTCATCGGCCGGGATCACAACCATGGACACCGGAACCACCGATGCCAACGGGCGGAATATTTGGCAGGCGATCCTTCCGACCGAAACCGAGAGCGGCTTCCTTCGCCTGACGGCCGAGGCGGAATAATTCCATCCCCAATTATTGAAGCGGTTGCAGGGTGATATCTTTATACCAGGCCTCTACGGCGGTTCCTTTGTGGATCTGAACGCCAATGACACCGGTCTGTGGAATGAGGTCATTCGGCTCGGTATAGTCGACGGTTTGATAGCCGTTGATCCAAACTTCGATTCGCTTTCCCTGACAGCGAACTCTGTAGTCGTTCCAACCCGTCGGGTTTAGAATCTTATCCACTTCTGCCTCCGGCGCCTGGGCCAGCACTTTGAGGCGCCTGCCGGAGTCGTAAAGAGAGCCCCAGTAGTGATCCCGCAGATCGACCTGATAGCCGACGACATCCCCGTCGGGCATGCGTTGGCTGCGAATCATGACGCCCCCATTGGGCGATTCGGACTTTCCTATGAGCTTAGCCTTAAAGTTCAGCTCAAAATCGTCGTAGTCATTCAACGTGCAGAGATATTCGTGACGGGGAATGTTCTTTTCCATGGATCCGGCCACAATGGCCTTCTCCTCTACATGGAACCACGTATCATTCTTATCCCATCCTTCGAGGGTTTCGCCATCAAAGAGGTGGATGCTCTGATGAGGCGCAACCGTGGTCGTACAACCAGTCAACAGCATCAGCGTGGTAGCGAAAAAAGCAAAATGTAACGGTGAACGGTGTTTATCAGAATATGTATTTCGGTCATAGGATGGCATTGTAAATTCCCTTATTTCGAATCGGTTCATTCTTAGTTTTCACCAATTTAACGGCTTGAAATTCCATTGCAACCGAATACATCGCACCTCTCGCGCTCTAATGGGCTGGATTCCAGTCATCGGATGTCCTGCTACCACCCGGTGGGTTCTGGGTGGAACCTGATCCTCCAGAAGTTGATCTGCGCTTATCTGCAGGTATCTGCGGGCAAAAACTTCCAGACACTGGAAACTCAGGCGGGGTGGATTTCAGGCAGAAAAATTATGGGTAAAAAATTGGGCGACGGGATTTGTATGACATAAAAATCCAGAAGACGGGGGGTAAAAATTATTCTGTAAAAAAAACCTTCTCGCAGGTACACGGGCGGGACGCCCATGCTACTTTCTATGCGGCGGTGTTAAGGAAGAATTATTCTGTCATTCCATCATCCTGTCAGACTCTTGCGTTCTCTCGCGGTTAAAACTTCCAGACATTGGAAACCGGTCGATGGGGATTGTATCACAGAATACCCGGGAACATTTTCACTGCAACGATCTGTCAATCTTGACAACATCCCTGTTACCCAATACACCTCTACTATGAAAAATTTAAAACCATTCTTCTTTGCCTGCATACTCTCACTCTCCGCTTTCGGCGGGAACACCAACGATCTGTCCGCCCTGCGGCAGGGTATTGTCGAGGTGGAAACCGGTTTAACCGCAGAATGGTTGGCGACCGGGCGATCGCCCGCGTTGTTTTATTCGCCGGAAGGCCGGTTCGATTTTCCCATCGCGGTGAAACGCGATGACCTTGATGGGTTCCTTCAAAAGCTTCAGCCGGATGGATCCTTCAACGACATCGATTATACCAGCGTTAGCCGAAGCGGCTGGGTGTGGGCCAGCCACTTTGACCGTGTCCGTAAACTGGCGATTGCCATCAACACGTATCCCGAAGCGGAAGTTCAGGCCAAGAATCTGAATCAAGCTTTTCACAGCACGCTGGGCTGGTGGATCAAAGAGAATCCCACGTGTCCTAACTGGTGGTATAACGAGATATGCATGCCACGATTCATGGGCGTGATCGGCACCCTGATGTGGGAGGAGATGAGTCCGGAAGAGCGCAACGGTGCGCTGGCCATTATTGACCGAACCGCCACCGGAGCAACCGGACAGAACAGACTGTGGCGCGGCATTAATGTTATGCTTCAAGGCATGCTGAAAAATGATCCAGAACTGGCGGAGAACGGAATTGTCTCCGGCGCGGAAACCATCAGCGCCGAGGTCGCCATCGAAGGCATCCAGCCCGACTGGTCGTTCCGCCAGCATGGCCCCCAGTTTTATCAGGGAAACTACGGGCACCATTTTCTGCTTAATACCGCCTATCTGCTCCGCGTGCTGCATGGCTCCGAATTTGAAGTGTCTGCAGAAAAGCAGGCGGTGATTGAAAACCTGGCGCTGGAGGGAACCCGCTGGATGATGTGGGGCAGCCTGCTGGACTATGCCGCATGGGGCCGGCAGATCAGCTATGAAAACCGGGTTCAGGGACCGCCGCTACTGGGAACCTGCGATGCATTGATTGCCATCAAACCGGGTGATACTTCTGAACTGCAAGCCTGGCGCGAATCGATCATTTCTGACACGCCGCTGAGCTCCCTGTTGGGCACGCGGTTTTTCTGGCGTTCGGATTACGGCGTGATGCGTCAACCGGAACTTATGGCGACCGTTAAAATGTGCTCAACCCGAACGCTATCTACCGAAATCTGCAACGATGAAAATCTGCTCGGTGCTTTTCTTTGCGAAGGAATGACGCTCCTGTACCGGGATGGCGGGGAATACGACCGCATCTTCCCGGTTTGGGACTGGAACCGATTGCCCGGCGTTACGAGTCGGCCGACGGCACCGATGCCCGATCCATCCGAATGGTCGGAGAAGCCCGGCGCAACGGCGTTCGTCGGCGGTATTTCCGGCGACGATTCCGGTGCCATGGTGATGGAGGCCCGCCGCTTTGGCGTGGCAGCAGACAAGGTCTGGGTCAACGGGCCAAACGGAATACTGATCCTTACGGGCAATATTTCATCCGAAGCGGACGAGCCGGTCTTCACCACCATCAATCAATGTCTGCTGAAAGGGGATGTGCTAAAGCGGAGCATCGATGGAAAGACGGCTGTCTGGCACGACGGTTTGGCCTACTTTTTTGTCCTTGGCGATGACAAGGTTGTGATTGAGCAGGGGGAACAAAGTGGCGACTGGCGCGACCTTCGCACCGCATCGACGGACGGCGAAGCGAAAGCCGATGTCTTTCTGCTGGGTGTGGACCACGGCGCGAAACCAACGAATGCTCAAACCGCCTGTTGGGTTTCGCCGATGACGGAAGCGGACTTCCAAACATCGGGACTTCCGACAACCCTGAAAATTTTACAAAATACGCCAGAGTTCCAGGCATTGGAACTGGATGGAATCTGTACGCTGGCTTTCCATAAACCGGGCAGCATCCAAATTGACGGGCTGGGAACCGTCGCGGTCGATGTGCCCTGTTTGATGAGTCTGAAGAAAGAAGGCAGAGCGATTCAAATAGCCGTCGCTGATCCAACCCAGACCCAGGCATCGCTGCAAATGACCTTCAATGGTGAGACCCAAACCATCGAATTACCGCAAGGTGCGAATGCCGGTTCCACGATTACGAAATCATTGTAGGGCGGGAATGGTTGAGGAACGAATCCTTCCCGCCGCCCGCATCGACCGAACGGCTGAAAGGTCGCTGACCATTTCAGCCGTACAACTTTCGGGATCGAACTATATGCTGAATTTGAAATAGTCGGTTGCTTGAATGACGCAGATATCTGTTTCCTTGTCGTGCTACAGGCCGAATTTGAGTTCATATGAGATGCTGAAATATTCCCGGTCGCCAAGATCCTCGCTGTATTCAAATTCGTAGTAGTTACTGACTGCTGAAACATTGGCATTTGAGGCCGATCCCATCGATGCGTCATAGGATGCGATTTCCCCCCATGCCGGTGACATCAGGGTATTCGATTTTTTCAATCGATAGACAACGTTGCTTATGGCTTCAGGATTCAGGGTGAACCTCAGTTTGATCATATTGCTGCCGTTTCTTGACAGTTGGAACTCGCTGGTGTCCGCGGGATAATCAGGACTGGAGGACCAGACCTGTCCAAAAGGTTTCCCGCTGTCATCCACATCCCTGGACCATATGCCGGCAAGCAGTTCGTTGTTGTATTCCACCGCGCCAATGGTGGAGGGCATCCCTCGCAGACTCCCAAGCTGGTCCATCGTCAGCGAAGATGGGCCTCCGGCGCCGATCAGTGGAGAGCCGGGCAGAGGAGCCTGGATTCGGTAATCGTGGTTGTAACGGATCAGTTTGGAAAGTCCATGATCGGAACCGAAATAGTTATATCCCAGAGAATAGGTGCCATCCAGCACTCCAGCTTTATCGATTACGCTGTTGCTGATGGATGCTGTCCCTGAGCTATGTACGATTTCCGATCCGGACGTGACCGTGTTACTCGTAAAGGTGACGTGGTCGATGTCGAAATTCCCAAGGTCCACCTCAATTATTTTCATATCTGCCCAATTTCCAAAAAACGTACTGTTGTAGATCCGGCCATCTCCATTGGAAATCCCGATTGCGGCATTCTCGTTGGTCGCACTGTTTCTCGAGAAGGTGTTGTTCGTGATGGAAACGGTCGTGGACTGGGCAAAGAGAGCACCCTCGCTCAGTGCAGTATTTTTGGCGAAGAAGCTGTCATAAATAGTGACGTTTCCATAACCGGAATAAAGTGCGCCGCCGGACAAGGTGGCGGTGTTTCTGGAAAGGCGGCTTTCCGCCAGTTTCAACTCACCATAATTAATGAGGGCTCCACCGAGGACAGCAGTGTTGCTCTTGAAACGGGTGTCCGTGACCCGAGCATATCCGGCCGAGTTAATCGCCAGTCCGCCGCCGCCGTAGGCTTCGTTATACTTCAGCGTACAATCGTTCAGTTCCAGATCCCCGTCGGCATGGGCTCCGCCGCCGTAGCCGTCGGTTAAGTTGTAAATGAGCGAGACCTTGTCCAGCAGGACGCTGGAGAGGTAGGTGACATTCAATCCAGCCCCGTAGCTGGGGTCATAGCCTTTGCTGAGGATCATGTTGCGCAGTTTCACGGTGATGGGGCTGGGAGCGTCTGTATTAATGACTCGGTACAGGAGCCCGGCGTCCAGCTTGACTCGCAGCGGTTCATCATCGTGGTAATACTCTCCGGCTGCTGTCTGAGAGGCCGCGATTAACGGAGCATTGGTTGGCAGGGTGCCGTCTATGGTCAGACTCTTACCAATGGTCAGCGTGTTGGTCAGTATGATTGTATCGTTGGTTCCGCCGATATCAAAAACGATGGTGTCGTCGGAGGCGGAATAGTTGATGGCTTCGCGAAGCGAAGTGCCCGACCCATTGGCCGGATTGAGGTTGCCGTTGTCTTCATCTGTCAGGGTGGTCACCGTATTGGTGGCGGCGAAGGAGTACAGCGGCATCAAGAATACCGTGGCCATGAAAGCAATGGCCGTTTTGTATGATAACTTTTTCATCGGTCCACTCCTTGGTTAGAACTGCGTAAGATTCTAGGCGTGAACAGGATGCTTGTATAGATTTAATCTAAATAAAAGAGAGGCGGCATGAAGACTGTAATATGAAACAATTACCTCAAAACCAGGGGGTGCTCTATACGCATTAATAACAAAGGTAAGATAGGCTCCGGTCGTTTAGTCCGAATCCACCCGCAACCTTTACGGTATTACGGAAGGGTAATGCGATATTCCGTGCCTTTTACGGTGTTGAAAGTAATCCGGTCCTCGGCCTTCTTCGTGAACTCGATTGCTTTTCCCCGTGTATCGGTCAATTGCGCCTCGGCAATTCCGGGATACTTGATTTCGCACGGACCGCCGCTTCTGGAGAGGATTTCAAATGAGGTGGCCTTCCCGTTTTTCCAAACACTGGAAAAGACAAAATTGCCCCGTGCAACCAGACCGCTGAAGTTCCCATTCGGCCAGACTGACGGCAATGCGGCCAAAGGTTCAATATAGCCTTCATGACTTTGCAGCAGCATTTCGGCAACCCCGGCCATGCAGCCAAAGTTGGAATCAATCTGAAAAGGCGGGTGCGTGGTCCAAAGATTTTCGTAGGTCCGTTCCTGAATAAGCTTTTTATACACCTCGTAGGCTTTATCGCCATCCTTGGTTCTGGCCCGCAGGTTCATGCGGTGGGCCATCGCCCATCCGGTGGTGTTATTACCGCGTGCATCCAATGAAACAATCGTTGCCTGCATCCACTCCGGCGTTTCTGAATTGATCAGCGTCCCCGGGTAAAGCGGGCAAAGATGCGAAACGTGGCGATGTTTTTTCTCGCCCAGATCGCCATACATATTTTCCTCGCGGAACTCTTTAATCTGGCCCGATGCGCCGACGAGGATCGGGTCCAGTTTGGACATCTGCTCTTTAGCCACGGCCAGATGGGGATCCTGCGCGCCGAGAATCTCCGCAGCCTTTAGCACGTCGTTATGATTCTCCCAGACAAATCCCTGATCAAAGGTTGTTCCGACTGTGATATATTCCTTTCCGTTCACCTTTTGCTCGGGCGATGCAGAGGGATCTACCAGCAACAGGCCGTCGTCCGTGGGTTTTACGGTTTTTGAGAGAAACCGGCTAGTGCCCAGCAAGGCAGGATAACCAGTTTCACGTAGGAAATTTTCGTCGCGGGTAAAATCATAGTATTCCCAGAAGAGCTTACTGGTGAAACCGGCGGTGCCCGGCCCGGAGTGGCCGCCCGGCGAATGGATCACATAGGGCGATCCACTGGTACCGATCGTCCAGCCATTGTCTTCGGTTAGGGCGTCTGGATTATTTTTCCGAACATAGTTCGTTGCGTTCTTTTTGGCCTCGGGCCAATAGGCCTGGAAATATTCAATGTAGGGAACGAAGGTTTCCGCCAGGTCGGCGCTGAAGGCGCCCCAATAGTTCATCTGCACATTAATGTTATGCCAATACCCGCCCGTCCACGGCGTCACTTCATACTGGCTCCAGACGCCCTGCAACCCAGTGGGGAGGGTTCCTGGCCGCGATGACGCGATCAACAGATAGCGCCCGTATTGTAACATGAGTTCCTCCAGATAGGGATTCGTTTCGCCTTCCTGATAGTTGCGCAGCAACGCCTTGGTCGGGAGTTCCGCGACCTCGCTGTCGAAATCAATCGTCGTGCGGTTGAATAGATTCTGGTAATCGGCCAGATGATTTGCCCGCAACTGGTCAAACCCGGTTCCTACTGCGTGGCCAATGCGCGCAGAAATCTCTTCATGCGGAAACTGTTCGGCATCGAGCTTTTTGTTTTTGATCGATTCACTGAATATCCGGCTGCTCAATTCATAGTTGGTGCCGACAGCGATCAGCAACACCACGCTGTCCGCATTCGATACGGTGATGGTGTCCGCGCCCGCCGACAGACTTCCTCCGCTATTCAGCACTTTAATCTGCGCTTCATAATTTACGCTGAAAAAAGGAATGGTGCCTGAGAGTGTAATCAAATCATCCAGAGCAACAACCGTTCCGCTACGTGCGTATTTTTCCGATGCTTCCCGGAGATACGGTATTTCCGGCCGCACTGTAAAAGAAACTTTTCCCGGCTGATCCGCACTGAGTTGAACCACCAGCACGTTGTCGGGATAACTCGCGAAACTCACCTGTTGGTATTCCACGCCTTCGTACTGATAGCTCACCCGATGGGTTGCGTCGTTCAAACTTAAGGTTCTGGAATAGTTCGTCGGATCGGGATGGTTGAGATCGAGATAGACCTCGGCGAAGCTAGTCATGCCGCTCAGATTATAGAGCCCTTCATTGGCCAGTGTTTTATCGGTGATCTGAATCCGATCGGTGTCCGTGCGCCCGAAGAGGTTTGCGCCCATATAGCCATTGCCGATGGGATAGGACTTGGTTTCCCAATCTTCGTCGAACGGATAGCCTCGGGCTTTCTTGATGCTGTAATCGTGGCCCCGGTTGGGACAGGGTTCGTCATCCCAGATTTTATAGACTTTGTCCGTTCCTGCGTCATGAGCGAAAGCCGCTCCCGAACAGAGCAGCAGGCATAGCGATGTGCGAATTAATTTCATGCGTAATTCTCCTGAAAACAGGTAGGGCTCGCTGTCCCAGCGTGCCGTTCGAAGAACCGGTCGTTTCTGCGGGCGGACGGCTGGGACAGCCGTCCCTACCTTATTTTTTTTCAACCAGTTCGACGTTGGTGAGTTTCACCACAACGGGGTTGCCCCAGATTTTGTTGTTATAAAGTCGCTGGGCACGGGCCACGGAGATTTCCAGTTCTTCATCGTGTTGAATCAGCCGCGTCGTCGGAATATTGGACGGCCAGTATTCCACCACTAAATCATTCTGTCCGAGCACTGACACGGTGGTTTCCGGTGTTGACCGCAGGCTTTTCAGCAGAAAGTTGCGACGGAAGCCTTTGAACCAATCTTTTTGTCCGACGATAATAGCGTAGACCGCATTTTCTTCATCCCTCTGGGTGAACCAGATATTACCTTCTTTAATCTGGATCGGAACGGGGCGCACAGCTTTGACGGCCTCTTCGTTGACGAACATCCATAGCCCGACTTCGCGCAAGCGCTCCTCCTGCTGGATAGGGATTTCACCATTGGGTTTGGGGCCGATGTTGAGCAGGAAGTTGCCGCCCTTGGCGCGGATTTCGACCAGCTTCGCGATGAGATCGGAGCCGTCTTTATATTCTTCGTTAGTGGGTTTATATTGCCACTGCGTTCCCATGGTCATGCAGGTTTCCCAGGGGCCGGGCATCGCGCCGTCGGGAATTTTCTGTTCGGGCGTTTCCATTTCGCCGCGGGTCACGATTACGTCGGGATACTTTTCGTGCACATACTGCACCAGCGGCTTTTTGCTGAAGGAATCGAAGAAGATCATATCGATCGGGCCGTAATCAGAAAGGAGTTCGTCCAGCTGGGCCTCCGAATACGCCATCAGTTCCGGATTATCCGTGACCTGGCTCATGGCGCGTTTGCGGGAGATCAGCGTGCCTTGCTGACGCAGGAAGCTGAAATCTTCGGGCGAATAATAGAAGCCCACCTTTAAGCCGTATTTACGTAGCGAAGCCACGAGCATGCCCGTAATATCTTTTCCATAGGGCGTGTTCATGATGCTGAAATCCGTCGTCTTGGTGTCCCACATGCAGAAGCCATTGTGATGCTTGGTAGTGAATACGACATATTCTGCGCCGGCCACCTTGAACAGCCGAGCCCATTCATCGGGATCAAATTTGTCCGGATAAAACGTCTGGGGCAGCTCTTCCATGTATTTATCCAGATAGGCATCCGATGCTCCCACCATCGAATGGCTGATCACGCTGCCCAGCTGCGAATCCATACTCCAATGGATGAATATGCCAAACCCCATATCCATGAACTCTTCTTCCAGTTCGGGCTTGTTTACGAGTTGCCCCAAAACTGATGAACACAACAAGCCGAGTAGCGCCGCCGACCAAACAAATTTACGCATAATATAATACCTCACGATGGATTAATGATGACTACATCTTCTATTTCGAATGCAAAAAAAGTGGCACTTAATTGATCCTGAGGTCAAACATTAAAACCAATTTGTATACTTTCATGACGAAGTTAATGAGAGAGAATAGTGCGGGACCTGTTGTTCGGAGGTCCTACGTGCTGAAAACGTAGGCTGGAGCACGCATCTGATGATGAATTAGTTAAGGCCGGGGTTAGGCTTGAGTTTCTACTTGTTTTCCGGCGACACGCTCTTAGCATGTTTATATTTTAAAATTTGACAAGTATGGGTGGTGGGAAGAATGGGTAACATTGAAAACAGACTCTTCATATTGATCCTGAGTTTGTGGATTACAGGGTGCACTTCATCGAATATGTTGGATGAGGAATACCGCACAAATCAGTTGCGCGAACTGTATCCTGCAGAAGTTACGACGAAATCGAAGATTCATGAAAGGCTTCAATCAAAACCCAATGTACTGATCGAACGACCGGAAAATGGCTGGGAAGATTACGATGACCCACTCCTTTCTCAGAAGTTGTTGACGATTGAAAAGCAAACTGGAAAGAGAATTCAACGCGTCGAGCGCTACATAAAGCACGATCCAAGATCTTCATCCGACTTTTATTCTTTGTGTAACCTGTGGTACTACTATGACTCTGAAGAAAGATTAGTCGATGTCGTATGGGAGCATCATACCGATTAAAAAAGAATGGTAGAAGCGGACTAGAGAATCAAGACCACGAGTGTTTTAGGTCATGGTGATAGTTTTCCAAACCTTGGAAGTTCAGCCACAATATTAACAGAAGATAAATTTATGAATATATTCAGAAAAGTACTCATCGTCATTCTGGCTCTGTCGACGCCGATCATCACTACGGCAAAACTGAATCCAACCTTCACGTTTTCGGAGTGTTTTCTTAAATACAATACGATGAACGGGGAAACTGAAATCATCCTGTACAACCTACGCTTCACGGATGAAACACGAATGAGTGAGGACCGGTTTAAGGATATGTTTGATCTCACTGAGTTTGAGATTAAAGACCTGGCTTATGATTCACTTGAAGCGCCTACTGCGATTCGAGTTCTTGCACAAACGAAAAATTTTATGCGCAACACACCGGTTCAGCAATTATTCAGCAACCTGCTGAACACCGAGGCCGAAGTTGATTTGGGTAGCGGCGGGCCTATGGAAATGAAGATGAATGTCCTGATTGCGATGCAAAAGGATATGTATGTGGCTGACAACAATGCACTTCAGGTACTCCATAATGAAAAAGATAATAAGATCCTGTTGGAATTTGATTTATCTGATTTTCCCAGCAAACCGTTGGAGGTCGTTATCGGATGGAAGGAAAAGGAAACCCTGGCTGAAAAAATGGATAAGGATTATCAGCACGATGCCGACATATTCCGACTCCGTCACTTAAAGTATTACGGGGAGCTGATTGAGGAATATCACAAGAAAACCGGGAAGTATCCACTGCAGGGGGATAGTGAAGCTCAGCATTACGTCCTCCTTGCTGCACCTCATCAGAAAAAATATACGCAAGGAACTCCTGAACAGTTTAAGGTTACAGATGTTGAAAATTTTCGAGCCGTTCTAAAGGAGGGATTGGACCGCGATATTGAATTTAAGTTTGACCCGCAAAAGGTTCCGGTTGGTGCGCCTAACTTCTACATCTATATGATTGAAGAGGAATCATTTTTCTTCGCAGTCCATTTGTATAATGGGCGTTCGTTCACGAACCCTCTGGATAAACACTACAATAAACTCGAAATCACGAATGAAGAACCGAACCGGCGGGGTTTATGGAAACTCGACGCGTTGTTAAATGATAAAGATTTCCAAGCGGCCGTGAATGAAAAACCTCTCAAAGAGGAGTTCTTCCTAGATCTCGAAGAACAATACAAATAACCGCCATCAGGATGCCCTGGAAGACGCTTGAGGATTTTATAATCGGCCGATTATCTCAGCTCATTGATCCGCTTTTCAATCCGTGAAATGCGGTCGGGCATGGTGGGATGCGAGGAAAAATAGGTGCTGAAGGGGTTGGTGGTTTCCCTCTTTTTCCAAAGGTTGGAAAAAAGGCGGCATCCTCCGTTGGGGTCGAAACCCGCGGCTTTGGTGAGGGCCACGGCAAACCGATCGGCGCGGAATTCCTGTTCGCGGGAATAGCCTTGCTGGACTAATTTGGCAACTATCTGCTTCACAGCCGGGTTCATCAGGCCGCGGGTTTGCAAGCGAAGTAATCCGTTGATAACCGTTTTGGTGAGGAAACGCTGATTGGCATCGCCGTGAATGCCATGGGCGATTTCGTGGGCGAGGACGAAGGCAATGGCATCGATATCTTCGCCGCAGTAGTCGAACAGTTGTTCGGAGATGTAGATGAATCCGCCGGGGATGGCGCAGGCGTTCAGTTCGCCGGACTGATCGAGCTTAAAGGTGTGTTTCCTTTTTTTGTTGGTAAGGCAGCGAGTCAGTTGGTTCGCGGTTTCTGTCAGCCGATTATTGCCAAGGGCTGGAACTTTTTCTTCGTAGACCCGGGCGAGCAGGAAGCCCATTTGGTATTCCGCTTCAATTTTCTCGGACTCGGTGCCGGCCAGCGATTTCATGACCCAGTTCGCTTTAAAAAAGAACGGGGCGGATTTACGGCCCAGCAGATAGGCAAGGCTTCGATTGGCGGGAACGCGGTCCATCAGAAGAATGTAATATTAAATATTCCAACATGCATCTAAATTCCTCCTGTAGCGCAAGGCGGGCAGAAATAGGGATGGTAGAAATATCTGCTTATGCGGTTTGCTATTATTTTTCTGCTCTCCATTTTTGTTCGGCCTTGTTGCGATTCTGTAGTGCCATATTTGACGTATGTTCCGGGAATAGAAAATCCCCCTTCGGGCTTGGTTCGGGTTTGGGGGGTGGGGTATGTTTCCAGCCTTTGGAAAAAAACAGGTAGAAACCTATGAGTGCAGAAAACAGAGTTTTTATATACGATACCACGTTGCGGGATGGCGCGCAGGCTGAGGGGGTTAATTTCTCCCCGGTTGCCAAAATCCATGTGGCTAAAATGCTCGATTCGTTCGGTGTTGATTATATTGAAGGCGGCTTTGCGGCTTCGAATCCGAAGGATATGGCTTTCTTTAAGGACATCAAAAAAGAAAACCTGAAGCATGCCAAAGTGGCGGCGTTCGGGAGCACCCGTCGGGCAAACGTGGATGTGTCGACCGATAAAGGCACGCTGGCCCTGCTGGAAGCCGATACCGAAGTCTGTACTATTTTCGGAAAGACCTGGTTGCTGCATGTGACCGAAGTGCTGAAAACCACGCCGGAGGAAAATCTGGCGATGATTGAAGATACCTGCCGTTTTCTGAAGGAAAACGGCAAGGAAGTGATCTACGATGCAGAGCACTTTTTTGACGGCTATAAAGACAGCCCGGAATACGCGCTCCAGTCCTTGGCAGCCGCCGCAAAAGGCGGAGCCGACTGTCTGGTGCTTTGCGACACCAATGGCGGAACGCTGCCGAACGAAGCATTTGAAATCACGACAACGATTCGTGAGAAATTTGACGTCGCGATAGGTATTCATACACACAACGATTCAGAGACCGCCGTGGCGAATGCCATGGAAGCCGTTCGTGCCGGTGCTGTGCAGGTGCAGGGCGTCGTTAACGGATTCGGCGAGCGCTGCGGTAACTGCAACCTGGTATCGATGGTGGCCAATATAAATTTGAAGACAGACAAAACCTGTTTGTCCGATCCGGAACAGCTGAAAAACCTGAAGCAGGTTTCTCAGTTTGTGAACGAGCAGGCCAACCTGCGGGATAATCAGCGTGCAGCATTTGTCGGCGAAAGTGCTTTTGCTCACAAAGCGGGTATGCACGTGGACGGGGTCCGCAAGGTATCGCACAGTTTTGAGCATGTGGCCCCTGCTTTAGTGGGGAACGATCGCCGCATCCTGATTTCTGAACTGTCGGGTGCGAGCAACGTGATGGAAAAACTGATGGAGATGGGGCTCGAGAATATCGACCGCAAATCGCCGGAAGTACGCGAAATTCTCCAAACTTTGGAAAAAATGGAGAAGGGCGGCTACGTCTATGAATCGGCCGATGCTTCGTTTAAAATGCTGATCAAGAAGGTGCTGAAAGAGCATAAGAGTTTCTTTGAACTGGAAGGGTATCGGGTCATCGTCGAAAAGCGCGGCAAGAACGCTCCGTGTCTTTCGGAAGCCACACTGAAACTGAACGTGAACGGCAAGACGGCCTTTACGGTGGGCGAGGGGGACGGACCGGTGGATGCGCTGAATATGGCATTACGTCTGGCGCTCAAGGAATTCTACCCGAGTATCAGCGAAGTGCAGCTGGCGGACTACCGCGTGAGCATCCTCGACCCGGAAGAAGCGACCGCCGCAAAAACCCGCGTCGTGATTGAATCGTCCGATGGAGAAACATCCTGGGGTACGGTCGGCGTGTCGGAAAACATCATCGAAGCCTCCTGGGAGGCCCTCGTCGACGGTGTGGAATATAAACTGTTCCTGAATGAAGAAAAACCTGACTAGTGAAACGTGAGTCGTGACCATTCACGTTTCACGACTCAATCGTCACGTCATCAATATTTTTAAGAAATAACCTGGATTAGACCTATGGCAGAACTAGCAAAAAAGTATGACCCGAAAGAAGTTGAAGAAAAGTGGTATAAGCAGTGGATGGATGACGGTCGCTTTCATGGCGACAGCAAGGACGGAGGCGATCCGTTCTGTATTGTGATTCCGCCGCCGAACGTGACCGGTATTCTTCATATGGGTCACGCCCTCAATAATAATATTCAGGATATCCTCACCCGCGTGGCCCGCATGCAGGGCAAAAATACCGTATGGGTTCCCGGAACCGACCACGCCGGAATTGCGACGCAGAATGTGGTGGAACGCGCCCTGAAGAAAGAAGGCAAGACCCGCGATGACGTGGGCCGTGAAGCCTTTATCGAACGGGTATGGGAATGGAAGGAAGAATATGGTTCCACCATCTCCAACCAGCTGAAAAAGCTCGGCGCCTCCTGCGATTGGGAGCGTGAACGCTTTACGATGGACGAAGGGTTGAGCGACGCCGTTCTTGAAATCTTCTGCCGGCTGTATGACAAAGATCTGATTTACCGCGGTAACCGTATTATCAATTGGTGCCCTCGCTGCGAAACCGCGCTTTCGGACGAAGAGAGTGAACACGTTGATGTGGAGGGAGCCCTCTATCACCTACGTTATGCCGTTAAAGGTAAAAAACGCCGCATTGTGGTAGCAACCACACGTCCGGAAACCATGCTCGGTGATACAGCTGTTGCCGTAAATCCGCGCGATGAGCGCTATAAAGACCTCATTGGTGAAATGGTGGTCCTGCCGATCACGAACCGTGAAATCCCGATTATTGCAGACGACTATGTGGATCCGGAGTTTGGAACCGGTTTGGTGAAAATTACACCGGCACACGACCCGAACGACTTTGAGATGGGACTGCGCCACGATTTGCCGCAGATCAATGTGATGACGGATCAGGGCATCATGAACGAAAACGCCGGTCCGTATGAAGGCATGGATCGTTTTGAATGTCGCAAGCAGCTGATGGACGATCTGAAGGCGGGCGGTCTGGTTGAAAAAGTGGATGCGCACCAGCACGCGGTGGGACATTGTTACCGCTGTGACACCGTAGTGGAACCGCGCCTGTCGCCGCAGTGGTTTGTGAAGATGAAGTCGCTGGCGCGGCCGGCGATTGAGGCTGTGAATGACGGCAAGATCAAATTTGTTCCGGAACGCTGGAACAAAACCTACATGGGTTGGATGGAAAACATCCGCGACTGGTGTATTTCCCGTCAGATCTGGTGGGGGCATCGTATTCCGATTTTCTATTGCGACGACTGCGGCCACGAGTGGGCTTCCAAAACAACAGAAGAGACCTGCACAAAATGTCAGTCTTCTAATATTCGGCAGGACGAAGATGTGCTGGACACGTGGTTCTCTTCCTGGCTTTGGCCGTTCAGTGTATTCGGCTGGCCGGATAAAAGTGAGGATCTGGAGTTTTACTATCCTTCCAAAACACTCGTAACCGGGAATGAGATCATTTTCTTCTGGGTGGCTCGTATGATTATGTCGGGCATCGAAGTCATGGATAACATTCCCTTCGACACCGTCTATATCCACGGTACGGTGCGCGATGATCAGGGACGCAAGATGTCGAAGAGTCTAGGCAATTCCATTGATCCACTGGACATCATTGAAAAGTACAGCTCCGATGCGCTGCGTTTCTCGCTGATGATGATTACGGCCACCGGTCAGGATGTATACATCAACGACGAAAAGTTTGAGATCGGCCGTAACTTCGGTACGAAGATCTGGAATGCCGCCCGTTTCATGGAAATGCATTCGGAAGGATTCGATGTAAAGGATCTGGCGTTTGATAAAGCGGACCTGACTCCGGACGATCAGCATCTGCTGGCTAAATTGAACGAAGCGATTTCTTCTGTGAACGATAATCTGCAACGCTACCGTTTCAATGATGCTTCGCTCTCGCTCTATGATTTCTTCTGGCACAGCTACTGCGACTGGTATCTGGAATATGCCAAACCGATTCTTTACAAAGGTACACCGGAGAAAAAGCAGCACACACTGCAAGTGATGCATTTTGCATTCTCCACGGCGCTGCGTTTATTACATCCGTTCATGCCGTTCCAAACGGAAGAGCTGTGGCACGGCATGGGCTATAACTATGAGGATGAATCCATCATGATTGCCCCGTGGCCGGAGAAATCCGTCGTCAGCGGCATCAGTCCGGCCATCGTGAAATATGTGGATGGAAAACATGATTTGATCCGTATCGGACGTATCCTGCGTGCCGAATATGAGCTCTCGAATAAGCAGTCGGCCAAGTTCTGTGTCCGCGCTTCGAATCAGGATGTCGCCGGGCAGATTGCAGACGATAAGGCATCGATCATGGCAGCACTGAATGCAGAGGCCATCAATATTGATGTTGATTTCACACCGGAAGGTGCCATGCCGAGCGGCATCAGTACGTTGGGTACAGTTTATATGTCCATTGAAGGTCTGGTGGATGTGGATGCCGAGATCAGCAAATTGACCGCTGAGCTCAATGAGGTGAATGGGTTCCTGCAAAGCGTGAAGAAAAAGCTTTCCAACGAAAACTTTGTGAGCCGCGCTCCTAAGGAAGTTGTTGCTGTGCAGGAAAAGCGCCAGGAAGAACTGATTGAGAAAGCCGGTAAGCTGGCAAAAATGATTGAGACGCTGAAGAGCTGATTTCCAATCGTTGGAACCATTGAAAGAACGGCATGTTCATCAAACGGGGTGCCGTTTTTTGTGCCTTTTGATGGGCGTATGTTATATTTGGGTCGGTTGAACAGTTCGGTCTGTCAGAAATCGCCATTCGTATTTTTTTGCCAATACCGGCCGGGAAGGGCATATTTCCCGGACTTTTTCAAACATTGGAAACTTCAGGAGATAAAGAATCATGGAACAGTTGAAGAAAAACGAAACTTTTAGCGGTCCGGAAGGGCCCGTTGTGCTGGTGATTATGGACGGCGTCGGTATTGGTAAAAATCCCGAAAGCGACTGCGTTGCCCTCGCGGATACCCCGAATCTGGACTGGCTGAAGGAAAATGCCGTGTATACCGAGCTGGCGGCTCATGGGGTTGCGGTCGGGTTGCCGGACGACGGCGATATGGGCAACTCGGAAGTCGGGCATAATGCCATCGGCTGCGGGCGTGTTTTTGCGCAGGGTGCGGCACTCGTTGGCGATGCCATCCGAACCGGTTCCATGTATGAAGGCGAAGTCTGGAAAGAAGTGGTCGCTAATGTGATGGATAAAGATTCCACGCTGCATTTCATCGGCCTGTTCTCGGATGGCAATGTTCACTCCAACATCAACCATCTGGAAGCGATGCTGCTGAAAGCCAAAGAGCAGGGTGTGAAGAAAGCCCGTATTCATCCGTTGATCGATGGCCGGGATGTTCCGCCGACGTCTGTACTCGAATATGTTGAGCGCTTTGACAAGTTCCTGGCTGATATTAATGCCGATGGTTCGGTCGACTATTGTGTGGCTTCCGGCGGCGGCCGGATGAACATCACGATGGACCGCTATGATGCGGACTGGAGCATGGTGGACCGCGGTTGGAAAGCACATGTGAAGGCCGAAGCGACTCCGTTTGCTTCCATGAAAGAGGCCATTGAGCAGTTCCGTGCAGACAAGCCCGGTATTCTGGATCAGGACCTGCCAGCGTTTGTGATTGAACGTGACGGAAAACCGGTTGGTCCGATTGTCGATGGCGACAGCGTAATCTTCTTTAATTTCCGCGGTGACCGTTCGCTGGAAATTACCAAGGCGTTTGAAGCGGATGAGATTTCTGAGTTTGATCGCGGTCCGAAACCGGACGTGGTTTATGCCGGCATGATGCAGTACGATGGCGATCTGGGGGTTCCGGAAAAGTATCTTGTGACTCCGCCGGCGATTGACCGCACAATGAGTGAATATCTTTCCAATGCCGGTGTGAAGCAGTTTGCGATTTCCGAGACGCAGAAGTTTGGGCACGTAACCTATTTCTTCAACGGTAACAATTCCGGAAAATTCGAAACCGAAACCTGGATGGAAATTCCCTCAGATGTCTGTCCGTTCGAAGACGCGCCGCGTATGAAAGCGGATGAAGTGACGGAAGAAGTGCTGAAAGCGATTGATAGCGGTGAATATAAATTTATTCGTCTGAACTATCCAAATGGCGATATGGTCGGCCACACCGGCGATTTCGAAGCCGTTAAGGTTTCGGTGCAGGCGGTGGATGAAGGGCTGGGACGTATTCTGGAAGCGCTGAAAGCGAAGAAGGGTATTCTGGTTTGTTCCGCGGACCACGGCAATTCCGATGATATGTGCGAGCTGGATAAAAAGACCGGCGCAGTGAAACACGATGCCAGTGGAAAAACCTTCCCGAAAACATCGCACTCACTCAATCCGGTACCGGCCTATGTGTATGATGCGTCGGGGGCTTCCAAGGTTCGGAAGGCGGATGTTGAAAAGCCGGGGATTGCCAATCTGGCAGCCACCTGCATCACGCTGCTGGGATATGAACCTCCGGCAGACTATACCCCGAGTATCGTTGCGGTTGGTTAAGTTAAATTCATAACCCGATGAACGAAAGGGTCGTGAAGATGCGGGGCATGATTGCTTTGCTCTCTTCGCGACCTTTTGTTTACTATGGCTTAAATCTATGAAAGCTGTCTTCTATTCACTATGGGTATTGCTGATCTGCTGTTCTGGTGTTCTCGCACAGGACGGTTCTGAAAAGCCATCAGCAAGCAAGCTCGATGAATATCTGGAATCCGGCATGGAAGTGGTCGGAGTACAGGCTCCGTATTATGATGACTCCGGCGCGAAGAAGGCGCAGCTCTATGGCGGTTACGCGAAAGTGCTTGAAGGCGGCGTGGCTGATGTCTCCAACCTTCGGATCGATGTCTACCAGGATGGAAAAGTGTTCATGACGATCTTCGCTCCGCAGTGCTTCACTAAGATTGATAGTTCGGGTGATGCAAAGATGCTGGTGGTACAGTCAGAGGGCGAAGTTCTGATTGATATGGAGCAGATGACCGTTTCCGGTAGAGGCTTCCGCTTTACCTCCGCAGAAAATAAGTTTGAGATCGCACACGATTCAAAAGTGCTTGTGAAAGAATCAGCCCGCACAATGAAGGGGGTAGAGCTGTGATTCGCCATGCTTTCAGTCTCCTGCTCTGTGCGCTGATTCTGGTGTCGTGTTCGAAGCGCGAACGTTCAGATCCCGATGCGGACGAATGGGCGGAAATCGAGGCCATGGCCGATGATGCGGTGGTGGTGCCTGTGCAAGGAAATGCTTCGACCAATGTAGTTCCAATCATTGGAAACGTGGATGACGAAGAGTTTGCTCCATTCTTACAACGCCTGGCGGCCATGAAAACGATTGAACGAAAAACCGGCGAAACCCTGCTGACCGGCGAACGGTTGGAACTGGACCATGAACAGCGATTTGTCCGCATGGATCAGAATGTGGTGGTAGTGGATGATGAGGGCATCCTGAAAACAGAGAGCCTGATTGGGCGTTTTTCTGTTTCAAACGATATTGAATTTATTGAAGCGCAAGGTGGTGTGGAGCTGGTGAGCAGCAATCGGACGGCCTCGGCTGATTCCGCGATTTATAATTATCGCAACGGTTTTGTGCAATTGGAGGGCCGGGCAACAGCTGCCAGTGATGGCAACAGCCTTTCCGGAGAACGAATTCGACTGTGGATTAAGGGCGATCGTAAAATGGTCTGTGAGCCGAATGCTTTTCTGGAAATCTCCCAAAATTCAGGTTTGGAGTTTAGCGAAACAACCGAACCTTCTGCTGAAAAGACCGAAGTACGTGCGGATCGTGCGGTTTATGACGAGACAGAAAGGATGGCTGAGCTTTCCGGTCGAGTGCGAGTTCGGGATCCCCAGGCCGCAATGAACTGCGAAAAAATTCGCATTTACCTGAAAGATGAGAACGAAATTGATTGGATAGAAGCGGTAGGCGAGGTAATAATTCAATCTGAAAACAGGAAAGCGCTGGCGGATCGGGCGATGTACTATGCGGATGAAGGAAAATTCGTGTTGGAAGGCGAACCGAAGGTTAAGCAGGGACTGAATATTATGACTGGCGACCGGATATTATTCTGGCATGAGACTCGACGAATGGTTTGTGAACCGAATGCTCGGCTCCTGCTCTATCTGGACGAGGAAACCAAAGAAAAATTCCTGAAAGATTTAGACGAATAAATGGCTGCTGAAGAAACCTATCTGATCCGGACTGAAAAGCTGGTGAAGGCATATAAAGGCCGCAAGGTCGTACGTGAAGTTGAAATCAACGTAAAAGCGGGGGAAATTGTCGGATTGCTGGGACCGAACGGTGCCGGTAAGACCACCAGCTTTTACATGATTGTCGGATTGGTTAAACCGACCAGCGGCAAGGTCTTTTTCAACGGAAAAGATGTGACGAATACTCCAATGTATAAACGATCCCGCATGGGGATGGGCTACCTTTCTCAGGAACCTTCTATTTTTCGAAAATTAACCGTTCAGGAAAATGTGATGGCCATTTTGGAAACGCTTCCAATTTCGCATAAAGAACGTAAGCAACGCCTTGAACAGTTGTTGGAAGACCTGAAAATCAGCAAACTGGCAAAACAGAAAGCCTATACCCTGAGCGGAGGGGAACGCCGCCGACTTGAAATTACCCGGGCATTGGTCACGAATCCATCAATTATTCTGCTGGATGAACCATTCAGCGGTGTCGATCCATTGGCGGTGAATGATGTGCAGGATATCGTGCGAGATCTGCGGGCCAAAGGGCTGGGGGTACTGATTACCGACCACAATGTGCGCGAAACCCTGGCCGTGGTTGATCGGGCCTATCTGCTGTGCGATGGTCAGGTGCTGAGTGAAGGAAACAGTGAATTTTTAGTAAATGACAAAGTGAGCCAGGAACTGTATCTAGGTCCGCGGTTCAGTATGTAAAAAACCGAAAGGAGCAAGCCATGCAAGTAAGCATCACAGGACGGCATGTTAATGTAACAGACAACGTAAAAACTCATGTTGAAGACAAACTTGAGCGCAGTCTGGGCGTGTTCCCGCGAATAGAAAGTGTTCGCGTAATTCTGGAGACCGAAAATCGGGATCAGGTGTCTGAAGTCATCATTCAGGCATCGAATCATATTCGGATCACGGCGATCGAAAAATCGGAAAACCTCTACGATGCGATTGATCGGTCGATTGAGCATGCCGAGCGTCAAATGCGTAAACACCGTGATAAAATTCAGGATCACCATAAGTAAACAACAGCACTTCAGGAGGTGAATTGTGGCCATTACCGTTAATACACTGTGGGAAGAGGGTTCCGAGAACCTTTCGCTGAGCATAATTGCCGGCGAACAGTATCTGGATCGAAAACTTCAGGAAACGACCATGAACCGTCCCGGTTTGGCGTTGACTGGTTTCTTCCAGTATTTCGCGAATCAGCGTCTGCAGATTTTTGGTCTGGCAGAATTCACCTATCTGAAAAGTCTGCCTCAGGCGGAAAAGGTCAAACGTCTGGAAGACCTGTTTAAACAACAGATTCCGGGAATTGTTATTACCCGCAACCGGAAGGCGTCCAAAGAAATCCTGGCTCTGGCTGAGCAGTATAAAGTGCCGGTTCTGCGTACAAGCATGGTTACGATGAATTTCGTAAATGAATGCACGGTCATACTGGAAAAACTTACAGCTCCCCAGGAACGAATTCAGGGCACCTGTATGGAACTTATGGGCATCGGAGTCCTGCTTCGCGGCGATCCAGGTATTGGAAAAAGTGAGACCGCATTGTCGCTGATCGAACGAGGCTACAGCCTGGTGTCGGATGATGTTACCGAGGTGCGAAAAACAACCCGGGGACGACTGGTTTGCTGGGCGAATGAAGTGACGCGTTATCACATGGAAATACGCGGTCTCGGTATCATTCACGTTCCGAGCCTATTCGGCGTTGCGGCCATCCGCCGTCAAACCGAGCTGGACCTTGTCATCGATTTAAAACCGCCGACCGGCAACGAGGACCGTACCGGGGTTCATCCGGATGAGATAGAAATCATGGGGGTGAAGGTTCCGTGTATAACTCTTCCGGTTCGCTCCGGGCGGGATATGGCAAATATTGTAGAAGTGGCGGCTTTGAACCAGAAACTTAAAGAATTGGGTCATGATGCCGCGAAAGAACTGGACGATAAAATCATCAACCGACTGACAAAGGGGCGGGTACGCAATGGCTGAGGAAACGCTCGTCAAAAAACTCAAGGTCTTGAATGAATATGGAATTCATGCCCGGCCTGCAGCGCTTCTTGTTAAGGCTGCGGGAAAGTATGAATGCGATATTTTCATGGAAAAAGATGGTAATAAAGTTTCGTGCAAGAGCATCATGGGGCTCATGACGATCGAAGGCTTCCCCGGTTGCACGATGACTGTGACTACATCGGGCAGTGATGCGAAGAAAGCAATGGATGAAATCGAGGAATTATTTCTTAACAAATTCGGTGAGGATTAATCCCGGTGGCAGGAGAATACACGAAGAGTGAAGTTGCCTTAAAGGGGATCGGGGTTTCCCCGGGCATTGTTGTATTCAAAGCGCTGTTGCTTACTCCGCAAACCGATAAGGCCGTTCAGCGATCCATCACTCCCGAAGAGGTGCCGTTGGAAATTGTACGCTTCGAAGAGGCCCTGATTTCTACGCACGATCAGATCAAGCATATCCAGAAACAGGTTTCTGAGGTGCTTGGTGATGAGCATGCCAGTATCTTCGATGCTCATATTCTGGTGGTGGACGACCGCACGTTCATTGAAGATGTCATTCGTTCGATTAAGAAGGAGCTGATCAATGTGGAGCCGGTTTTGCAAACGGTGGCAAACCGGTATGCGGACATGCTTGCCCAGGTACAGGATTCATATTTATCTGAGCGCGCTGCTGATATTCGGGATGTAACGAAACGCATCATGGCAAATCTGGCGGGGGAATCTCTGGACCAGATGAAGCAGATTAAAGAACCCTGCGTCGTTGTTGCTCATGATTTATCCCCATCCGATACGGCCAGTATTGATAAAACAAATGTTAAGGCATTTATTACAGATCTCGGCAGCTCAACCTCCCATACAGCCATAATGGCCAAGGCGCTCGAAGTGCCTGCGGTGGTTGGGTTGCATAACATCACGGCCGTTGCCAGTCATGGAGATACTGTTCTTATTGATGGTGCCAAGGGACTTGTTTTTGTTAATCCATCGGAAGAGCGGATTGAGGAATATCGAATCAAAGCTGCCGGGCAGGAACAGATCATTTCTGAACTTGCGCAGTTGCGTGACAAACCTCCGGAAACAAAAGACGGCTATCTGGTTCCTATTACGGCTAATATCGAGTTGCTTGCGGAACTGGACGGAGTGGATGCTCGGGGAGCCAAGGGCATTGGTTTGTTCCGTACGGAATTTCTGTTTCTAGGTTCCAAATCACTTCCCGGCGAGGAAGAACAGCTCGAGGCTTATGTTGAGGCTGCCAAAAGCCAGGATCCGTCCCCGGTGGTCATTCGCACGCTTGATCTCGGCGCGGACAAGCTTCCTGCGGGGTTCGAGAATCCTGATGAATTGAATCCTTTTCTGGGAGATCGGGCCATCCGGTTGTGCCTGTCTCATCCTGAGCTTTTTAAAACTCAGTTGCGTGCCATACTGCGCGCCAGCGTTCATGAAAATATCCGCATCATGTATCCGATGGTTTCGTGTGTACAGGAAGTGATGGATGCCAATACACTGCTCCGGCAATGCATGATGGAGCTGAGTAAAAGCGGGATCGCCTTCAATCAGGATATTCAGATCGGCACGATGATTGAGGTGCCCTCGGCCGCGTTAATTGCCGATATTATTGCTCCTCACGTAAGCTTTTTCAGCCTCGGGACCAACGATTTAATCCAGTATACGATGGCCGTCGATCGGGGTAATGAAAATGTTGCCCATTTGTATAAGCCAACTCACATGGCCATTATTCGGTTGATTGACTATGTCGTAAAAGTCAGCCAGAAGAACGGACTTTGGACCTGTGTGTGCGGGCAGATGGCTGCGTCGCCGCAATTGGTTCCGCTGTTAATCGGACTCGGGGTTGATGAGCTGTCGGTAAGTCCGTCACAGGCCCCGGTGATCAAAGATGTCATTCGGAAACTTTATTATTCCGATGCCGTTGAGCTGGCACAAAAAGCTTTGAATTCGTCATCTTCCGAGCATGTTCAGCAATTGTGTTATGACCTGATAGAAAAGATTGCTCCGGAAGTATTCGAGATTTCCGGATAGCCGTTTATCCGCCCTCACTGCTTTTCATTGTCTGAAGAAACTGGACGCCGTATTCGTATCCGATCAGAATATAGTTCCATACGAATGTGTATGCATAAATGGTTTCCTGACCAATCAGGCTTCCAAAGGTTGTGATTTCCGGAGATCCGACCATGACCATCCACAGGCCGATAATCAGTACGTTTGCGCAATAAATTACGGAATACGAAAACAATCGGCCATGCTCCTGAATATCCGGCTGGTTTTCCGAAAGCATGCTGATGGTGAAGGTCACATGAAAAGCCCAGGTAAATCCCACTGCTGCCAGTCCCCACAGCCGATACGGTTCAACATTCACGGCGAATCCGAGGAGATAATAAACGGCAATGATTATGAAGGTGTAGAAGGGAAAGAAATAAGGAGACAGGGTAATTAAAAAGTTTGTTTTTGAGAGTTCAACGTGACCGCCGGATTTACCTACCTTCATTTTTCCAATACGTCCCCCCATCATCAGGGCCCACAGTGCATGGGTAAGCTCGTGCCCAAGCACATACGTGCGAATGGGGCGCGGCATCAGAAAAAACAAAAGCACCCATAACAGAAAGCCAACCGGCAACGCCCAAACTTCCAATGGATTGTCGGCGGTTGCTTTAACGGAATGTTGATAGAGCTGGTAAACCGATAAAGAAACCGCCCAGCACAGTGGCAACAGTCCCACTCCAATCAGCATTTTTATGAATTTCCACATCGTCGATCGCCACCCTTCCAAGGGCTGGAACCCGGAGGTTCCAACGATTGGAACTTGTTACGGAGCGGTGCGGAGCCGCTGCTCCTGATTGGAGGCATAGCGCTTGGCTTCCATCGGAAGCCGGGGATCCAATTTAGCTTTCTTATAGATTTCCATCGCTTCAGAAGTGCGGCCTTCGCGCTCCATGGAACCTGCCAGGTTGAAGTAAACCTCTGCAGCAGCATGACCCGTATCAATAATGCGCAACATGACAGATTCGCTTTCGCTGCCCCGTCCGTTTTGTTGAAGGAAATAGAGGTACGACGACGTATAATTCCAGTTTTCGGGAACAAGAAATGCCGCTTTTTCCAACCATTGGAAGCCTTCTTTATCCTGATCGCGGGCCAGCAGCACCCCTAGATTATATGCCGCCTGCGGCATATCCGGCTCCGTCTTAAGTGCCGCCTTGAGATGCTTTTTGGCATCATCAAGATTGCCGAACTCTGCATCGAGCAGGGCGATATTGAAGTTCACCATCGCATTATCCGGCTCAATCTTAAGAGCTTTCTCCAGCATTTCATAGGCATTGGTACTGTTGCCTGAACGAGCATGCACCATCGAAGCGTTAATCAGTGGCTGAATCACGTCATCCCGAAGTTCCATTGATTTTTCATAGGCCGCCAGCGATTTATCACTTTCGCCGATACGATCGTAGTAAATGCCCTGATTATAGTGAGTGGACCAACGATCAGGCCAGATGATCAGGGAATTCCAATATTCATCGTGGGCCGTATCATAAGCGGCCCGCTCTTCGGCGGAATAGCCTGCAAGATTCCGCGCCAGCAGGGCACCGGCCGCGCGGATGCGAACGGTACGGTATTGATCGGAACAGGCTGCAAGCAGGCCTTTGGTAGCTTCAACAGAAGTATCGTACTGAAGCGATGCCGCCGCTGTGGCCCGAACCCATTCACTTTCATCATTCAGTTGCTCGCGGATCGTAGGCCAGATTTCGGGAAGCGGGCAGTTGTTCAGCATGCGCAGAATGGCAACGGAAGCCGCCGGATCGCAATTAGGATTATCGAAATAGGCCAGGATTTCCGGAAGACGATTCCACTCGCCTTCACGGCAGAGCTCGATGATGCGGCCCTGTTCCAGAATGGTTTTTCCGGAATTCTCGCCATGCCATTTCTTCACGTATTTATCGGCCCACTCGGCGTCTTCTTTGTCGTGGCCGGCATAGTTGCCCATGATGGCTTCCTGATTGTTATGGCAGAGATTACAGGCATTCGGTGAGCCGAATTCGAGCGTTGCTTCGGGGGACGGAGGGCGGAAGGTATGGTCGGAACGCGACATAAAGGCCTGGGCCGTAGTCGGCATGTGGCAGTCCACACAGGTGACGCCCGCTTCGGCAGAGTGGTGCGAGTGCGCCAGAATGTCGTCCACCCGCTCTTCATGACAGGGCAGGCAGGCATTATTCGGATTGTCTTTAAAGCGGAACCGCCCGCTGGAGGTGTGGCAGTGAATGCATTCCAGTTGCCCGGAGATTGCGCATTGGTTCGCCTCCCAGGCTGTCTGTGTATAGTTTTCGCCGAGGTCGCGGCCATCGGGCCAGAAGTCGCGGTCTTCATAGGAGGTCAGGTCGTAATGATCGAAAAACAGTTCGCCGGGGGTGAAATCGCTGGTGAGCACCTGTCCTTTGGCATGGCAGGGGCCACAGGTGGCGTCACGTTGTGCCAGATCCAGATCTTCATGGAAACGGAGCAGTTTCAGGTCGGTCAGTTCCTCGCCTTTAAGAGCCGCAGCTTCGGCGGCTTTCACATGGGCTTCGGCCGGACCGTGACAGACCTCGCAGTTAATACCGGGTTCATTCCAGGTGGTGGTATATGAATCGTCTTCCGGATTATAGTTTTTTTCCAGCTGGCTCACGTGGCAGTCATGACACGACGTATTGAAGGTAAGGGCCCGATCCGTCCAGTGAAGAGCCGCATCTGCAGGCCCGCTGTCCTGAAAATCACGCACCATACTGCCGGCGGTGTCATACCATTTTCCCTGATGAACATAGTAGGCAACCGGAGCCACCTGCAGTTTTCCTTTTTCCATCGGAATCAGGAAATAACGAACATTCCGCCCGCCGAATGAAAAGCGGATGCGCCACGTTGTCTCCTCTCCGCAAGGCGATGTACCCCGCAAAATACCGCCGTGCTCATCAAATTCGACAATAAATGATTCACCGCCAACCTCGATAGGTTCAGTCATGGGCTCAAGGGTTTTCGTGAGCGATACACTGAATGCCTCCATGGCTTTCCCATGATGCGACGTGCTCCAGAGTTCGTAAAATCGTTCGTGACAGACAATGCAGCCGGAAGAACCTAAATATTCACCCTGATCGGTGAAATCAATCGCAGAACTTTGTGATGCAATAAGAGCGAGGACGGGAATAAAAAGTAATTTTTTCATAGTGACTACATTTAACGGTCTGGATGGCCCGATGTACAGTCCTTTTCAATAATTGGAACTGTTTCGCAACCGCACCGAAGCGCACCAAAATGATCCGGTAAAGCAGATGAAGACACCAATGTAGTCAAGCTTCCCGTTTTCCGGACCGGAAGGGCCGAAGGTGCTGGTTTGAGCTTTTTTAGTGAAGGCCATGATATTGAGAAGCATCTATATAAACGTCTCTGTATTTTGATTTGTCAGCCCAATGTTTCTTTCTTGTATGTATGAAAAACCGCTCATCAGCGTAGACCATCCCGGCATGCCCGAGAGTTGTTACAGAATATCACTCACCCTGGTACTGACCCTTTCGACGGAACGATCGAAAAAACGAACGCAGAATAATGAGTCCGCCTGGGTAGTGTCCGTCGATTCGGTCAAAGGCTGATTTTCCGGTGGCTCATCGTTGGCGAGAGAAAAAAAATGAAAGCAATCGTAATCTATTTAAGCGTACTGGTTCTTCTATTGATCTGCAGTGGATGCGGAACGTTTCTGGGGCATTCCAATTCAGTGAATGGAAATAAACTGAGCGAGATCAATGCCGTCATTGGGCAGTATGAAGCTGAAGGGCCCAATGCATACGAAAAACTAAACATTGCAGATTATTACGCATATAGATCGATCTGCTATGCCCATCACCTTCCGAAGTATGCAATGACGCGAGGATCTGTGGACATGGTTCAATTAGGGATAGAAGTGGACCCCATGTTTACCATCGTCGGGATTGTGGTTTTTCCAATTGGGGTTGTGGTCGACACGGTTAAATATCCTATTCAGTTTATTAGAACGCTGAACGTTTCGGAGTCTGATATTGAGCAGGCCATATCTGACATGAAAAAAGCGCGTGAGCTTGGATATACATATTTCGCTCATTATCCCTTTCAAATGCTTGGTCCGGACAACATCCATCTTGATGTTTTAGGATTTTCATTAAACGATGCTAATAATAAAACCAACCAGGTGGAGTCTGTCGTGACAACGCCCGATGAGTAGGGCGATGGTTATTTTCGACACCGCTCTTCCTTAATGTTCATCGGGCTATTAAAATATGAAGAGAATAAAAATATTGTTATTTTAATGGCGTCCCTGTCCGTTGTTTCGTGTAGTTCTATGCGGTTTAAAAAGAAGCCATGTCTCGTCTCAGAAATTCACCTCAGCAAGCTTTCAGAAACAATCATTTGTTTTGCCTCTTCTCCTCTGAGGTGTCTGGTTAGATATTACAAATCAAGCGGGATATGCACCTGCACCGTTAAACGGATCGGAACCGCAGGCTGATTTTTGACGGCAGGAGTTTGCACTTTACATTCTTCCCTTAAAGTTGAGCGAAACGATCTCAACGCTGGAATCGCTGTATTGCATGATCAGCTCAAGATGTGTGGCCGGATCGTTGGGTGGTCTTAGCATAATGACCTCGTACCAAACCGAATTTGCCAGCAGGCGATAATAAGTTGTTGCAGTGTGGTCGGGAGTGTCCCCGAGAAACGGCCGGATGCGTTCAAGGATGGCGGCTGTGTATTGTGCTTTGCCTGATTCTGAAAACAGCGCCTGCACTGAACGGTAGTCTTCTTGCAGCATGGCGGATATGAAGGCACTGGTCTGTGCGGATACCAATGCCGGAATCTGATCAGACTCCGGTAGGCGAATATACACTTTCACCACGCAGCTTTTCCCTTCTGCGAGCATGGAGACCAATTCCAACGAGGGCGAGGAACGAGGGTCGGATCCTAAACGATATACCGCTTGCTCGTAGGGTCCCTGTGGGGAGGTTCCGGAAAATGACTCGGTCGCTGTCGCATTCCACTTGCTGGGGCGCCGGGCCTTGAGGCTCTTCCAATCATTGGAAAAGCGGGCCGAGGTCCAGGCTTCAGCAAGTTTTGGGTGGAGCATTGCGAAAGCTACGTCATAGTGGTTCGAAGAAATCGCTTGAACAAAATCAAAAAGTATACTTTGCCGGGTGATCTGCTCATGTTTTCGGCTCGCGGCATCTGGGTCGTTGATTGGAACCGATTTCGCGGGGCGGTCTGAGCAACTGCACATTACGATACACAGCAGGGCAGGCAGGCATTGATGCATTTTCATGGCAAAGATTTTATGGAAGAGCGGGTGACAACGCCAGCCATTTACTAATATCTTTGTTGATCCCTGAGATGAAAAGCAATGGGTGTTGAATCGATGCACGTTTTCAACTGGTTTTGAGGGGGTATTCCGATTATGTTTAACCATCTGATGAATAAGCAAAGAACGACTATTCTATTTGATTTCGATGGCACGCTGGCGGAAACCATGATGCTGATTCATGATGTATTTAATCGGTTATCTGGGGTTTATAAATATCGGCATATGCCTGAATCCGAGATTGAGGAACTTCGACATCTCAGTATTCGGGAGTTTATTGAACGTTTTAATATTCCGGTTTGGAAAGTTCCGCTGATTGCGATTCATGCTCGGCGCATGATGCACGATGAGATGGATCAGATCCAACCGCCCGCCGGATTGGTGGATGTGCTGACGAAAATTCATGATAGCGAAAATTATCTGATGGATATTCTGACGTCCAACCGTCCGAAGAATGTATTTCGTTTCCTGGCCCAGCATCAAATAAACTGGTTCGATGAAGTTGAATCCACCCATGCCATTTTGAGCAAAAAGCGGCGGGTGGAGAAATATATACGTCTGAGGGGCCTGGATCCTGACAGCCTGTATTATATTGGCGACACCACGGTGGATGTTGAGAGCGCACGGCATGCGGGCGCAAAAACCGTTGCTGTCTCCTGGGGGTTGAACACGCGAGAAGCGCTGGAAAAGGTTAACCCCGACTATCTGTTGGATCATCCCCGCGAGCTGCTCGATATTTTTCCGGTGGTTTAACTGTTTCCAAGGTTTGGAAACCGGATATAGTCCGACTTCCAATCATTGGAAGGTTTTTATATGGAAGATGGGGACAGCAAGGATCTGGAAAAGACGTTCAGCGAACGGAGTGAAACGCTGCGGAGTTTTTATCATTCCGATACGCTGGAAATGACCGATGCGGAAATGGCCTCGCTTACGCCGATTCTGAATTCCCTTAAAGATAATTTCTTTCGATACGATGAGATCGAGAAAATTGCGGAAGGGGGAGAAAAGAAAATCTCCCTTGCGCACGATCATCGGCTGGACCGTCGGATCGCCATGGCCCGCGCTGTTCGCAATTCAGCTCCGCAGGATCTGGAGCAGTTTCTGCGGGAAGCACGCCTGACGGCGAATCTGGCTCATCCGAATATCATGCCTGTTTATAATATGGGGCTGGATACAAAGGGGGAGCCTTTTTTTTCCATGGAACTTGTTCCCGGAGACAGCCTGAAGTCGATCATCCGAAAGCTGCGCGATGGCGATGAACACTATCGGAAAACGTATACCGTCGAACACCTCCTGAATATCTTTACCAAGGTGTGCGATGCCATTGCGTATGCCCATTCTCGTAACGTGCTGCATCTGGATATTAAACCGGATAATATTCGCGTCGGAGAATTCGGCGAGGTGCTGGTTTGCGATTGGGGGCTGGCCCGCGTTGTTAATGCCGTCGATGAAAATTCAGGGGGGGCTGCAACGGAACTGGATGGTGACATTCTTAACGACATGACGCTATCGGGCACGTTGAAAGGAACGCCCGGTTTTATGGCCCCGGAGCAAACGCAGGCCTATGGCGCAAAGACTGCTCAAACCGATATCTATTCCCTCGGCGCTCTGCTTTATATGCTGCTCACATTTAAATTGCCGGTTGATGGCCAGTCGGCGAATGAAGTCATTCAGAATACGCGAGCGGGTAATGTGATTTCTCCACGCCGACGTCGTCCGGACCGGCGGGTACCGAAGGGATTGGTTGCGGTCATTATGAAAGCTCTCGCGCTGGCCCCGAACGACCGCTACGAAAGTGTGTTGGAGCTACGCCGCGAAATTCGATTGTTTCTCAACGGACATCCTACTTCCGCAGAACATGCCGGCTGGTTCACAAAAACATCCTTGCTGTTGCAGCGTCACAGTCGGTTTGCCTTTATTCTGATCTTCTTCCTGATGGTTCTAGCCGTTGTGATCGGGGGAAACCTGGTTGCCATCAGCCGTGAAAAGGCAGAGGCCATTGCCGCCCGAAAAAATGCGGAAGCGAACTTTATACTATTTCAGAAGGAACAGCAGGTCTCGCAGGCGCTCGGCGAAGGGTTGGGGGAGGCTGTTTCGTATACGGTACGCAGTCGCGACTTCGTCAATGCCCCCTCCATGATCCAGCTGTTGGAAACCGGATTGAAGGAAAATATTGATACGGTAAAACGACAGAATCTGTATGAGCAGAAGGGAATACTTCATTTTGTGCTCGCAGAATTCAATGCGGCCAATGAGAGCTTCGAGGCTGCGGGGACATCACGGCGGATTGGTCAGCTGCGCGAGCTAAGTCTGAAATATTCAGAAATTAAGCCGGTCGATAAAAAACGACTTACGGACCAGCAACTGGCGAACCTTTTCAATGAGTCCAAAACGGCAAACCAGATGACCTTGTTCTATTTGTACTACCACCACATGCGGCGCAGGCCTTCTAATGCGAAGCCGGAAGATTATGTGGCATTGGCCGGTGCCGTGTTGGATAAGCTGAATTATTCAAAATATGCACAGAATACTCCCTTGCGCTTCACAGCTTCAAAAGAAGGGAATTCGCTGGATCTGTCGAATGCGCCGTATACGGTTTATTCCATCAATATTATCGGCGTGTACCGCCGAAATATTCTGGCTCCGCTCAAACTGGCATCGCTGAATATCAGTAATGCCAAACTGGAAAACCTGAATGAGCTGCGGGGGATCAGACTGGATGAGTTAAATATAGCGGGAGTGCCCATCAGTAATCGCAGTAAATCCTATTTCCCAAACTATATTGATCGTTTTAAACTCAAGCGAATCGTGCTGGATGTGAATGCATTTCCAAATGATACGCTTCAGGCCCTGCGTGAAAAAATGGAAGTCGTGGATGCCAAAATAGAAGCGGCACGGCTAAAGAAAGAGCAGAAAGAAAAATCACAGAAGGTAAAAAAAGCAGAGTAAGCTTTTATTCCAGCTCTTCCCGCAGATGGCGGATTTCCTGAATCAGACGTTCCTTAACACGGTTCTTTAATCGATAGACCGAGTTTTCCTTTAAATCCAGCTCCTGCGCAATTTCAGCCACGTTTTTTCCCTTAAGCGTAAGTCGGAATGCATCAACCGCCTTGCCGGAAAAAAGGGATTCAATGTTTTCAAGCGCGAGATTTGTCAGGTGGTATTCCCATTCGCGTTCTGCAATCGTGTCAATTTCAGGCAGGCGAATTGCTTTCAAGTAGGTGAGGGTGTCATCTTTACCGGCCTTCTCCAGTCGGTTGGCCTCGCGGGTTCGTTTGCGGATAAAGTCAGTAACGCAGTTTTTGGTAACCGTACTGAGCCAGCTTCGGAAGCGGTTTATCTTTTCATAATCCATTTTCGGAAGGCTGTTCCATAGATTGATCAGCACCTGCTGAAGGATGTCTTCCGTATCATGCTCGGAAATATTCATGCTGCGGATAATTGCATAAATATAACGGCGGTAAACGTGTACAAATTCCTCCCAGGATCTTTCGTCCTGTTGGTTCTGTACGCGCTGAATCAGGGTTGCTCTGGTTTGATACTGGTCTTCCGCCGCCACGATAATTCCTTTAATGTTAAATACGGATACACAAGCTAGGGGCGGGCCTGCAAAAAAGCAAAGTAAAAAGGGTGGATCATACATTCTCAAAGGCTTGAACGCCCTATGCCCGCTTATAAATAGTTGAGTTTTCAATGCTTCATCAGGTTGACATTCACACGGTTAATCCGTAAAAACATCAACAGTTTCAGGGTGAAACCATTTCTCTTATGTTCCAGAGATTCCGTAAGCAACATTCCACTCCTACTTTTTCATGTCGGATTTTAAACCAAAAGCAACGATCCTCGGTATTACCGGCGGAATTGCATGCGGCAAATCGGAGGTTGGACGGATACTGGACGAGATGAATTTCAAGGTGTGCGATGCAGATCGTGTGGCACACACTCTGATGGGCAAGGGATCTGCTGTTTTTAAGCGAGTAGTGGCTCTGTTCGGGGAACAGATCCTCTCGGAAGATGGCAAGATATCGCGTCCGGTTCTTGGAAAAATCGTATTTGAAGATCCGCAACGTCTTACGCAGTTGAATGCGCTGGTTCATCCGGCCGTTCGGCAGGCATTGGCCACATGGATTGAAAAGATGCGGTCTGAAAAAAAGAATGCAGCAGTTTTATTACCGCTGCTTTTTGAAAGCGGAATGAAGGATCTGGATTGGGATGCCGTAGTTTGTGTTTCCAGTCCGGAAAATAAAGTTTTCCAACGATTGGAAAAACGTGGCCTGAGTCATGACGAGGCTGAACAGCGAGTATGCTCCCAGATGCCATTGGCTGAAAAAGAGCGCCTTGCAAACCAGATAATTCCAAACATTGGAACACTGGAAGAACTGAAGTTGGCCGTACGGAAAACCGTGGATGCCATCATGCTTGAAAGGTAAATATGAGCGACGAAAACGAAATGGTTAATTCACCAGCTGAAGTTACGGAAACAACCGTGGAACCAGCGAAGAAAAAGGCAACAAAGAAAAAAGCTTCCAAAAAGAAAGCAGTTTCGAAAAAAACAGAACCCGTCCCTGAAGCCTCCGAAAAACAGGTTGCTGATGTACCCGCAGAGAAACCGGCTGAGATTCCCGAACAGAACTCCGCTGCACCCGCACCGGAAACCCCGGTTGAGAAACCGAAAGCTCCTGCGCAACAGGATCAGCCGCGCAGAAATCAAAACGATCGTCAACAGAATCGGGATCGTCAAAACAACAATCCGAAATACAATAAGAAGAACCGGAATAAAAACAAGCAGCGCCGCAACGACGAGCCGCCGCCCAATGTCGATAACCTGCCGCCGCTGTCCCTGCACGAAATGCAGGTAACTCCGATTAACGATATCAAGAAACTGGCCGAGGAATACAACCTCCAGGAATTCGACGGCTACAGCAAGCACCAGCTCATTTTTGAACTGCTCAAAGTACACGGCCGTCGCGGCGGTCCATTGATTGGCCGCGGGGTGCTGGAAATTCTTCCCGATGGCTTCGGCTTCCTGCGTTCGCCGCTGAACAGCTACCAGCCCGCTCCGGATGATATCTATGTTTCACCCTCTCAGATTCGTCGTTTCGGGATTCGGATCGGTGACTACGTGGAAGGATCCATTCGTTCGCCGAAGGAAAAGGAACGCTTCTTCGCGCTGCTCAAGATTGACCGGATCAATAAAGAAGATCCCGAAATGGCTCGTAAGCGTATTCCGTTCGAAAACCTGACGCCGCTGTTTCCGAATGAACGGCTCGTTATGGAAACGAGAGATCCCAAAGAAATTTCCATGCGGGTCATGGATATTGTGACACCGATCGGAAAAGGACAGCGCGGCCTGATTGTTGCGCCGCCCCGTACCGGTAAAACGGTATTGATGCAAAAAATTGCAAACGCCATTTCTGAAAACAATCCCGAGTCGAAGTTGATCGTGCTGTTGATCGACGAACGGCCCGAAGAAGTGACGGATATGCGCCGAAACACAAAAGCCGAAGTGCTCGCTTCCACGTTCGATGAGCCGCCGGAACGTCACACACAGGTTGCCGAAATTGTAATCGAAATGTCCAAGCGTCTGGTGGAACAGGGTAAGGATGTCATCATCCTGCTCGACTCCATCACCCGTCTGGCGCGCGCATACAACACCACGTCGCCGCACTCCGGTAAGATTCTGTCCGGCGGTGTCGATTCCAACGCCCTGCACAAACCGAAGCGTTTCTTCGGTGCGGCACGAAATATTGAAGGCGGTGGAAGTCTGAGTATTATTGCCACCGCCCTCGTAGATACCGGAAGTCGCATGGATGAAGTCATCTTTGAGGAATTCAAAGGGACCGGCAATATGGAACTGGGCCTCGACCGTGAGTTGGTGAATAAGCGTATCTATCCGGCCATTAACATCGAACGCTCCGGCACCCGCAAGGAAGAGCTCCTGCTGCATCCCGATGAACTGCAGCGTATCTGGACGCTCCGCAAAGCACTGAAAGATGTGCCGCAGGTTGAAGCGATGGAGCTGCTCATTAACCGGCTGAAGAAAACCAGCAACAACCTGGAATTCCTGATGACCCTTCAGGGTAATAAATAGAACTTCCAATGGTTGGAAACAAGAGCGGTCCTGCGGCCGCTCTTTTTTATTGCACGCTTTGACACCTATGGAAATCTCATCTATTATGCCTTCGTGAAAACGGAGATATGATGAGGGCTGCAACCAGGGTAAATGCCATTTTGCTGGCGGGGGACCGACGCGCCAGCATTCAACTCCACAGCGATAACAAAGCCTTCTTTGAACTCAGAGGTGTGCCGCTATTTATCCATGTGACCCGCGCGCTGATGAAAGCGGAACTGGTTGGTGATGTTATCATCGTCGGTCCCGCCGAGCGGATTCAGGCAGCACTGACAGCACAGGGAATTTCCGACGGGGTCATCATTGTTGAGCAGCGCGACAACATGATCGAAAATTTCAAGGTCGGTCACGTCTGCTCGCTTGGATTGGAAGAAACGGTGCCGTTCTGGAGTCTGAAAAATTCGGGCTATGAAGAACTGCCCGTCCTGGTTGCCCCGTGCGATATTCCGATGCTCCTGCCCGAAGAGGTGGATGAGTTTCTGATGCGCAGTAATATGCATGAATATGACTACTCCATCGGTGTGACTTCCAAAAAAGTTCTTTCGCTTTTCCATCCTTCGGAAAACCGGGCCGGCATTCAGATGATCTATTTTCACGTGAAAGAAGACTTGATGCGGCACAATAATCTGCATATCGCCAAGCCGCTGACCTTTGATCACCTGGACTACATCGAAAAAATGTATGAATGGCGCTATCAAACGCGGTTAGCAAATATTTTGCGGATGATTTTTTCCATGCTTACCCATGGATGGCGGCTCATGAAAAGTATGCGCATCATCATCCTGATGCAGCTTTCACTCTATTATGACCGTCACGGACACCCAAGGCTTGCTGACCACATGCGCTCACTGGTTGGCTTTAATCGCCTGGCCGAAGGAATCGGTAACGCACTGGGGGCCCGCGTGGAAATTGTTTATACCCACTTCGGTGGAGCCGCCCTTGATGCCGATAATGAAAAAGACCTCGCCGTCATCGATGAACGTTATGATGAATGGATGAAGCTGCAACGCAGTATGCATACATAAAAAGTAGTACGGGCATATTGCCCCTTAACCGTGGCGCTCATGGGCAGGATGCCCATGCTACCTTACCCGTGCGAAATATCTTCCACGACGATCCGGTTGCCATGGACTTCGACAATGCGGATTTCTGTTTGACGGGGAATGTAGTCTCCGTATGAAACGACATCCAGTTTTCTTCCGTTGAAATAGCCTGATCCGGCGGGGCGCAGGTCGGAATGGGAAAGGCCTTCCAGTCCGAGCAGCGATTCATCGTCCTCGGCATTGGGCACCACGTCGCTCAGCGTGAGAGTCCGGAACATCGGTGTGTTCGGCAGGAATTTTCCAGCAACAACAACCAATACGATGGCACCGGCAAAAGAGAGCAATACTTTAAGCAGAGGCGCGGAAAAGGTATCTGGAGAAAAGTCTACAGGCCGCCAATGTCCGGGCAGCCGCTCGCTCATGGCGCTGACGAATGAAACAAAAATCAGCAGCATGCCGCTGAAGCCCATCACGCCGAACCCGGGAGTTACAAAAACTTCGATGGCCAGCAGAATAACCCCCAACGAAAACAGCAGAACGTCTTCCAATCCGGATAAGCCGGCCAGATGGTGGCCGAAGAAAAAGAGGAGGAGACAGGAAATTCCGGCAATGCCGAAAATGCCGAAACCCGGCGTTTTAAATTCCAGCCAGATACCGCCCAGTCCGATCATCATGAGAATAGGGGCAATGCCGGCAATCAGCCGTGCGAGTTTTTCCGCAGCAGAGACTTCCATAGTGATTTGTTCGGCCTGCTGGAGATCGAGTGCCTCGAGCATTTCATCAATACTGTCAACCGTGCCGCTGGAAAGCAGAGGGTGTTGATCTTCTCCAACCAATTGCGCTGCTTCGGTATTGGTCAGTGTGAGCACTTTTCCGCTATCGCTGATTACGATATCCCCAACCTTGAATTCAATGTCGCGGCGAACCATGGCTTCTGCCAGTTCCGGGTCGTGTCCGCCTTGTTCGGCGGCTGAGCGGACGTGGGCAGCGACATACGAGGTCATCTTTTCTTCAACGGCTTCGGGAAGATCCTGCACGCTGCCGGTCATGCCCATTGAAATGGGAGTGATGTCGCCAATCACGGAACCTGGCTTCATGTAAATATACGGAGTAGAGAGCGCGATCATTGCTCCGGCGGAAATGGCTTCGCGTTCCACGAAGGTATAGACGGGAATGTCAGACCGGCCCAGTGCACCAACGATTGCCACCGCTGAATCAACGCGTCCGCCGGTGGTATCCATTTTAAGGATGATTGCATCGGCATTATTCCGTGTGGCTTCATCCACTCCGCGGCGGACCACATAGAGCAGGGCCGGTTCAATCATCTTTTCAACCGGGATGATGTAAACCAATTGAGCGGTATTGGTTTCTTCGGCCCGAACCGTTGTGGTGATGAGCAGGGCGAGTAGGCTGAATAGGATCTTCCGGACCATGTTGTTCTCCCGTTAAAGCAACCGCATTTTTTTCCAGACCTTGGAAAAAGGAAAGGAAAATAAGACGGGGATTATAGTAAGCGGATCTGGATCAGGCTTCCGGGCGCGTGAAGACGGGCGCGTCCGGTTTGGAAAGGTCCGCATTGAAAGCATAGCCGTCCTCTTTGAATGCCAATAGGCCATCGACGTCTTTTACACGGTTTTCGATGATGAAACGTGCCATCCGGCCGCGGGCTTTCTTGGCGAAAAAGCTGATGATTTTATAGGTGCCGTTTTTCTCGTCTTTGAAGACCGGCGAAATGATCTGCTTGTTCAATGACTTTTTGTCGATCGCCTTAAAATATTCGTTTGAAGCCAGATTAATCAGTAGATCGCCCTTGGTATGGTTCAGCTCTTCGGTGATGGTGGCTTTCCAGAATTCATACAGGTTTTTTGCGCCGCGTGTTTCAAGCGGACGCCCCATTTCCAGACGGTAGGGCTGAATCAGATCGAGTGGTTTCAGCAGGCCGTAAAGACCGGATAGAATGCGCAGATGGTTCTGTGCAAAGGTCAGGTCCCGCTTCTTTAAAGTCGTTGCTTCGAGTCCGTCATAGACATCGCCGGTGAAGGCCAGCACGGCCTGTTTTGCGTTGTCCAGCGCGAAGGGAGTTTCCCAGTCCTTGAAACGTTGCTGATTGAGTTCGGCCAGATTCTCACTGATCTCCATAAACTCCATCAGTTTGGGCTTTGAAAACTTCCGGGCCCTGGAAACCAGTTTTTGTGATTGGTCAAGGAAGGCTGGTTGCGTGAAGTCGGTAACTTTCGCGCGTTCCATGTCCATGCTTTTAGAGGGGGATAAGACAATAATCATTTTTCGAGTAACCTTTTAATGGGTTCGGAATATAGCTCCGGTTCCAGCAGAAACGAATCGTGTCCCTTATCGGATGAAACGGAGATGTATTCAAGGTTTAAGCCGGCAGCAATCAGCTGATCCCGCAGGAATTCCTGCTCTTCGGGATAGAAGCAGCAGTCGGAATCGATACTGAACAAAAGAAATTCCTGATGGCCGCAATTGGCAAAGACGTCTTTATAGTCATCGCACCCCATATCGCGGGCCAGATTAAAGTTCGTCCAGGCAGCCACTAAATACAGATAGGTGTTGGCATCAAACCGCCGCAGAAATTTACGTCCCTGATGAAGGATGTAGGACTCCAGCGGGGTTCGTATTTTGTACCACGAAAATTCATCCTGCTCCTGTTCGCATTTGTCAGCCATCCTGGCTTCCATCGCCTTGAGCGAAACAAAAGTTTTATGCGAAATCATACGGGCCAATGCCAATCCACGCAACGGGGCCGGACCCTCGTAATAATGGCCATTACAGAAATTCGGATCGTTTTCAATGGAGAGAATCTGTTCCAGATTATGTACCCGCGTCAGGGTGGTGGACTCCAATCCGGTGGCAACCGGAATGACCCGCTTAACCCGCTCCGGATAACGCGCTGCGAAATTCAACGCCATCATGCCGCCCAGCGAGGAACCGATCATTGCATGAAATACGTTAATTCCCAGGTCATCGAAAAGCGGAAGCTGGGAATCGACAATATCGCCAATAGAAATCTGTGGAAAATCCCCGCCATACTCTTTTCCGGAGACGGGATTAATGGAAGAGGGGCCGGTGGTGCCGTAGCAGCCGCCGAGATAGTTGATGCATATGATGAAGAACCGGTCTGTATCGATGGTTTTTCCAGATCCGACAAAATCATTCCACCATCCGGTTTGGCACTCCGTATTCCACCGCTCTCCAACCCCTGGAACTTCCGGGTTGAATCCCGCCACATGCTGGGAACCGGAGAGGGCATGGAAAACAAGGATGGCATTGTCTTTGGCTTCGTTCAGTTGGCCAAAGGTTTCGTAGGCGAGTGTAATTGGGCCGAAATCGGAGCCGTCGTGAAGCAGCAGGCGGGATGGTTCGTCTTCACCGTAGGTGAAAAACTTTGTACTAACTTCCATTTTTATCCTTTGCGGCCATCCCGGTTGCGGGATGGCCGGTGTTACGTGTTACGCTTTGGCCAGCGCCTGATCGATATCGGCGAGGATATCGTCAATGTTTTCAATGCCGACCGAAAGGCGGATCAGTCCGGGCGTGATTCCGCCGGCCGCCTGCTGCTCTTCGTTCAGCTGTGAGTGCGTTGTGCTTGCTGGATGAATGGCCAGACTGCGCGCATCGCCGACGTTTGCCAGATGCGCAAAGAGTTCCAGCGATTCAATGAACTTACGGCCGGCTTCTTCGCCGCCTTTAATTTCAAAGACCACCATCCCGCCGGCACCATTCGGTAGATATTTGGGAGCCAATTCATCATAGCCGGCATATTTGACCCACTCGACCTTATTGCTTTTCTTCAGGTGTTCGGCAGTGGCCAGTCCGTTGGTGGAATGGCGCTCCATACGCAGCGCGAGCGTTTCAATACCCTGCAGGATCATCCATGCATTATCCGGAGCAATACATGCGCCGAGGTTACGCAACGGAATCAGGCGCATGCGCAGAATGTAGGCGAGGGGAGCCAGATCGCCCAGATCGTTGGCAAAGCTGACGTTCCAGTAGCTCGGTTCCGGATCCGACAGCAGGGGATGTTTGCCGGTGGTCCAGTCAAACTTACCGGAGTCAACCACAATGCCGCCGATACCGGTTCCGTGTCCGCCCATCCATTTCGTCAGGGAGTGAACCACGATGTCTGCACCATGCTCCAACGGACGGAGCAGAGCTGGTGTTGTGAAGGTGGAATCAGCAATCAGCGGAAGCCCGTTTGCGTGTGCAACATCGGCAATGCCTTGAATATCGACCAGTCCCAGGGCCGGATTTCCGATGGTTTCGCAGAAGACGGCTTTTGTGTTTTCATTAATGGCGGCGGCGAAATTCTGAGGATCGGAGGGGTCAACAAAATTAACCTTAATACCCATTCCCGGGAGAATGTCGTTAAACATGGTATAGCTTCCGCCATACAGATTGTTGGCCGATACAATTTCATCGCCCGATTTTGCCAGGTTGATGATGCTGTAAAAAATGGCGCTGGTTCCAGAGGCGACGGCGAGGGCGGCGGCTCCGCCTTCCAGCGCTGCCACGCGCTGTTCCAGCACGTCGGAAGTCGGGTTCATCAGACGGGTATAGATGTTGCCGAGCTCTTTAAGTGTAAAGAGGTTGGCAGCGTGTTCCGTGCTGTTGAAGCGATAGGCGGCCGTTCGGTATAATGGAACGGCGTGTGAATTCGTGGTGCTTTCAGCGGTTTCGTATCCGGCGTGCAGACATTTAGTTTCCAATTTACTCATCAGTCTTTCCTTTCCTTATTAATAATACGCGGATCTATGAGGGAACTTTGAGGAAAGACATCGTGTATTTTCCCTTTTCGGGAACACATCGTTGCTTTGCGCTGCAAAGCCTGGCCTAGGCACCTTAACCGATTTTCCAGGTTGCCGGACGATCACAGGGCCAGTTCCCTCACGCCGCTCCGAATGTTAAATATTAGAAATAAGGTAGTTTATTACGGTGTTTAGTCAAGCGGCTTCCCGCGAAATTATTTCCGTTGCGCTTCGGAGATCGATTTCCTGAGCAGTTTAAGTTCTGCCGGCTTCGCTCTGCGCCATTCTCCGGGCTTGAGATCGTCGATACGCAGCGGGCCGATGGCAATGCGTTTCAGGCGGAACACTTTTTTCTCGAAGTGTTCCATCAGGCGGCGAATGTGCCGGTTTTTACCTTCGCCCAGAGTAATGGTATATTCAACACCCTGTTTCGTATGTTTGCCTTCATCAATATCCAGAACCCGCAGGGTTTCGCCTTTGTTCGGGATGCCGCGCATCAATTTCGGACGCTGATGATGGCCGAGTGCGGTATCAATCCATACCTTATAGACTTTTTCCACGTGGTAGCGCGGGTGCATCAGCGAGTGAGCCAGATCACCGTCGTTGGTCACCATAATCAGTCCTTCGCTCATGAAGTCGAGACGGCCCACGGTGTAAACCCGCTCCGGCAGATCGTCCAGCAGGTCCAGCACGGTGGTGCGGCCTTGCGGATCGTCGGAGGTGCAGATGACTTTGGGAGGTTTGTTCAGGAGAATGGTGACGCAAGGCTCTTTGGTCAGCATTTTACCATTGCATTCCACCTTCTGAGTGGCGGGATCCACTCGGGTTCCCAGTTCGGTCACTGTTGCGCCGTCCACTTTAACGCGGCCGGCGGTAATCAGGGTTTCACAAAAGCGGCGCGAGCCCTGGCCGCAGTCGGCCAGATATTTCTGAAGTCGGATGGATTCGGGGTCAGGCATAATCAACCAAATAAAAAAGCACTCCCGGCGAGGCCCGGAGTGCTTTGCAAAGATTTCAAATCCGGATTAAGCTTCCGGTTTGGTCTTCGGCAGGCCGTGTGCACGGTCGCCTTCCTGCCAGCGACCGTCTTTTTTCAGACTGTCGATGCGCTCGAAGCGCTTGAGTACGTTACGTTTGGTGCGGATTTTTGCCGCGCCTTTCAGACTGCTGTGCATGGACATATTAGACTCTCCGTCGTTAATTTCTCAAAAAATGATCGCGGAACATAACCCTTAACCCTTGGGATGTCAAAGGCTAACCATGCATTTTTTCATGCTTTTTCTGCCGTTCCAACCATTGGAAACAGACACAAAAAAAAGGGGCCCCTAAGGAACCCCTGTATGGTCAGCCCTTAAATAAACAAGGGAAGATTATTTTTTTTCCTGCAGGGTCAGCTTTTTGCCGGAAGAAAGCCATTCGGTCAGAATCACTTTACAGTACTTACTCGTTGAAAGATGCATGGAGTCAGCACGCTTCTCGAGCTCGTCTGCCATTTCTTTCGACATGTTAATTCCGATAGTCTTCGTATTTTTACCAATAGGATTTGTTGCCATGTGTTATACCTCGTTGTTTGTTAAAGAGAATGTAGGTCTAATGAAAAGAGCCGGCAGAGTCTAGTAAAATATACTAGTACATTTCCTGAACACGCGTTTAACCCAATGAAATGGCACTTTTCTTAAAGAAAAAAAATTTAAAAATACCTGCAGACCATATGGATTTTAAAATGTTGGGAGCAGTCCTTGCCAAGAGCAAACGGTCTGTCTATGTTCCGCGCATGTCAAATTCAGACCAAACCAGTACAAAAGGACGCGTCGCCGTAGGAATGAGCGGAGGAACCGACAGCTCGGCCGCCGCCGCCATGTTGGTGGACCAAGGCTATGAAGTCATCGGCCTCACCGCACACATGTGGAAAGACGGCTCACGATGCTGTTCGCTCGAAGATGTCGAACGCGCACGCGGGGTCTGCTCCTATCTCGATATCCGCCATTATGTCGTGAATGCGCAGGAAATTTTCACCGACAAAATCGTGGATCCGTTTGTGGAAGCCTATGCGGCCGGGCGCACACCTTCGCCCTGCATCTACTGCAACTCGTTTGTTAAATTCGGATTTCTGGTCGACCGTGCCGTACAGCTGAACTGCGACTTCGTGGCGACCGGGCACTATGCCAAAGTGGATCAGGATGAAAACGGGATCTATCACCTGATGGCGGCGGCTGATCCCAATAAAGACCAATCCTATTTCCTGCACCGCCTCAGCCAGAAACAGCTTGCGCTGTTGCTGTTCCCGCTGGCTGATCTACCCAAGCCCGAGGTGAAGGCCTATTCCAAAGAACGCGGCCTGCCCATCGTCTCCCGCGGCGAAAGCCAGGATCTCTGCTTTATTGAGGAGGGCAAGCTGGCCGAATTTGTGGAGCAGCGCGATCCCACGGTCATTCAGCCCGGCGAAATTCACGATCAGCACGGCAACGTCGTCGGTCAGCACGATGGCATCCATCGTTTCACCGTCGGACAGCGCGGCAAGCTGGGCATTGCGCTCGGCGAACGCATGTATGTAAAGCAGCTCGATAAAGAGAACAACATCGTCATCGTGGCACCGCGTCCCGGTGTCATGAAATCCGAATGCACGCTCGACGATATTCATTGGATTTCCGGTTCCGCACCGGACGAAAATCTGGTCTGTGAAGTACGCCCGCGCTACCGCAGCAACGGAGCAATGGCCACCGTGAACGTATCCGGCGACCGCGACGCAACCGTCACCTTTGAAGAACCTCAATTTGCCCTCACCCCGGGCCAGGCCGCCGTCTTCTATAAAAACGGCGAAGTCCTCGGCGGCGGCTGGATCAAAGACGTCCTGTAAGGTTCGTTTCAGGTCACCGGTTCAGTAGAGCCTGGACTCAGGGCAGCATGCCCGTGGGCCCGGCTTGGCCTATGCGAATATCACACGCTGTAGAAGATCTTCCCGAGTGAGAGCACGTCATTGTGACCACTCCTGCTCACACTTGCAGGCCGTTTCCAGACATTGGAACCAACAGCTTTAACGAGCCTTTTTTGATCAGTGGATGCTTTGACATAGCGTCATTGGCTTAATTATTCATCATAAGAAACAATGAGCAGTTGATTTTTGCCAGCAAATCGTTTATACGTTTAACACCACTTATGCTGGTGTTTTATACTTACACTTTCCTTAAATAGATCCGATAGAGGAAGCATGATGAAAGCAACGCCTTTTACGTATTGGAAATCCGTTCTGTTCGGGGCGGCACTGTTGATCTCCATTCAGGCTTCTGCCGCAGACTATTATGTGGATGCCGCCAATGGAAACGATGCCAACGCCGGCACCAACCAGGCAACGGCCCTGGCCACCATTCAGGCCGGGGTGGATGCCTGCGCGGATGGGGATTCGGTGTGGGTTGCAGCCGGAACCTATGCGGTGTCGAATGAAATTGTGGTAAGCAATGCCATTGCTATCGTGAGTCTGAACGGACCGGATGCTACCATCGTAGATGGCGGTGGCAGTAACCGCTGCTTCAACCTCGGCGACGCGGCCTGCACCCTCAGCGGACTCACCATTACCAACGGATATGACAGTGACGAAGGCGGTGGAATCTATTGCTCTTCCACAACCCCGGTGGTGACCAACTGCACCTTCAGCGGAAACTCGGGAAAATATGGTGGCGGGATGGCCGACGGTACGGCGGACCAATGCACTTTTAGCGGAAACTCGGTCTCCTACTACGGTGGTGGAATGTTCGACGGCATAGCGCGCCACTGCATCTTCAGCGGAAATTCGGCCGCCTACTACGGCGGCGGGATGGCTCGGGGCACGGCCTACCATTGCACCTTCAGCGGGAACTCGGCCCGATCTGGTGGCGGAATGCAAGGCGGTGTGGTGAATAGCTGTATCTTTACACGAAACTCGGCTGCCGAATACGGTGGCGGGGCGTTCAGCAGCACGGCCAATAATTGCACCTTTACTGATAACTCGTCCGATAGCGGCGGCGGGATGGCCTTCGGAACAGCCAATAATTGCACCTTCAGCGGGAACTCGGCTCGCTACGGTGGGGGGATGAATGGAGGTACGGCGAACAATTGCATTGTCTGGTATAATCGGGCCGACGTGTCCGGCAACGATCTGTACGACAACACGGCCGCCTATACCTGTTCGCCGGATGTAACACACGGCGACAATGGTTGCATTACCACCTTACCGCTGCTTGCCTCCAGCTCCCACCTGTCTGCTGGATCTCCCTGCATCGGGACCGGAAGTGCTCAGTATACATCAGGCACCGATGTGGACGGCCAAGCATGGAACATTCCACCCTCCATGGGATGCGATGAGTTTTCCGAATCGGTTTCCGGCTTGATTCAACTGGGATTTGTTGATCCTCCAGAACAAGGTGTGGCCGGTGTGCCGTTACCTGTTCAGCTAAAAATTGATGGCGCGGCCTCCGCTTCCAGCCTCTCTTTCGGTGATGGGCAGATGGTCTCCAACGTATTGGCGGCGACCCACCAGTGGCAGACCGCGGGGGAATATGATCTCGTACTAAGCGCCTATAATTTGGACTATCCCGATGGCCTCAGCATTACGCAACGCATTACCGTGATATCCGCGGCGGACGCGACGGTTTATGTCGCCCCCGATGGAGACGACACCAAGGATGGGTTGAGTTGGGCCACGGCCAAGGAGACCATTCAGGCTGGTGTGGATGCCTGTAATGGGGGGACCGTCTTGTTGAGCAATGGCACCTATTCCGTCACGTCCGAAGTGCTGGTTGTTCAGGGAATTAGAATCCAGAGTCTGAACGGCCCTGAATCAACAAGTGTGGATGGCGGCGGCAGCACTCGTTGCTTTAATCTCGGCGACGCGGCCTGCACCCTCAGTGGACTCACCATTTCCAACGGACTTTCCGGTGATGACGGTGGCGGAATCTATTGCACCACGAAAAACCCGCTGGTAACCAACTGCGTCGTCAGAGGAAACTCGGCCAGTGAGAACGGGGGCGGTATGCACTACGGTACAGCGAGCCACTGCACCTTCAGCGGGAACTCGGCCAGCGAGAACGGTGGCGGAATGCACTTCGGCACTGCGAGCGATTGCACCTTCACTGAAAACACGGCTGGAGACGGTGGCGGGATGTACTCCGGCATAGCGAACCATTGCACCTTTACCGATAACTCGTCCTATAATGGCGGCGGGATGAATGGAGGTACGGTGAACCATTGCACCTTTACTGAGAATTCGGCCTATAATGGCGGCGGGATGTACTCCGGTATAGCGAGCCATTGCACCTTCATCGGAAATTCGGCCGCCTATTACGGCGGCGGGATGGAGGTCGGCACGGCGAACCACTGCGTCTTTAATGGAAACTCGGCAGACTACGACGGAGGGGGGATGAATGGAGGCACTGCGAACCATTGTACCATCACTGGAAACTTAGCAGGCGCTGACGGCGGCGGGATGCATATCGGTGTGGCGAATAACTGCGCCTTCACCGGGAACTCGGCAGGCGGCAATGGAGGCGGGATGGGCGGACAATGGGACCAGTCCTGCACGGCAAATAACTGCATCTTCAGCGGGAACTGGGCAGGTGGCAATGGTGGTGGGATGAGTGGAGGATATACTAAGGTGAGCAAGGCGAACAACTGCACCTTCAGCGGGAACTCGGCAGGCGGCGATGGCGGCGGGATGTACTCCAGTACGGCGCACAATTGCATTGTCTGGTATAATACGGCTGGTTATGCCGGAGACGATCTGTACGACACCACGGCCTCCCACACCTGTTCCCCCAATGTAACACAGGGCGAAAACGGGTGCATTACCACCGCGCCGATGCTTGTCTCCAGCTCTCATTTGGCCGCGGGATCGCCCTGCATCGGGGCGGGAAGCATCCTATATTCATCGGGTACCGATATTGATGGCGAGGTTTGGAAAAACCCGCCCTCCATGGGATGCGATGAGTTTTCTGAAATGGTTTTCGGTCCAATCGAACTGGAATTTGTCAATCTGCAGGAACAATGCCGGGTCGGCCTGGAGATGCCTTTTCAATTAAATATTGAAGGAGCGATATCCTCTTCCGTCCTCTCGTTTGGTGACGGTCAGATGGTTTCCAATGTATTATTTTCCGCGACCCACCAGTGGAACACCACCGGGGAATATGATCTCGTGCTAAGCGCCTTTAATGGAGACTATCCGGACGGCCTCAGCATTACGCAACGGATTACAGTGGTATCGGAGGCGGACGCGGAGGTTTATGTGGCCCGCGATGGGGGCGATGCCAACGATGGCCTAAGTTGGGCAACAGCCAAGGCCTCTGTTCGGGCGGGAGTCGAAGCGCAAACCTGTTATGGCGGGACCGTCTGGTTAGCAGACGGAACCTATTATACGTCTACGGTTAAGGTCCCTTCCGCAATGATCATTCGAAGTCTGAACGGGCCGGAAGAAACAGTTGTGTATGGTTACGGCCGCAGCTTTAACCTAGGCGACGCGGCCAGCATCCTCAGCGGATTCACCCTGAAGGGCGGCGGAATCTATTGCTCTTCTACAACTCCGGTTGTAACCAACTGCACCTTCATCGGAAACTCGGCCGAATACGGTGGTGGGATGCACGGCGGTACCGCGAGCCACTGCTCTTTCACTGGAAACTCGGCAAGCGACAGCGGCGGTGGGATGTACAAGGGTATTGCGAACCACTGCATCTTCACTGGAAACTCGGCCAGTGTCGGTGGTGGAATAGGCTTCGGAACAGCGCACCACTGCACCTTCACCGAAAACTCGGCCAGCTACGGCGGCGGGATGTACAGAGGCACGGCAAACAACAGCATCTTCATCGGAAATTCGGCCGCCTATTACGGCGGCGGGATATACTGGGGGACCGCTAACCACTGTACCGTGATTGAAAACTATGGCGGCGGGATACGCGGCGGCACGGTGAATAACTGCATTATCTGGTATAATACGCCCACCGATCTGGACTACTATCCTACGATCTCGTACTCATGTTCTCCGGATGCGCAGGGCGATTTCGGAAGCATTACCTCGGAACCGGTATTCATTAACCGCGCTGCGGGTAATTTCCGGCTCGCCCTCACGTCGCCCTGCATTGATGCCGGAATCAAAGCATATGGAATCGGCAGCACCGATCTGGATGGCAATGCGCGCATCGTGAATGAAAAGGTAGATATGGGGGCCTATGAATATGATGGCACGCTCTACGATTCTGATGGCGATGCAGCCTCTGACTACGCGGAATATGTGGCGGACACCGCCCCGATGGATTCGAACGACTGGTTCCACATCACCTCCATCAGCAACAGCACCGTCTATTTCCAATCATCGGAAAACCGGCAGTACACCTTGCTCCAAAGCACCAACTTGGTTGACGGAAGCTGGACCCCAACCGATTCGGGCCGCATGGGAACCGGCGGCGCAGATTCGATGAGCATCAGCAACAACCTTTCTGCCGAATACTTCAAGGTAGAAGTGGCCATACCCTGAGCGAAGTCAAATGGGTGCAGTTCAAGTAGAACGGTGCTCCGCACCGTTTCTGTTTGAAATGCTCTGTTAGAACCCTGTGGTTAAAACCAATCGAGCAGCATCACCGACGTCCAGGCAACCGTTCGGATCCAGTTGGTGAGAATCAGCCGTTTGATGATGCCTTCGTTCCAGCCGTTGGCCTGCAGTTTTTTATGGCAGGGGACGGACTGCGTGAAGGTGGTTGTCCAGGCGACGATAAACATCACCGCCTGCAGGAAAATCATAAGGGAAAAGTTTTCCAGACATTGGAAACCGATGCATAGACCCTGCGCCAGAATGAGGGGGATTACGATAAAGGAAATCGTTCGCATGTATCGATGGTGCCAATCCTGGAAAAGTTTTTTATCAATGGACAGATAGGCTGGGTAGATGACCAGCTGCACCAGCCAGATCAGCATGGTCATGGCGATATCGATGCCGGGTTGAATCTTTATAACCGTTTCGATCATAAACGAATCTCCGCTTACAGCCCGTACTTCTCAAACTCTTCGATTGCATAGCGGTCGGTGCAGCCGGCGACGTAGTCGCAGACCGTGCGCCAGAGGCCTTCGGACGCGATTCGTGCGCGTGCTTTGCACCCCATGGTTTCGGGATGTTCGATGTAGTGCAGGAAAAGTTTCCGCATCATGGCAACGGATTCCCGCGTGGCATTGGCTACGCCGTGGTGAAAATATAGATTCTTGAACATGAAGGCGGAAAATTCGTTGAGCATTTCGCGGGTCTCGGGGCTGAAATCAACAATTCGTTCGGGTGCCGTCATGACCTCGCGCACCGATTGCGGGTTGTATTTTTCCAAGGTTTGGAAAGCGTGGTTGCTCACATCGACGACCTGAAGCTCCAGCATGGTGCGAATGGTGGCGCGCAGAAACTGGTATTCGGAGAGGTTGGGGTAGCGCTCCCGGGTTGCGGCGGCGGCCACGCGCCAGAACTCGGTGGTTTCCAATTGCTGGAGGGTCACAATTCCGGCTTCCAGCCCGTCGTCGACATCGTGCGCATGATAGGTCATGTCGTCGGCCATATCGGCAATCTGTGCTTCCAATGATTGGAACGGGCCGATGGGATGACCGTCCAGCTGAGCGCCTTCAATATGGGCCTCGTGTTTCAGGAGTCCGGCGCGGACCTCCCAGGTGAGGTTGAGTCCGTGGAAGTCCGGATAGGGCGATTCCACCACTTCAACATTTCGCAAGCTCTGGAGATTATGATCGAACCCGCCGTGCTCCTGCATCAGATCATCCAGAACTTTTTCACCTTCGTGCCCGAAGGGACTGTGGCCAAGATCGTGGGCGAGGCAGATGCATTCGGTCAGATCTTCGTTGGCTTTCAGGATGCGCGCCAACGTCCGGCCTGCGGCCGAAACTTCCATGGTGTGGGTCAGGCGCGTGCGGTAGTGGTCGGCCGTGCCGTTTACAAAAACCTGAGTTTTATATTCCAACCTTCGGAAACAGCGGCTGTGAAAAATGCGGTCGCGGTCGCGCGCAAAGCACGTACGCAGCGGGTGCGGTTGCTCCTCATGTTTCCGGCCGAGGCTTTCAATGTCTTGGGTGGCGTATTGGGGGATGCCTGGATTTTCCATTTCTTCTCGATCTTTTCTCGACGATGTTTCGTCTTTTTCTTAATCTTTTTACTACTAATGTTAAAACAGTTCATGTGTTTTGGGGTGGAATGTCAATTCGTTAACCAGGGGGACTTTAATGCAGTGGTATTATATTAAGAATGGGGAAAAGCAAGGGCCGCTTTCAAATGCCGATATTCCACTATTGGTGAAACGTGGCGACATACATGATGATACGTTGGTATGGCATGAAAAGCTGAAGGATTGGACGCCATACGGAACATTGCCCCCAAAGCCCGCCGCAGCGTTGGCGAGTGCTGAAAATCCAACCGGCGCTACCTGCTCCATGTGCGGAAAAACATTTGATGCCGATCAACTGATTCAATTTGAAGGGGTTTCGGTCTGCGCAGGTTGTAAGCCGAATTTTATACAGCAGATTAAGGAAAATGCGGAGGTCAGCAGTTCCTCGATCATGAGGTACGCGGGCTTTTGGCGGCGCTTCCTGGCCGTGTTCATTGATGGACTCGTTATGTCAATCTTTAGTCTGCCCGCGAACTTCGGTTTTCAATTTGCTATGACGAAAGCATCAGAAGGCCCGGGCTTTGTGATATTGGCGATTGTGCTCTATTTGAGCATGTTGTTGATTCCGGCCATCTACCTGATCTGGATGCATGGAAGATATGGAGCCACGCTGGGGAAAAAGGCTGTGGGAGTTAAAGTGGTCATGTCGGATGGAACCCCGATTTCGTATGGCCGAGCCGTTGGACGCTACTTTGCGTATATGCTCAGTGGTTTAATTATGTATATCGGCTATATTATGGCTGGATTTGATTCTGAAAAGCGCGCGCTTCACGATCATATGTGCAATACACGCGTGATCTATACATAAGACGATGAACCGCTTTAACGTCAAATGCCCGAGTTGCACCTACCCGCTGGATGCTGAATTTTATAATCAGACAACGGATTTAATCGAGTGCAGGAGCTGCAAATCCAAGATACAGGTTCAGGCCTTGCCGGCACTGTACCGCAAGGTGGTGAAATCGACCGAAGGACTGAAGGCGCAACTGGATGATGCGGTCTGTTTTTATCATGCCGGAAAAAAGGCTGAACAGCTTTGCGATGATTGCGGCCGGTTCTTATGCGGGCTCTGCGCACTGCCGATCGGGGAAGAGATGCTTTGTTCCTCCTGTCTTGAACTGAGGCGAAAACAGGAATTCGGCCAGCATCAGCTTAAACCGCGGCAAATGCGCTACGACAAGCTGGCGATTGGATTAACGGTTATTCCACTGATCATCTATTTTCCCGTCACCATTGTAACAGCACCCGCAGCCCTGTTTGTGGCCATCCGTTATTGGCGGAAGAAACTGGAATTTGCACCGGGCATGAGACGACGCATGGTGCTTGCTCTCATTTTTTCCTCCCTTCAGATTTCCGGATGGATCATCTTAATTTCCTTTATCGTATGGGGAGTTGTTAATGAGCAGTAGATCGGCAGGTTCAATGAACTACAGCAAACTAAGCGGTCGGGCAGGGTCATTAATGGCGCACCATCAGATCTGGCAAGGGACCGATCATCTGCTTGTGGTAAAAGAGGTCGGTTGTGTAGAAGAATACAAACGGTTTTACTTCAACGACATTCAGGCTTTTATCGTGGTTCGTTCGGCGAATTATTTAGTGTGGGCTATCCTGTTGCCGCTGATATCAGCTTGCATTTTCGCACTAGGAATGAACGCCGGCGATGGGCGGCCTTTCGTTAACGGCCTGGGCATTGTTCTATTGATCTTCTGGCTTGTCCATTTAGTGCGGGGACTGACCTGCAAGTGCTGGATTCAGACAGGGATTAATAAGGAACAATTGATGATGATTAAGCGTGTCAGGGCCGCGCGTAAATTCTGGAGCCGAATTCAGCCGGAACTGGTGGCGGTTCAAGGGGAGTTTTCGCTCGATGATATGGAACGGGAAGGCACCTTTGTTGAAAACGTGGTTCCGGAACCGCCCCCCGTATTCCAAGGCGATTCCGAACCCGGAGCTGCATTGTCTTGAGCTCGCTGCATCAAACCAAATGCATGAATCATGCGGATCGCGAGGCAGCGGCCCGGTGTCCAACCTGTAAACAATTCTTCTGCCGGGAATGCATCACCGAACACAAAGGTCGGCTAATCTGTACTGCCTGTCTTCAGAAAATCGATCAACCGGAAACTGAAAAAAAAGACGGTGCCTTCCGCGGGGTTGGCAGAGCCGTTGCCGGGGGACTGAGAGCGCTGCTGAGTCTCGTGATGCTCTGGATGCTTTTTTATGCAATAGGCCAGCTGCTCTTGCTGTTCCCCGACTCGTTTCATTCCGGTGATATGTGGAAGGATCTATGAAGCGCGCCCGAACCAAAATGGCGGAAGAGGAAGGGTGTTTCGATCTCGTCGAGCGTGCCGTCCATTTGCTGCGTCAGGTTCCGTTTTCAACGCTGGTCGTATTTTACATCGGTGCAATCCCGTTCGTGATGGGATTACTCTTTTTTCTGGCGGACATGTCGGCCAGTCCGTTTGCCGCAACCCGCTGTGCGGGGGGGGCGTTCGGGCTGACGCTGCTTTATGTTTGGATGCGTGTATGGCAATCGGTTTTTTGCGGACTGTTGTATAATCAGGCCGCGCAGCGGGAGCCCGATCCGCTTTCGTTACCAAAGCTGCTCCGACGGGCCTATTTCCAATTGACCCGAGCTTCATGGGGTTTACTGATCCTTCCGTTGGCTGCGCTGGTGATGATTCCGTTCGGGTGGGTTTATGCCTATTTTCAAAACCTGTGCATTGTCGATCCCGCTTCCGACTCCATGGTTAAATCCGCCGAAAAAGCACGAGCCTTGTCAAAACCCTGGCCTAAGCAAAATCACTATGTCATCGCGATTCTGTATGGCTTTGGCTATCTTGTTTTTTTCAATATTATATCGGTGTTGGCGCAACTTCCCGCGCTGTTAAAATCACTGGGAGGCATCGAATCGGAATTTACACTCAGTTATCACTGGATTGGAAATTCAACCTTTATGGCCGTGGTTTGCGGCCTGACATATCTGGTGGTCGAGCCGTTTATTAAGTCGGCCTATGTGCTGCGTTTCCATGCGAGCGAATCCATCACCACCGGGGAAGATCTGCTGGCCGATCTGAAGCGTATTCCGCCCCGTCGGCGTGCGGCCGGAGTGGTACGGATCGGGCTCGTGTTTCTGCTGGCATTCGGCACATTGCCGGCCCCTGCCAAAGAGCCGGCTGCCACGGCTGCCATTGATGTGCAGGAGTTAGATATTACCGTGGACCGGGTGATGCAGGAGCGCGAATTTACATGGCGAATGCCGCAGGAATATGCTCCCGAAGTCGATGGCGAAAAAGGGTTCCTCGCAACCTTTTTTGAATCGGTTGCCCAATGGCTGAAAAGCAGCTTAGAAAAATTCGGCGAGGCGCTTGAGCGGTTTTTTGAATGGCTGGGCGATCGTTTTTCAGATCAGGATTCACGCGCTGAAAAGAGTAGCGGACTCGATCCATCCTTTTTCAAAGGGCTCTCTGTTTTTGCGCTGGTGATTCTTGCCGTTGTCTTGCTGATTTTTCTGGTTAAGGCATTTTTGGCCCGCCGCCAGCCTCCGCCACAACTGGAGGAAATCAAGGCGCGCACCGTGAAGGTTGATCTCGACGATGAACGCGTGATTGCCACGATGCTGGCCGAAGACGAGTGGATTGCCCTGGCACGTGAACTCGCGGCACAGGGCGATCTGCGCAAGGCGATGCGGGCCTGGTTTCTGGCTGGGTTGGCCTATCTGTCGCGAATGGATACGCTGACGATACTTCATTCTAAATCGAATCTGGATTATCAGGGGGAACTCAAGCGGCGTGCCCGGCGCAATCCTGAGGTGATACCCGTATTCGCAGACAACATAACCCGGTTTGAACGGGCCTGGTATGGGCTGCACTCCGCCACGATCGGCGATCTCCAGGAACTCGAACTCAATTTGGAAAGGATGCGCCATGGATTTGAAGCGTAGACTTTTCGCGGTGCTCTCTGTGGTCGGGCTTGGGGCCATTCTGGTGCTGGGGTTGTTGCAGCTGTTCGAACTGCGTTTTCGGGCGGGCGATATTTTTCCCGCGTATTCGAGCTACCGCTCGGATCCGCAGGGAGCGAAGATTCTTTTCCAATCTCTGGAAAAATATCGCGGCGTGGCGGCGCACCGCCTGCTCAAGCCGCTTAAGGATGAAAATACCGCGGGGAAAACCGTGCTCTTTTTGGGCTGTGGTTTCTATTCCGTACGCGCCGATATGGATGAGGTGCTCGATCCTTTTCTTACATCGGGCGGGCATGCCGTGGTGGCTTTCAAACCAGCGTCGGCAACATACAGCCGCTACCAAAAAGAGGAAGAAGTCTGCGACGAGACCACCGCCCCCGAAGATGCTGAAACAGACGACGATGCGGATTCAAAAGAGGACGGTGAAAAGCACGATCCGAAGACCTGTCCGGATTGTCAACGGCGTGACGTGCAGGAGCGTTGGCAGGTTGACCTCGAACGCTTCACCCGAAAAGAACTGAAGGCATTGGACCCGGAAGAAATCGCCTTTCCAACCTCTGGAAACCCCGAACTCGAACCGGTCTCGTGGAGTTCGGCGCTTTGGTTCGATAATCTCGGCGAAGAATGGAATGTGCTCTATGAATATTTGGATAAGCCGGTCATCATTGAACGTGAATGGGGCGCGGGATCGGTGGTGCTGATGGCCGACAGCTATTTATTCAGCAACGAAGCCATGGTGCAGGATCGGCAAACAGCCCTGCTGGTGAAGCTGATGGATTCGCGAAAAACCATTCTGTTCGATGAGCTGCATCTTGGGGTGGAGTCGCAGGAAGGCATTATGATGCTGGTCAACCGCTACGGGCTGACCGGTGTGCTGCTGGCATTGCTCGTATTGGCCGGGCTCTTTATCTGGCAGCGATCCTCCAGCTTTGTTCCGAAATATACCGACCCCAACTCCGGTGATAACGAAGTGGGGTTGTCCGTGGATGCCAGGCAGGGCTTTACCAATCTGCTGGTCCGGCATATTCCGCAGAAACTTCTGATTAAAACGATGGTGAGCGAGTGGAACTCAACCGTGGCCCGCATGGCCGCCATGAAAACGAAAAACGAAAAGCTGAACGCGGAGTTCCAGCGTTTGGAAAAACGAAACGAAAAAAAACATCCGGTCGACATCTATAACCAGTTGCTGAAATTTGTGAACGAAAGGAAATAACCATGGCATATACAATTGAACAGTTCCAGGAAACCCTGACGAAGGCCAAACGGGAAATCGCCAAAGTGGTAATCGGCCAGGATGCGGTAATCGACAAGGCAATGATTGCCATTATTACACGGAACCATGCCTTGATTGAGGGCGTGCCCGGTGTGGCCAAAACCCTTTTGGTGCGCACACTGGCCAAGGTGCTGGGTTGCGATTTCGGGCGTATCCAGTTCACCCCGGACCTCATGCCGGCTGACATTACGGGCACGAATATTTTCAACATGAAAAACAACGAGTTTAATCTCGTGAAGGGGCCGGTGTTCACCACCTTTCTGCTGGCCGATGAAATTAACCGCGCTCCGGCAAAAACGCAGTCGGCCCTGCTGCAGGCCATGCAGGAGCGGTGCGTATCGATTGATTGCGAAACCCATCCGCTGTCCGAAGATTTTACGGTATTTGCAACGCAGAACCCGCTTGAATACGAAGGCACCTATCCGTTGCCTGAAGCCCAGAAAGACCGTTTTATGCTTAAGATCACCATGGATTGTCTGGGGCCGGAAGAGGAGATTGAATTAGCCCGGCGCAGTTTGGGGAACGATGCGCCCGAAAAAGTACTGGAGGCCGATGCGGTTCAAACGGTGATTCCTGCCGAGGAACTGGGTTCGTTGCGTGAGGTGCTGCTCCATGTTACGGTACGCGATGAATTGATTGATTATGTGGTGGGAATCATTCGGGCCACCCGTACTGACGACAGCACGATGGTGGGGGCGGGGCCGCGCGCAACGCAGGCCCTTATGCTGGCCGCGCGCGCGCATGCGATCATTCAGGGCCGCGATTTTGTTACACCGGATGATATTAAGATTATGGCGAACCCCGTGCTTTGTCTGCGTATCATTCTCCAGCCCGAATATGAAATTGAGGGCATGACGGTTTCGGAAGTTATTGAACGCATTCTACAGGAAATTCCGGTACCGCGTTGATCGTTCCTTCAAACAGATTATTGCTGCTGGCCGCGCTTTTTATGCCGGTTGCCTTGGCGGCGGCATTCAGTTCAACAGCTTTTGTGCTGGGTTGCATTGTGCTGGCGGTTCTATGCACGGTGGCCGCTGCCGATGCCCTTGGAAATGCCTGGCGGCTGGCGGGCGTGGAGATTGAAGCGCCCCGGATTGTCCGACTCTCCAAGCAGGTCCCGGGAAATGTTGAACTCAAAATAAAAAGCACAAACCGCACGCTTAAGAACGTCCGCTTCGGCCTTCCGTTGCCCGCAACCATCACGGCTGAACTGGATGAGTTCGTGATGCAGATCCCGAAAACAGATTGCTGGTATCGATTGCAATGGACCGTTGAACCAACCGAATGCGGGCAGTATGCATTTCAGATGGTTTGTCTTGAAACAGCATCGCTGCTCGGACTTTGGCTGATGCGCCGGCAGGTGCCGGTTGAATCTGAGTTTCGGGTGTATCCCAATCTGCGAACCGAGCTGCGAAGTGCGGCGGCCCTTTTTCTCAACCGGGGAGACAACGGCGGCCACCTGTGGCGTCAGGTCAGTAAAGGGAGGGAGTTTGAGAAACTGCGGGAATACATACCCGGCGACACCTATCAGGACATTCATTGGAAGACCACCGCCAAACGTAAGGAGCCGGTCACGAAGGTCTATCAGATCGAACGTACGCAGGAAATCTATGTGGTGCTCGATTCCTCGCGGCTCAGTGCCCGCCGTGTGCATGCACCGGGGTCGGGCGAAACCGTAACGATGCTGGAGCGCTACATCACCTCGGCGCTGATGCTGGCCGTTGCCGCCGAAAAACAGGGGGACCTGTTCGGCCTTATTGAATTTGGAGCGCGCCCCAATCTGTTTTTAAAGGCGGCTCGCGGGAAATCCCATTTTGATACCTGCCGCAATGCGCTCTATACCTTGCTCCCCGAAGAGGCCTCGCCGGATTTCAATGAACTGGTTTCGTTTATTCGCACCCGCCTGCGCAAACGCGCGCTGCTGGTTTTTTTAACGAGCCTCGACGATGCCGCCGAAGCCGAGCGGTTCAGGGAAAGCATTTCGCTTTTGAGCCACCATCATCTGGTTGTGGTCAACATGCTCAAACCCGAAGGGGCTCATCCTCTTTTCGAAGGGGAACCGGCGGTTTCGACCTCCGACCTGTATGACCGGCTCAGCGGCCATATTTCATGGCGTAAACTACACGAACTCGAGTTGCAGTTGCGCGCGGAAGGAGTTCAGTTTGGTCTGCTTGAAAATGAACAATTAAGCGGCGATCTGATTACGCAATACATGCAGATTAAGCAAAGACAGTTAATATAGAGACGAGGGTGCTATGAATAGAAAACCGGAGACATATTGCAGAAAAATGGCTCGGCGTTGGTTGTTTGAATTGGTTCTGATTGTGATGGCCGGGGTTTCGGTCGCTGCTCCACCGAAAATTGATTTGACCGGCGTGATGCAGAACCAGAACGGGTCGGTGGCCTATATTGACGGACAACTGCGATATATCGGCGACGAGGTGTCCGGGTTTGAAATTATTTCCATCCAGAATTCCGGCATTCAGGTAAAGAGTAAATCCGGACAGGAAATCTATTTTGTTTCGCTTTCAACGTCGGCCGGAGTTCGGGAAGTGAGTGAGGGTGAGATCCATGACCTAGAGGAATCGAATGATAAGCTTGAGGAGGGGGCGGGCGGAGTGACGGTGATCCATGAGGAAATGACCGGGGCCTCGGAGCCGTCGCATGAACCACTTAAGGAAGGGCCTTTGATGACGGGCATGGTTATCCTTTCACTCTCATTGCTGGGGCTGGGGTTCCTTATCTCTACAGTTGGCAGCATCTGGTATATCGTCGCCTGCTTCCAGGAAAGTATCTGGTGGGGACTGGGAGCACTGTTTGTGCCGTTGGTTGAATTAATTTTTCTCTTTGTGCACTGGGAGCGAGCGAAAAAGCCATTTTTGATTTCACTGCTCGGAACTGGATTGGCCTTTGTTTCGGTGCTTATTACCCCGGAATTCTTTGAATCGATTCAGCAATGATTATTAACCTCCAAAATTTCATTGATCGGGAGCAGCCTGTTTGGGACGAACTGGATGCCTTGCTCGTGCGTATCGGTCGTGAACCGTTCGGCAGTTTTAAACTCGACGAACTGAAACGCTTTCATTATCTCGCCGAACGGACTTCGGCCGATCTCATTCACATCCGCGAGTTTGTTACGCAAACCGAGTTGCAGGCCTATCTCGAATCGCTGGTATCGCGTGCCTATAGCGAAATCCAGGAAAAGCATACCAACAGCATGCGCTTCAAACCGATCCACTGGTTCTTTAAAACATTCCCCCGTACCTTCCGCAAACACGCTCGGTGCTTTGGCCTCGCAGTCGCCATCACGCTGCTCGGATCGCTTTTCGGCGGGGGTGCCGTACTTTTCGATCCTGACGCCAAGGCCGCTATTATGCCCTTTTCCCATTTAGGTGGTGATCCGAGCGAGCGCGTTGCAAACGAGGAAAAGACCGACGAGCTGAAGCTGGAAGGCAAGGGGGCGTTTTCGGCCATGCTGATGACGCATAATACCAAAGTCTCCATTCTGGTGCTGGCACTGGGCATCAGCTTCGGCGTTGGCTCAACGGTGCTTCTTTTTTACAACGGGGTCATTCTCGGGGCCGTGATGGCTGACTATCTGATTGCCGGCGAGGGAACCTTTCTCACGGCGTGGCTGCTGCCGCATGGCAGTGTTGAGATTCCGGCCATACTCATTGCCGGGCAGGCGGGACTCATTTTGGGAGGCGCCATGATCGGGTGGAGCAACCGGCTTTCCATGAAAATGCGCCTGCGTGCCATTGTGCCGGATCTGACCACGCTGATCGGCGGGGTGGCCTGCCTACTGGTATGGGCCGGCATTGTTGAAGCCTATTTTTCGCAGGACCACGAGCCCGTTCTTCCTTATGCCTTAAAGATTTCCGTCGGAGCAATTGAACTCATTCTGCTCTTTGCATTCCTGACCTTCAGCGGGCGTGAACCCGTGGAGGTTCAGCATTAGTACGAAATTCCATATGCAGAATATCCGTACCCCGGAAGGCGTGGTCTTCTCGTTAATGCTGGCCAGTCCGATCATCCGCATGCTGGCGTGGCTTGTTGATCTGCTAGTGATTGGTACGGTGACCTGGATTCTCCGGATGGTGGTGGGACTCTTTCTTCTTGTGAGCATGGATTTTGCCGTTGCTCTCTGGTTCATCATAAGTTTCATCGTCACGATCGGCTATGGTATCTGCTTTGAATGGCTCTGGAATGGACAGACGTTCGGCAAGCGCCTGCTGCGCTTGCGGGTGGTTGATGAAGGCGGGCTGAGTTTGCATTTCGGCCAGATTGTTGTGCGCAACCTGCTGCGTTTTGTGGATCAGCTTCCTATGTTCTATTTTGTGGGCGGCACGGTGGCGTTGCTGAATGCGCGGGCGCAGCGATTGGGCGATTTAGCCGCCGGCACCATTGTTGTGCGCCAGCCGCGTATCGGCTCGCCGGACGTGGATGAAATTGGTGGGGGAAAATATAATTCATTCGGCCTGCATCCCTATCTTGAAGCCCGGCTTTGTTCGCTGGTTACACCGCACGAAGCATCTTTGGCGGTTTCCGCACTCGTGCGGCGTAATGAGTTCGATGATGACGCCCGCCTGAAGGTATTCCGGGAACTGGCCGCACATTTTCAGGCGCTGGTTAAATTTCCGCCGGAAGCAACTGAGGATATCTCTGACGAACAGTTTGTTCGCAACGTGGTCTGCAGCGTATATAAACTATCCGAAAACCAAACAGGAAAAAATCATGTACGAAAAAACACTCTCTAAAAAAACGGTCTATGAAGGGTTGATCATCAGCGTTGATGTTCTCGATGTGGAACTCGAAAACGGCCGTAAATCCAAACGTGAAATTGTTCAGCACGGTGTGGCGGTGGCGATTATTCCGCAGCTGCCCGATGGCCGCTTTGTCTTTATCCGCCAGTTCCGCAAACCGATGGAGCGGATCTGTTTTGAAGTGGTGGCGGGTAACTGCGACCCCGGCGAAACCGAAGCCGTGTCGGCCGGGCGCGAGCTGAAGGAAGAGACGGGCTACGACTTCCAAACATTGGAACTGCTCGGTCCGGTTTTTCCAAGCGTTGGATACTGCACCGAACGCATTGATATCTTCTTTGCCGAAATCTCGGAAGAGCAGGGGGCTACCTCGTTCGACGAAGACGAGCGCATTGAAACCGTCCTGCTGACTGAGTCCGAAATGGACGAACTCATCCGAAGCGGCGGCGTGTCCGATGCCAAAACCCTCGCCGCCTGGATGCTGTATAAGGTGAATAAATCTACGGCTTTTTGACGTTAAGCTTTTCAATCAGTTCTGCAACCAGCGCCGGATTTTCTGCAGCAATGTTGCGGGTTTCGCCTTCCGGGGTGGCGTGGTCGTAGAGTTCGATGTTGCCATCTTTGTGCTGGATGATGCGGTATTGGGCGGTCCGCAGCGTAAAGGTATCTTGTTTATAGCCCAGTGCGCTATGGCCGGGAGCATCCGGATTTTCAAGCATTGGAACCAGCGAAACGCCCTGTACAAATTCAGGCATTGGCACTTTGCTCAGTACGCACAGGGTGGGGAAGAGGTCGAGCGTTTCCACCACGGCATCGGATGGAATGCCCGGTTTTCCAATGTCTGGAAATTGGATGATGAGCGGGGAAAGCAGGGCTTCTTCAAAGAGGGAATGCTTGCCCCAGATGGAATGTTCGCCCAGATGCCAGCCATGGTCGCCCCACACGACGATAATCGTATTTTTGTCGGCCCCGGTTTGTTTGAGCCGAGCAATGATATCGCCGACATGTTTATCGGCATAGCTGACGCAGGCGGCATAGTGACGCCGCACGTTTTCTGAAAATTGCTCATCGGTGCGAGGATCTTTTTCCCAGCGGTTGTAGTTCATAAATTCACCGGAGCCATGCCAGGTGGTTATTCCGTCAGGTTTTTCCGGATGCGGCACGGGCGGCAGCTCAATCCCTGCGTAGAGATCCAGATATTTCTGAGGTGCGCCAAACGGGAGGTGCGGTTTAATCAGACCGATGGCCAGAAAAAACGGTTTATCGGCTTTGACGAGTTCTGCGAGTTGCTTCATTCCTTCATCGGCGATTAATCCGTCCGGATAGATGGTGTCGGGGCCTTCCAATGATTGGAAAACATCCATATCGCCCGCTTTTTTGCGAACCTCGCCATTGGCCAGTCCGTGCATGGCGCCCTTTGGGGTTTCCCATTTGCCGCACGGCATGAGGTGTCGGTCCCACGCATTCGGCAGTTCGATGGCGGCATCGTCGTTCCAGTCGGGTCCGCCGCGTCCACCGGGATGGTGGGAAACTTTGCCGACCGACACGGTGGTGTATCCGTTTTTACGAAACCATTCGGGCATGCTGGGCGGAATGGCATCCGGATCTTTTTCAAAGGCGGTCGCACGCAGAAACAGGGCATTATTGCCCGCTGCGCCATACCGTCCGGTCAGCAGCGTGCAGCGCGACGGTCCGCAGCTTGGTGCATTGACATAGTGATGGAAAAAGGGGCGGCCCGCTTCGGCCAACCGGTCGATATTCGGTGAGTGGATGTAGTCCGCGCCGAATGAGGCCAGCTCGGGGCGCAGATCGTCGATACAGATCAATAGGATATTCGGATGCGGAGTGGAAGCCATGGCGTTAAAAACGGCGGCGGTGCTTATGAATAGACTCATAAAAGGTTTTCGCATTCGTTCTGCTCCTTCAAGTTGGATCGCGTCCTGTTAATGAACTTTATACACAAAATACGTCAATCGTGCTACGATTTGGACGCGGTTTTGCGGCATTTTTATAAGTAGGGTTTGGCAATGGTATGAGCGTTTAGGTAGAATGTTATGAAATGAAGATCATATGATTTTACGTTGAGGATATAATAGATGCAGAAACAATATGGCGTGATACCATTTTTGCGGGGGGACCGTGGAATTGAGGTTGTGATGATCACTAGTGCGAGCGGATTCTGGATTTTTCCGAAGGGGCAATACGAAAAAGAACATGGTAAAAGAGGAACCGCTGAACTGGAAGCCTTTGAAGAGGCCGGGGTTAAAGGGAAACTTTTAAAGAAGAATTCCTATCGAACCAAGGTCTATATCAGAAGCGGCGAACAGGTTCGTTTGACACTTTATGCGTTTGAAGTGCGCTCTCTCAGCGCAAAGTGGAAGGAAGATTATCGCCGTGAGAGACGGGTAGTTTCAATTGATGAGGCCAAAAAGCTGATTAGTTCCCATAAGCTGATGCAATGTCTGGAAAAATTTGAACGGGATTTTGTTCTTTAATAAAAAAGCCGGAATGGTCCTTATCCTGCTATAGTGTGAGGAGTATGTTTAACAGGAGAGTGAGGGAATTTTGAAAAACTTTAATACTATTGCACTGAGCGTTTTAATGAGCTGTTCCTTTGTGGTGGCGGATGATTTTAATGTTGAACTGACAGCATCGAAAGATACGTTTGCCAGAAGCACCGACCGAAATTCGAACAGCGGAGCGAGTGAATATATAATGCTCGCGCCCATGCCTGGAACCATTGGTTTGATTGCTTTCGACCTCTCGTCCATCACGAATGAAATTATTTCAGCAGAAGTTTTATTCAGGATTCATGAGAGCTCCCGCACGCCGCTGTCGCTGATGGTTTCCCCGTTGGTTTATAATGAAATGAATCCAAAATGGATTGAAGGTACCGGAAATTTGGGTATTCGCGGTCAGAATGCCACAATTGGTGAAGCGACCTTCCAGTGGCGTGCTTTCAGGGATCAGCCCTGGCAGGATAATGACGGCGAAAAAGTGGTTAATCTGATGAGTTCCGATCTTTGGAACCCTCCGATTCATACGTTTTCTTCCGTGAATTGGGACGAAGGGATCTGGCTTTCCGCTCCGATGGATGATCCCGCACTGCTGGAAGAAATTCGGACCAATGATTTGCCGACGGTCACGTTCGGAATCTGGGGTACCTCGGGGAATGGTGTATATAAAGTCAGTGCGAAAGAATCAGGACACCCGGCTAAGCTGAGTCTTACTCTTAAAGAGAATTAGAAATAACCGGACGAATATCGTGAATCAATTCAAAGTTATCTCTCCGCTCGATATCAAAGAAAATCCGATTCAGTTGATCGGAAAAGAATGGATGCTGGTCACGGCCGGCACAAAAGACCGGTTCAATACGATGACTGCCAGTTGGGGCGGTATTGGAGAACTCTGGTTCAAGCCGGTTTGTTTTATTTTTGTCCGACCGCAGCGTTATACCTATGAGTTTATTGAACAGGAGGAAGGCTTTACGCTTTCTTTCTTTGAGGAGCGCTACCGACCCCAGTTTAATATTTGCGGTTCGCATTCCGGGCGGAATATCAACAAAGTTCAAGAATGCGGATTTTCACCGGTGGAAGCTGAGAATGGTTCGGTATTTTTTGAAGAAGCCCGTATGGTTCTGGAATGCCGGAAGCTTTATTTTCATGATCTGGATGCGACCCACTTCATGGACAAAACCCTCCTGAAACATTACCCCAAAGATGATTTTCACCGGATGTATGTGGGTGAGATAACCAGAGTGCTAATCGCCGAATAATCAACCTGGCATTTTAAATGCTTTGTTGTATTAAATGGGAGAAAACAATGGCACAGAAAAGCACTAAAACTATGGGAGTGGTGGAACGTGATATGAACAGTATCGGTTTCCATGAGTTGTTAGACTGGCAGATCCTTCAATACCGTCAGGTCGTTGACGAATATCGCCGGGATTTGTCGATCGCTGAGGGACGTTTTGTTTCCTGGCAGGAAGCAGAAGTGTGTTTTTCCGGAAACGGAATCATGCAGGGTGCGGCATAAAACATCTTTTGCGTTGAATTACCTGTAAAAGGATAAACACCGAGCCGCCTGATTCAGACGGCTAGGGTGGGCAGGCAATCAACGCCGGCGCCGGCGCTGTTTTCCCCGCGGGCGCAGTTTGCCGGTTTTCATATCGGGCTGCATTTTTGGACGGCGTTCACGCCTGGTGGGTTGGGAGACCTGATCGGCCAATACGAAGTCAATAAAGCCGCGTGCCGTATCGACCTTCGCCAGCGCAACTTCAACTTCCTGACCAATGGTGAATTTCACTTTTCCGGCTTTGGTACGTGCCTGTGTCATTTCATCATTGGCTTCAAGCCAGTCCGATGTGATGGAAGCAAATGTCACCATCCCGCGCTGCAGCGAATCGGGCAGTTCGACAATCATGCCCTTGCCTTTAATGCTGACAATGTAGCCTTTAAAGGTTTGCGCCAGCGATGAATTCATCAGCTCGCTGTAGTATTCCAATCGCTTTTTCTCGGTGCTTTTCTTTTCAAGCTCATCGGCCTTTTTCTCTGTTTCATTGCAGTGAAGTGCAATTTCCTCAAGTTTATCACCGGAGATTGGGAAATCTCGCCCGAGTTCAACGGCCTTCAGTAAGCGATGTACCACCAGGTCGGGGTAGCGTCGAATCGGCGAGGTAAAGTGAGTGTAGTCATCGAAGGCCAAACCGAAATGTCCGATCTGGGTGGATGAATATTCCGCACGTTTAAAATTACGGAGAATGGCCAGATTGGCGGTATATTCAACCGGAGTTCCGATCGCCATTTTAACAGCAGCGTTAATGTCCGCCCGCGTTTGGGGCAGGGCCGGAATCCCCAGTGCCTGCAATTCCATGCCCATGGCCGCCCATTGTTCCTCATCAGGTTCATCGTGCACGCGATAGAGAGCCGGTTTTTCGGATTTGATAAGAATTTCCGCCACGGCACGGTTGGCCAGCAGCATGCAGTCTTCAATCAGTCCGTATGCCTGCTTGGAAACTGAACGCGGCATCATTTTTTCAACCTTTCCCTGATCGTTCAGTTTAATCTCGATTTCAGGTGTATTTATTTCGACGGATCCATTCGCCACCCGCAACGCACGGACTTTCTGAACCAGGGGCCATAGATTTTCCAGACGTTGGATAATCATTTCGGGAATTTCATGATCCGGTTTTTGATCGATGAATTTCTGAACCTGCGTATAGGTCATCCGGCATTTCGAATGAATGACGGAAGGATAGGTTTCAAAATCGAGTATTTCGCCGTCTTCGCTCAGATGGATATCCACCGTGTGCGACAGATGATCATTTTCAGGATTCAGACTGCATACTTTTGTGGTCAGTTCCTTCGGGAGCATCATCACGGCCCGGTCGACCAAATAGATGCTGTTGCCGCGCCGAAAGGCTTCCTGATCAATCAAAGAGCCGGGCTGGACATAAGTTGAAACATCGGCAATATGCACGCCGAGCACCCAACCGCCGTCAGGATGGGGTTCAATGGAAACGGCATCGTCATAATCTTTCGCGGTTTCAGGATCGATCGTAAATGTGACAGCATCGCGCAGATCCCTGCGTCCTTCCATTTTATCCGGAGTCACTTCGCCGGAAAGCTGATTGGCCTCATCGATTACGTCCTGTGGAAACTCTTCCTGAATGCCCGCATCAGCGAGCAGACTGTCAACATCCACTCCCGGTGCCGAGCGCTCGCCCAGATCTTCCAGAATGGAACCGGTCAGCGGTTTATAAGGATCAATCCAGGCATTGAGTTTTACCAGTACCTTATGATCTTTCGGAACATTCTGTGTGTCGTCAATCCGGACATCGTGCCGGAAACCAGGTGCATCGGGGATGATGTATGAATAGTAGGGGGTATGTTTTAAAAGGCCCACCACCTGGTCCGTATGACGTTCAATCACCTGCAGCACGCGTCCTTCGGCCCGCAGGTCGGTCTGCCCTCTCCGCTCCCGCTGGCGGGCGGCATATTCCGAATGGAAGATTTCAATCGAAACCTTGTCGTTCGGCAGGGCAACTCCGGCATTCCGGTCGGAAATATAGATTTCCGATTCGCCCTCTTCATCAGGAATAAAGATCGCACCGCCTTTGGCCATCATCCGGATGATGCCGACCGTTTGGTTTCCAACCTCTGGAAGTCCCCAGCGGTTTTTACGCAACCGCACAATCTTTCCGGCTTCTTCCAGCGCGTAGAGATCGTGCCGGAAATCTGCTCGCTGGCCTTTTGAATTTATATTGAGCGCATTGGCCAGCTCGTGTTGCTTCATGGGGCGGTATCCCGGAGAGGAGATAAATTGGAGAATTTGGGTATCGAAGCTCATTTAAGGTTCCTTTAATATGTGGCATAGAAATTGTTAATAGGATTTTATATGAAGATCATTTTTGTAAGTAGTGAAATCGTACCATTCGCATCGTCAGGCGGTCTAGGAGATGTTTGTGCCTCTTTGCCAAAGGCCTTGGTCGATGAGAAGGTCGAGGTGGTGCGTTTCATGCCGCTTTATCAGGATATCGATCGGGAAAAGTTTGGAATCAAACCGTGTGATGCCGAGCTTCATATCCCTTTAGGTAATGCGTGGTACTATGGAACCGTCTGGTATCAGGTCTCGGAAGGGGTCACAACCTACTTTATTCACAGCAGTGCCTTTTTTGAGCGCCCCGGTATTTACGGTATCCCCGGCCATGGGTATGGCGACAACTTTGAACGCTTCCTCTTTTTTCAGAAGGCCGTCGTTAAACTGATCGATATCTGGGACATGAAACCCGACGTGGTGCAGTGCAACGACTGGCAGGCCGGGCTGATTCCATTCCTGCTTTATTACGGAATCGATGGTCATTTCCGCAACGGCCGCGAAAAAACACTGATGACCATTCATAACCTGGCGCATCAGGGCTGGGCCCCGGCGGAAAAGTTTTACATGACCCAACTGCCGGACAATTGCTATACCATGCATACGCTGGAATTTTACGGGGAAATCAATACGCTCAAAGGCGGCCTCGTCGGAGCAACCGCCATCAATGCCGTGAGCCCGACCTATGCAGAAGAGGTAAAGACCGCGCGTTTCGGATGCAAACTCAATGCGGTACTCTATCACCGGCAGAAAGATTTATACGGCATCCTAAACGGTATCGACTACGAACGCTGGAATCCGGAAACCGATTCGCATCTGCCCGCCAATTATTCCGTGAACGACCTGGCCGGCAAGGCAACCTGTAAAGCCGAATTGCAAAAAGCCTGTGGTTTCAATGTAGATGCAAATGTTCCAATGCTTGGAATCATTTCGCGGCTGGTTCCCCAGAAAGGAATTGATCTGGTGGTCGGGGCCATTGAAGAAATTGTTAACACCGGGGCACAGATCGTCATCCTCGGAACCGGGGATACGCTCTATGAAGACGCGTGTAAAGCGTGGGCCGCCCGCTGGCCCGATCAGGTGTGCGCATGGATGGAATTCTCGAACCATAAGGCGCATATCATTGAGGCCGGTGTTGATATTTTCCTGATGCCCTCTGAGTTTGAGCCCTGCGGTCAGAACCAGCTCTACAGCATGCGCTACGGCACCATTCCGCTCGTTCGCGCCGTCGGCGGACTGGAAGATTCTGTGACCGACTATTCAGAAAAGGGAGGCACCGGATTTAAGTTTAAAAACTATACCGTTCAGGAATTTGTTCATGCATTGCAGCGCGCGCTGACCCTTTACAAAAGTTCCAACCGTTGGAAGCCCCTGATGAAGCGCGCCATGAAGCAGGACTTCTCCGTCAAACACATGGCCCGCGACTACATTACGCTCTATAAGAAGATTCTAAGTCAGGAGGAAGCAAAATAATTTAAAGCAAAATGATTCCTCGCGACGAGAAATAATCATTTTGCTCCGAATCGTTTTGCATAAATTCACATGCGGCTTGTTCGGAAGTGGATCGAAAAACTGGCCAGGAAAAAATCCGAACCCGCTCATCTAAAATCCGGGCGATGGGGAGAGCGGGTGGCCGTTCGTTTTCTGAAATCCAACCATTGGAAAATCGTCGGGGAACGCGTCCGGGTTGGCAAACACGACGAGCTCGACATTATTGGCGCCGACAAAAACGCCCTGGTTTTCGTGGAAGTCAAAACCCGCAAAAACGAAAACTACGGTCGGCCGTTTTCTGCCGTGAACAAAGAAAAACGAAAGCGTCTCTCCCGCGCCGCCGTCACCTATCTCAAAAAGAAAAAGCTCCAGCCGGACTATATCCGCTTTGACGTCATCGAAGTCATCGGTGAACCCGATGGCGCCGCCCCCGAAATCCGCCACATCGAAAACGCTTTCCAACTCGACTCCGCCTACAAGCTCTGGTGGTAACGTAGAGTTAGCATCTCACTTACTCAAACGAACGGGACGCTCGTTCTACTTTTTCGCTTTCAGGGTATAGGTTTCATTGCTTCCGGGCTCGACAGGAAATCTATTGTTTGAAACACGAAGCTTGTAACTGAATTTGTCACTTATAGAAACCGGTCCAAAACTGAAGTATCCATTCGCATCCGTCATGATTCCATCGGCATAGGAGTACGTTGAAAATCCCTCAGCTATATCAATGTTATTCAAAAGTTGGATATATACATGGGCCGCAGGCGTACCGTCCGGTTTAAGAATCCGTCCTTGAATCGGTTTTGATGGACCAAACTTTAAGTCCATATTCTGTATCGCGGATTCTTCGGTAAGAACTAAGGGATCTGTGATGATCCACTCACTCCCTTTATTCACGATCAGGGCAAATGTTTCATTCAAAGGAATCGTGGTTATTGCGAAAGATTCGCTTTGCCTTTGGCTGGAGAGCAATGACCAGTAGTGTGAAATCTTTTTAGGCCAGCTTTTTTGAATGACCAGTGTTTCGAAAGTTTCTGAGGGCTTGCCGTCTATATTAAAGACGTTACCGACAATACCCCCGGCGGGCATTGCTTTCACTGAATACGTTAAAGGTTCGGATGAAGTCTGGATGAGATTGGTGGAGGCTCTGGCGCCATATCCCTGTTCGATCCAGTATCCTTTAATACCTTTGGTTGACATCAATCCTATATAGGAAGGAGTGGGTATGGTGACCAGTCCTCTGCCGTTTACTATCTCTATCTGAATATCGGTTGTTTCATACGACTCTGATTTACGTGCCATTTCTGACTGATATCTGAGTTCTAGAACTCCTTCTGCAGGCGGAAGCCCGGGAGGTGTCGTGATCTCGACTTCAATCATGCGACTGTCGGGTCCGTGTTCTACTTTGTCGGAATCCAGATCAATCGTGAGGTCATACTCCGATCTGTCAGTGAACTGAATTTCAGCAAGCTGTTTCTGGTTGTTATAATCATTATCCGTTAAAAGAAGCCTGATAAAATTTCCCTGAATATCGGAGATTTTAAAATGCCCCACACCATTGGTGATGGTGACTGGTGTCGTTCGTATGAGAATCCCGCCTCCCACAGAGGAGGCATAGGAGATGGAGGGATGGGAACCAATATTATTAATATTCGCTTCGTAAATTTTAGACAGATCACCAATCAATTTGCCTCTGATAATTCGTTTGGGGCTGAGTTGTACATCGATATGTTTGGTCTTGGTGGTTATGCCTTCGACAACCGATGCATTTTTTCCGGGAGCCTTCACCGTAATGGTGAACGTGGCATTGCTGCCTATGGTATCGATAAGAAACTTGCCATCAGGATCCGTTCGGCCTATTTCCCGATCATCACTCATTCCCATGATCCCGCCATCCATATTAAATCCATAGGTCGGCACTTCTCTTTTGGTGATAATAATCTGGGCATCGTTGACCGGCTTACCTGTTTCTTTATCTGTAACCCGGCCGGGCACCGTTTGCCCTTTATCCAATTGGATAATTATTGGCTGTTCTTTATTAAACGATGCCAGATGGAAGTCAACTGTTTGATACCCCTTGGCACTTACTTTAAACACAACCGTATTCGTGCCTTGGTTTGAATAATGGAGTCTCCCCTCGGAATCTGTTGTTTTGGGTTCGGGGCTATCATGCATATAAGTCATATCCTGAACGGTATCACGTATATACATCAGCATGACTGATGCGCCGGGGATTGGTTTGCCTTCTTTGTTCTGAATGATCAATTCGGCCGAAAAGCTGCGCGTAAGAATAAGTTCCAAATTCGTAATATCCTGCGGGGATTCAGTCTGGAATTTTATCGGTTGAAAATCAGAGCATTTAACACTCAGGTACTGCGTTCCAAGCGCGACAGCATTCGTTAGTGAAAACAAACCATCCTCATCTATTACAGTGGTGGCATGAAATTTCTTGGCATTTTGTTTATCCTGCCAGTTCTGAGATTTAGGTTTTTCCAGCGATATATAGGCGATTTCTATATTTTGGGGTAGTGGGGTAGAGTCAGCGGTCCGGATTATACCGGAAATGGTGATTCTTGGTTTGCTGGCATAATCGTGTCGATCTACCTGCTGTTCCGGAGCTTTTTCAGGCAATTCAGTTTTCTGACCGGCCAGTTCAATCAGCTTTTCCACTCTCTCCTTTGGCGTCATCAATTTGGCGACGGTTTCGACGGCGAGGTCGCTGGTTTTTGCGAGGGCGAAGATGCCGAATGTGGTGAGGATAAGCAGGAGGATCAGCCGGACGCTTCCGATTTTGACATCAAACTTTTTATTCGGATGAACGATGCGCAGCAGGCGTTCTTTGGCGTCGGCCTTTTTTGAACTTCCAAAGGCTGGAACAGTGGCGGGAGCGGCTCCGAATTCATTGAGAAGCAGGTTAGCATATTCGAATGTCTGCCCGGTGGCGTCCATGGCCATGGCATCGCAGCAGGCCTCGCGCTCCATGCGGATGCGGTGACTGATCCACCAGACGGCGGGGTTGAAGAAGAAGAGGGATTCTATGACCATCTGCAACAGGTTGAAGAGATAGTCGTTCCGCCGGATGTGGGCGAGTTCGTGTGCAACCACAGCTTCAAGGTCGGATGATGAAAATCCGGTCAGCATGGAAGTTGGAATAAGGATTATCGGCTTGAGGATGCCGATCACACCGGGACTTTGCAGTGTGGTTGTTGCGGCAAAAATAATATTTCTTTTCAGACCCAACCGTACGCACAGATTTTGGAAGCATTTCAGCAGGGTCGAGTCTTCAATCAGTAATGCTTTACTGCGATGTCGCTGCGTGCCGGTAAGAGCCAGGAACAGGCGGATTATCATCAGCGTAACGCCGATGCTCCAGAGGATGGTTAGAATGCTGTGTATTGAAATTTGCGGTTCACTTTTTTGAGGTTCAACAACCAGAGGTTTTTCAGTGTATATTTCCGGAGTTCCAGACATTGGAAACATTTCAAACTTTGACGAAGAGCCGATCGTTGTGGATGGAGCAGGGGATGCGATTGCTGGAGAAGTAGATTGCGTCCTTTCTGATGGCTGTTGATTCAGGATCGATAAGGTGCCGAGCCAGCAGAGCAAAACAGCCAGGAGTGAAAGCATGCCCAGTTTATAGCGAAGGGAAGACTTCGTGGTTGGAATGCATTTCAGGAAAAGAAGATAAACAAGTCCAATTCCAGTGGCTTGCCAAAGAGAGTGCAGAAGCGACGTTGCCAGAATTTCGGTCAAGGCGGAGTGGTAGATGGCTTGGAAGAAATGGGGCATTAGTTTTGCTCCTCATTTTTCATCGCCTGATCGATGATGCTACGCATTTCTTCCAGCTCTGCAGTGGAAAGTTTGGTTTGGGTTAAATGCTGAATCAGGCTGGATGCCGAGCCGTCGAAGGTTTTTTCGATAAAGCGTTTGGTCATTCCGCCCATGACGGACTCTTTGCTGTCGGTCGGATAGTACCGGAATGCGCCATCTTGTTTTTCCCGGGTGAGGAAACTCTTTTTATGAAGGCGCTGCACCACCGTGAGAATAGTGGTTCGTGCATAGTCCTTATTTTGCAGAAGAGCATCAGTGAGCTGCGGAACAGAACTGCCGGGGTGATCCCAAACTATTTTCAAAACTTCCAGTTCCAGCTGTCCGAGTGATTTTGGTTCAGTCATACGATTCTCCCTCATTTACTACATGCGTAGTCATAAAAACTACATCCGTAGTATATGTGCAAACAAAAAAGGCGGTTTTTTTTACAAATCCGCCTTTTAAAAGTTCAGAATTCAGACTTAGTGTTCGTGCGTTTCGCCCAGGTAGGTGTGTTCCAATGAATGGATCAACTCACCCAGTTTTTTGGTGTTCGCCACATCCGTGGTCTGTTTACACTTCATGGAATAGATGATGATTTCATGGAGAGTCTTCAGATTTTCTTCGTAGTGATCCATGCCGGGTTTGATGCGCTGCGCCAGAAAGTAGTTACAGGCAATTTCGATGATTTCATCGGCGTGTTTTTCTTTGTTCATCACCCAGCGGACGGTCTGGTTCTGATCCAGACCGGCTTCAATCTGCACCATGGATTTGGTGATGGTGGTCACATGCTCTTCCATCATATGAAACCGCATCGGGTCATCATAGATTCCGCATGGAATCTGACAATGTGCTTTCACCGTTGTGGTCGCAGCAACTGCAAACAATACCATTATGGTCAAATATCTAGCTGTTTTTTTCATCGGATATACTCCTTGATTTGGGGTTATTTTTTAGAGCGTGTTAAAAATACGGTCGCCCGCATCGCCTAAGCCTGGGACAATATATGCATTTTCATTCAGGCATTCGTCAATGGCGCAGGTGAAAATCGTTACATCGGGGTGCACATCCTGCACTTTTTCAATCCCTTCGGGCGATGCGATTGTGCAGAGCATAGAGATTTTGTTCACGCCCCACTTTTTTACCATGGCAATGGCTTCGCAGGCGGACCCACCGGTCGCCAGCATGGGATCCAGAATGAAGGCAATTTCCGGCGGGTGGTCAGAAAACTTCTGATAATATTCAACGGGTTCCAGTGTGGACTCGTCGCGGTAAAAACCAAGGTGCCATATTTCGGCCTGGGGAATTAAATCCTGAACGGCATCACACATACCGAGTCCGGCACGCAGAATGGGAACCAGGCCCATTCTAGTTTCAACATGCTTGCAGGTTGTTTTACATAACGGCGTTTCAATTTCGATGGGTTCCACCGGTAGCGTCGCCGTTGCTTCGTATGCCAAAAGCAGGGTCAGACGGCGGATCTGGTCACGAAAAATATAGGTTGGGGTATTCTTATCCCGCAACATGGCCATATGATGCCTTACCAACGGATGTTTCAGTTCAACCACTCGACTCATGTTAAAGACTCCATTTTTATATTCCGGTCGAAGGTCTGATGGTCAAAAGTCGAAGCTCTGGCTTCCAACGCGCAGGACCTTTGACCTTGGACAAATAGACTTGCAACCTACTTTGCATATTCCACGCAGCGTGTTTCCCGAATAACCGTCACACGTACCGTACCTGGGATTTTGACTTCTTTGCCGACCTGTTTCGCAATATTTTTTGCGAGAAGTGATGTACCATGATCGTTGAACTTTTCAGGTTCAACCATAATTCGGATTTCTCTGCCCGCCTGTACCGCGTAGCTGCTTTTGACTCCGGCATATTGGCTGGCAATTTTTTCGATCTGTTCCAGACGGTGGAGATACAGATCCGTGGTTTCGGCACGAGCTCCCGGACGGGCTGCGGTGAGGGCATCGGCAGCATCGCACAGAACCGCATAGATACTTTCGCGTTCCATATCTTCGTGGTGCGAGCCCACAGCATTATAGACAATGCGGTCTTCACCATATTTTCGCATCAGATTGGCGCCGATAACAGCGTGTCCGCCTTCAACTTCATGGTCTACCGCTTTGCCGATATCGTGGAAGATACCAACGCGTTTCGCAATCTTCGCATCGAGCCCCATTTCACCGGCCATCATGGCCATGATGTGCGCTGTTTCAATGGAATGATCCAGTACATTCTGCTTGTAGCTCGTGCGGAATTTAAGTTTACCCAGCGTGTGCACCAATTCCGGAGCCACACCGGTCAGACCGAGCCCGAAGAGGGCTTCCTCGCCGGCGTGGCGAATGGTGTCGTCGATTTCCTCGCGGACTTTCGCAACGGTTTCTTCAATACGGGCCGGGTGGATACGGCCGTCTTCAATCAGCCGCTGCAGGGCCACGCGGGCCACTTCGCGGCGGATCGGATCGTAGCTGGAAAGAACGACCACTTCCGGAGTTTCATCAATCAGCACGTTTACGCCGGTTTCAGATTCGAAGGACTTAATATTTCGGCCTTCTTTGCCGATGATCCGGCCTTTAATATCGTCGCTCTCAAGAGAAACCTGACTGGTGGTAATATCGCAGACGGTTTCGGCGGCATAGCGCTGTATGGCGGTTGCCACAATTTCACGGGCCTTTTTCTTTGCGTTTTCTTTCGCTTCTTTCTGGATGTGCCGAACCAGCCCGTTGGCCTCTTGCTGAAGCTCGTCCTCCATCCGCTTCATAATCAATTTTCGAGCCTCTGCTTTGGAGAGAACGGCGGCATCTTCCACACGAACGGATTCTTCCTTAATCAGAGTGTCGAGCTCGCGCTGTTTCTCGCGCAGCGATTCCTTATGTTCGCTGATTTCGGTCATGCGACCGGTCAGCTGCATCTCTTTGTTGTTGAGCATTTCGAGCTTACTGGTGAGATTTTTCTCCCGTTCAACCACCCGTTTTTCCAGATCCAGAATATCTTTGCGCTGTGCAGTGAGCTCGCGTTCCGAATTTTCCCGAGCCCGCAGAATGGCATCTTTCGCCTGTACTTTTGCCTCGCGGCGGACAATTTCCGACTCTTTCTGGGCCTCGGCCAAAATGGCTTTGGCCTGTTTGCCAGCCGCAATTGCATTGGTTTTTGTGATGTAGGCATGAAAAAAGAAGCCCAGCACCAGAAACCCGATACTGAGGATAAATTCAAAGCCGCTGTAACTTGCATAATCCATGGTGAACCTCCGTTTCATGTTGAACCGTACTCCATGGAAAGCCCGATGCAGTGGAGACGCATCATCCGGGCAGTACCGTCCCTTTATTTTTGAACGCAAAGTTTACACCGAGAGACGAGGATTTGTCTAACGTTCGTTTTAAACTTTACTATATTTTGTCTCAGTAACGATGGCCCGGACACGCTGATCGTGGGGATCGGCTGGGATCTCCGGTAAAAGTTGAAAATCGAAGGCAATGCCCACTGAGCATCCAGTGAAACCGGCAAGCATCCGATCATAATATCCGCCACCCCGACCCAGCCGGTTTCCTTTTGCATCGAACCCCACTCCCGGCACAGCAATCAGGTCAATTTCCGACCGGTTCAGCAGATGCAGGTCCAGCGGTTCACGGATCCCGTAATGACCGATGCGAAACTGCGTGGCATCTGTGATTTCCGACATTTCATAGATCCGCAGCTGCTCGTTAAAAACCGGTATACAGGTGCGTTTTCCCTGTTTCCAGCAGTTGGAAAAAAGGGGATCGAGATTCACCTCGCTCCCAATTGATTTATAAAGCGCAATGACGTCCGAGGTTTTAAACTCTTCCAATGTCTGGAAACGGTCGACCAGTTTTTGACTGGCAGTTTCTACCCATTGGGAATCCAAAACCTTTCGTTTGGCGGAAATTTCCTTGCGGATCTGTTGTTTGGTCATATTTTGTTTATTTCTTTTTCCTCAACGAATTCCAATATTCGATCCGTTTGCGCATGGTGTCTTCGTAGCCCTGATTGCTTGGCTCGTAGTAAATTCTATCAGTGGGCACATATTCCTGATCCACAAAATGGTCTTCTCCGGAATGAGCATATTCATACTTTACATCCCCTTTATCCGGTTTCGGTCCGCTTTGCAGATGTTTCGGGACGGGCAGGGTGCGGCCATGCTCAATATCATGCAGAGCCTGATTAATTGCAACGTAGGCGGCATTGCTTTTGGGAGCACAGGCCAGATAGGTGGTGGCCTGAGAAAGGGTGATGCGCGCTTCGGGCATGCCGATAAACTCCACCGCCTGCATCGCCGAAACCGCCAGCGTAATTCCACGCGGATCCGCATTGCCGATATCTTCGGAAGCGAGAATGATCAATCGTCGCGCAATGAAACGCGGGTCTTCACCGGCATACAGCATTTTGGCCAGCCAGTAGACGGCCGCATTCGGATCGGAGCCCCGCACACTTTTAATGAAGGCTGAAATGGTATCGTAGTGCTCGTCTTCGTCGTGATCGTAGTTGACTGCTTTTTTCTGAACCGACTCTTCGATTTCATGCTTTGTTAAATGAACCATCCCGCTTTCATCGGGCGGGGTGGTCAGTGCCGCAATTTCCAGTGCGTTCAGCGAGCGGCGGGCGTCGCCTTCACAAACGGCGGCCAGATATTCCAGTGCTGCGGGTGCCGCCGTAACCAGTCCATTTAATCCGGCAGGGGCTGTCAGTGCACGTTCCAGAACCTGAACAATGGATTCCTCTGAAAGCGGCTGCAGCTGAAAAATCTGGGACCGCGAATTCAGCGGAGTATTGATGAAGAAGAACGGATTGTGTGTTGTGGCTCCGATCATGATGATATCGCCGTTCTCCACATAGGGCAGCAGGACATCCTGCTGCGATTTATTAAACCGGTGAATCTCATCGATAAACAGGATCGTATCCTGTCCGTTCATTTTTTTCCAATGGCTGGAACCTTCGAGCAGTTTTCGAAGGATGGAAACGTTCGCCAGTACACCGCTGGTTCGTTCAAACCGACGGTTGGTGGTTTTGGCAATGACTTCCGCTAATGTGGTTTTTCCGCAACCGGGAGGTCCGTAGAGAATAATGCTGCTCATGCGGTCGGCTTCAATGGCGCGGCGCAGGAGCTTGTTTTCACCCAGAATATGTTCCTGACCGATCATTTCATCCAGCGCCTTCGGTCGCATGCGCGCTGCCAAAGGGGCCGTTCCGGCTCCAGCCTTCACTCGGTTCGGTTTGGGTTGATCTTCAAAAAGGTCCATACGAAGGAAGATACCGTGAAATCAGGTGAACTGAAATTTGAAAGTTGAGGCAATGCGAGGCGTGAGGGAATTTTTCGAACCGGAGAAGTAGTTGAGTCAAATGTAATCACGACTCAACCGTCACTTTTCACGACACAAAAAAAATGAAGTCAGGAAAAGGAACCCCGCGTTGGCCGTTTGTCAGGCGAACCTCTATCACCGTAGTAATAGATGTGGGCGCGAATCAAGCCGGTTTCCAGAACCCTCCCTTATTCAAGGGCGTCGGGCACCGGGCCGAAAGTTAAGCTCCCTAATTTGAATCATTGGGTAAGAGGAGATACCTATCTACTCGAACCACGTAGGGCTTTGTTCCTTTCCTAACTTCGGTTACAAGATAGCATTCAGGGCTCCTTTAGACCATGAAAAAATGGTGGTTCTCAGAGTTAACCTGAGTTCAAATTTGCTAATTCACGTGGCCTCAGATACTTTAGACTCATGGTTGCGTTGAAAAAAATTCTGCTAGAGAAGGATCATCCGGGCATTCAATTCCTAAAGTACTCTATGTGCGGCGGAATGGCATTGGCCACCGACATGATAACGTTCTTCCTTATCGCGTGGTTGGTCTTTCCTGCATTGACGGAAGGTGATTTTTTAGTGCGTATTTTTCATCTGCAGGTTGAGCCGGTTCCGGAAGGTATTCGCACGTTGAATTTTATTCTGGGCAATGCCATCGCCTTTGTGGTTTCGAACATGACCGCCTATATTCTGAACATCCTGTTTGTGTTCAAGTCCGGGAAGCATAATCGCTGGAAAGAGCTGGGACTGTTTTATCTGGTGTCGGGCATCAGTGTCGGGCTGGGGGTATTGATTGGGGCTGTTCTGATCGAGTGGTTCGGTTTGTCAACCACCTCGTCCTATGTGGCCAAGGCGATATCAACCACCCTGATCAATTATGCCGCGCGCAAGTTTTTCATTTTCAACGGATAATCGTTTCCAATGTTTGGAAACCTTGCCGGCAAGGTCCGGATTGTGAGCACGCGACGTTATTCTTTGTGCTCTTCAATCACATACATATATCCGCCGGATCGCGCGCGGAAGCGTCCTGAATCTAAAATGCCATCATCAATTGAAGCATCAATTTTTGCCATTTCTTCGGAGCTGATGGTGGGCTGGTAGACGGATATAGCTGCTGTCACACCGTATTGGTCGTAATCCCAGTCCCAATATCCGCCTATAGCTGTTTTCCCGGACCATTCGAAATTTGATAGGTAGTCCGACATACCGGTTGGCATTTCCGCCGGATTTTTTTCTTCCGGGTACGTACTGTTGTCAAACATGAATTGGCTAAATGCACTGTTTGCTATACGTAATTCATTTAAAAAAATTTTGGATCGAGTTTGTCGAGTGGCCCTCAGATAGCTGGGTATTCCCAGACCGGCCAGAAGACCTATAATCGCCACGGCAATTAAAATCTCCAACAACGTGAATCCCTCTTTTGTATGCTCCCTTTTCATATAAGGTTAACAGCAGGATTAAGACCAACTTTTAAAATCAACTATAAGTACACAGGTAATTTAAGGGATATTTGCGTGGTGCGCTCTGTTAGCCGGGGGCGTGCAGGAGTAATTCATAGAGCTGGCGATAGTAGCCATCGTTAGCCATCAACTCATCGTGCGTCCCCTGATCCACCAGCTCGCCGTGGCGCATCACAAGAATCCGGTCCGCGTGCCGTATGGTGGAAAGACGGTGTGCAATCACAATGGAAGTGCGGTTTGCCATTAGTTTGGCAAGCGCATCCTGAATGAGTATTTCCGTTGCGGTGTCGACGCTGGCAGTGGCTTCATCAAGCACGAACAGCAGTTCCGGATTTTGCGCAAGAGCCCTGGCCATGACCATCAGTTGTTTCTGGCCGAGCGACAAACCGGCCCCGCGTTCATTCATGATCGTGTCATACCCATCAGACATCTCTTCAATGAAGGCATGCGCATTTACCGTCTTTGCGGCATGGATAATATCGGCCCGATCGATTCCGGGTTTGCCGAGGCTGATATTATCGGCTACGGAGCCGGTGAAAATGAAGGGATCCTGGAAGACGTAACCCAGCCGTTCCCGCAGGTCGTGTTTTGCAAACTTTCGGACGTCGATGCCGTCGATGGTTACGGCACCCTGTTGAACATCATAAAAGCGGCCGATGAGATTGATGATCGTGCTTTTGCCCGCACCGGTGGCGCCCACCACAGCCAGCACCTGACCCGGCTCCACTTCAAAGGAAAGGTCTTTAATCACCCAGTTGTCTTCGACGTATGCAAATGAAACATGGTCGAAGGCAATGGTTCCGGCCAGCCGGTCGGGCGATTCAACGGGATCCGGATCGGTGACCCGTTCTTCTTCATCCATCAAATCAAATACCCGCTCAATCGAAGCCATGGCCACCTGAAACGAGCCGGCCTTTTCCGAGAGCGAGCCCAGGGGCTGAAAAAAGTTTCTAACGTACGCCAAAAAGGCAAACAGCTTGCCGACGGTGATCATATCCGATCCGTTCATGACCGCATAACCGCCAATGGCCAGTGTAATCAGAATGGCGATAATCTGCCCGCTCTCCATGGAAGGATAGTACAGACTGAACCACCGGACTTCATCAAAGTAGGCCGAACGGAGATGGCTGTTACGTTTGTCAAAATCCGCGATCGCAGTGCTTTCACGATTGAACAGTTGAATCGTCGTCATGCCGGTCAGGTCTTCCTGAATAAGCGCATTCAGTTTTGATTGCCGATCACGGATATCGCGGTTGGCATTCCTCAGGCGTACGTTAATGACATACATGAGCGCAAACAGAAACGGCAGGGTGGCAAAAATAGCAAGGGAAAGGATCGGGCTGAACCAGATCATATAGCCCATAATCCCGATGATCATAAAAATATCGGCGAGCGAACCCACCACGCCATCGGTCACAAAATGCTGGAGGCGCTCAATATCGGAGGTCACGCGGGTCATCAGTGTACCGACAGCCGTCTTGTCAAAATAGCCCTGATGCAGCCGCAGCACTTTCTGGAAAACCGAAAGCCGCAGGTCGTACATAATTTTCTGTCCGATCCAGGCCGTCAGCATGCCCTGTACATAGCGCATGCTTTGGCCGACAGCCGTGATGCTGATAAATATGACTCCGAACTGCGTCAGTTTTGATATCCGCTCGTCCACCGTGGTGCCGGATGCAATGAGGCAGTCATCAATAATCTTCTGCATCAGTACCGGCAGATAATTAATGAGCAGCGAGGTGACTATGATCAGCACAAAGGCGATGATCAACCACGACCAATAAGGCGTTGCATAGGTGAGGAAGCGTCGGCCTTTATTCATTATTCTTCCTCCAGTTTCTGTTCCAGCTGCTGGAGGGTATTGAGTTCAGAATAATAGCCGGGCACTTTAATCAGTTCTTCGTGCGTGCCGCGCTGCGTAATCTTACCATCCTCAATCACGATAATAGTGTCGGCATAACGCAGGGTGGAAATCCGGTGGCTGACAAAGAGTGTGGTGCGGTCATTCATCACCGGCTGGAGCTTCGACATAATCGCCGCCTCGGTCTGCGTGTCCACAGCCGAAAGCACGTCGTCGAGAATCAGGATGTCCGGTTTGCGGGCGATGGCGCGGCTGATGGAAGTGCGCTGGCGCTGGCCCCCGGAAAGAGTCACGCCGCGTTCACCGAGCATGGTCTGGTATTGATCGGGGAAGCCTTCCACATCGTGATGCAGGTGAGCGACATCCGCCGCCCAGCTGACGGTGGCCAGTTCTGCATCGCCAAGGCCGAAGCCGATGTTATGTTCCAGCGTTTGGGAAAACAGCATCGGTTCCTGCTCCGCATAGCCAATCATTCCGCGCAACTGGTTCAGGGGAATTTCGCGAATATCGCGGCCGCCGATGCGGACGGTTCCTTCCGTCGGATCCATCATGCGGGCGACCAGCGAGGTCAGCAGGGTTTTACCGCTGCCGGTCGGGCCCGTAATGCCCAGTGTCTGGCCGAATGGAATGTTGAGATTAATCTCTTCCAGATATTTCCTGCCGTTAATCGAAAGTTCCAATCCCTGGAAATCGATTGTGGTATCTGTTTTTCCAACCATTGGAAGAACATCCGGGTCGACCGTAATTTCCGGTTCGCGATCCAGAATGGCCTTCACACGGTTCCAGCTGACCCGCCCGCGCTGGAGCATACTCAGTACCCAGCTCAGCGCCAGCAACGGCCACTGCATGTAGGCGAGGTAGGCAATAAACTGCTGAATTGCTCCAACCGTTAATTCGCCGGAAATAATTTTACGCCCGCCCACGACCAGAATCAGAATATTGCCGATCGCGAACCAGAAAGCCATCGAGACAAACAGCATCTGCCGGGTGGCCTGCAGTTTCATATTCTTTTTGATCAGGCCGGCATTAATCGTTTCAAAATCGCTGTTGCGCAGTGGCTCGAGCGCAAAGCCTTTCACGCAGCGGATGCCGGAAAAGGTTTCCTGGGAATAGTTGGCAACCTCCGAAACATGCTCCTGCAGCTCCTGCTGGTAGCGCCGCATTTTCCGGAGAATCAGAAAAAAGACCGTCAGCATGGGAGCAAAGACCACCACCAGAATCAGCGTTAACTGCAGATCAGCAATCGCCATGACCGTTGGCGCCATGATGAGTACTAGCAGGGTGCGGGAGCCCTGAAGAATGCCCTGGCCGATGGAATCGCGGATAATATTAATGTCCGAGGAAAGTCGAGTCATCAGATCGCCGGTGCGTTCCGAACGGAAATAAGCCTGGTCCATTTTAGTCAGATGCTCAAACACATCGTTACGCAGCACATATTCAATTTTATGGGATAGCTTTTGTGGAATCCGGCGCAGCAAACGCGAAAATATGAGTGAAACCGCTCCGATCACGAAAAAGTAAATCAGGTAACGTATTATCAGATCCGAAGTCAGCGAGCCGTCTTTCAGGCCGTCGATCACCCAGCGCACAATCACCGGCATGGCCAGATTGCAGCCCACCGTCAAAAGCCCGCAAAACAGCGTGGCAACAATCTCCTTGCGATGGGGAATGAAGTAGCGTTTTAGACTGGTAGGCATTTTCGCGATGATCGGACTCCGTTCAAGCGCTACAAAGTATCGGCTTCAAAAACGAATGCAAGTCCCGAACCTTATTTCATTACGAAGCCATGAGTTTAATACCCCGCCTACTTGCAGCGGGGAGATTCATTTAGTCTAAAGCGGCTTTCCGTGCCATTTATCACGCTCGGGACAGCGTGCGCTCCCATTGGTATCGCGAACAAAAACAAGCGTAAACAGTGGAATAGGGGTCAGACGAGAATAGGAATAGAATAGGGGTCAGCCGAGAATAGAATAGGGGTCAGCCGATGAATTTTAGAATTTGGTTTGACTCCTTTAGAATAGGGGTCAGCCGATGAATTTTAGAATTTGGTTTGACTCCTTTATTTTTTGATTCTACGCTTCTTGTATGGCTAGGGCGTTGAGAGTTGAAT
>JAROBA010000027.1 GCA_029432815.1 Pontiellaceae bacterium B1224 | reverse complement strand
TCCAGCATATGACGGCTCCGCGCGAGGTCATGAAAGAGACGCCGCATCGGGGAAAACGAACGGCTAAAGGACGCTTAAACTAGCGCCATTCGGGTTAGAGTACCAGGCTGAGAGCAAGTGATATTTGGTGAAAAGTTCCGATGGTTGGAAGCTGAAGGGTGCCGAGGCCGTTGCCACCATCGTGTTGATTATGGCGAGGAATTTGTTTTCTTGTAGGGCTGAAACGGTTGACGAAGGAGACCTTTCATGCCGTTCGGCGGGTGGCGGGAAGGACTCGCAAGCTCGCCCATTCACGCCCTACAAATCACGCGCTTTATTTTTTGCCCTTACCTCCCCGCGGCTTCGGCTTCTTGGACTCTACCGGTTTTGCATTTCCGGCAAAGGCAATGTTGATTGGGCGGCCGGCGAATTCGATGGGGGGTTCTTTGAAGTGATTGATGATCTCGTGGGAGCGCGGGTAGGGGACTTCGAAGTAGGTTTGCATCTCTACGATGTTAATCTTTCCCAGTGGGATGGTGGTGCCACCAACGCGATCCGCGCTGGTATTGATCAGCTCGCTCAGGCTTTCTTCGGTTAGCTCATTGCGTTTCCCAATGTTCACAACGAGTTCAATCATGCCTTCCGTCATTTCGCGGGGCACATGTTGTTCGCGCGCTTCGCGGCCGGAGATGCTGCCGGAGTTTTTTTTGCGGGGCTTTACTTTTTCCGGCTCGCGGCTGAGCTCGGACGTCGCGCGATAAAAGTCGACCGTTTTGCGAACGGACTTCAGCGCCTGTGGATCGATTTCGTCCGATGTGGCGAGCGTATCGAGCTGGGCACTGACTTCTTCGAGGGTGGTGTCGGATGGGACGGATTGCTTGATGAGATGTTGAAGTTGTATGCGACCAATGACATCACCGGTGGGGATGCGCCGTTTACCAAAGGTTTGGCCGAGAATGTTTTCTATGCGTTCGAGTTTAAATTTTTCCCGCGCATGAATGATGACGAGCGAGATGCCCCGTTTTCCGGCGCGCCCGGTTCGTCCGCTCCGGTGTGTGTAGGTGTTTTGGTCGTCAGGAATCGTGTAGTGAATCACATGCGTCAGGTCATTAATATGCAGGCCGCGCGCGGCGACATCGGTGGCCACGACGAGTTTCACCTGGTGCGCGCGGAACTGTTTCATCACCGCTTCCCGCTCTTCGTGCAATAGATCACCATGCAAAGCGGCCGTGCGGAATCCATCGTTGTTCAATCGATCTGAAATCAACTGCGTATCCGCTTTGGTGCGGCAGAAGATGAGGCCGTACATTTCGGGCGTGGCATCGAGCACGCGGCGCAGTCCGGCATAGTGGTCTTTGGCATGGACGAGCAGAAATTGGTGTTCAACGAGCTCGGAGAGGGTGTTGCGCTCGCCAATGGTGATTTCGTGCGGGTCGTTCATGTAGTTATGCATCATCCGCTGCACGCGCTGCGGCATGGTGGCGGAGAAGAGCAGGCGCTGGGCGGTATGGGGGACTTCATCGAGAATGGTGTTGAGATCTTCTTCAAATCCCATATTCAGCATTTCATCGGCTTCATCCAGCACCAGACGTTCAACGGCGAAAAGCTTCGCTTTACGCGTGCGCATCAGATCCAGCAATCGACCGGGCGTGGCCACAATAATCTGCGCGCCGCGATCCAGGCCATCGAGTTGCGGGCGAATGTCCGCGCCGCCGTAAAGCGCTAAGGTCCGCACGTCGGGCAGTTTTTTGGAAAAGCTTCTGAGGTCGTGGGCAATCTGGATGCAGAGCTCGCGCGTCGGGCAGAGGATCAGCGCCTGGGTCTTTTTGCTCTGAGGATCGATTTTTTCAAGAATGGGCCAGCCGAACGCGCCCGTTTTGCCCGTCCCGGTTTGGGCCAGGGCCACGAGATCTCGTTCTTCCTCGAGAATGAAAGGGATGACGGCGATCTGGATCGGCGTGGGTTCGGTGAATCCCAGCAACTCAATTCCGTCCAGCAGCTCTTGTCGTAAGCCCAATTCAATAAATGTCATCCTGCTTTTCCTGTCTTTATCTATCGTTTAGACGCGTCGAACGTTTAGTGACCCCAACGCGCCGTCACGTTAAGATGTCACCGCAGTCGATCCTATAAAATAATGTTCGTATTGCTGACAGAATATCACCTGCGGTACGGGTCCGTAAAATGTATCGCAGGCGGCCCGCCTGCTCTTTGCAGAGCGATCTGAATCGTTGTGCCGTTTATGCTGGGTGGTATGACATGTTTAGTGGCGGGCACTGAGTTAAGAGATCCTTCCGATCCTCCTGTAAAAATCTTTATTCATCGGAGACATTATCGGACAAAAAGGTTCCAATGCTTGGAACACCGAATCAACCTTAAAAAAGGCAACGTGAAGATATGAAATTGATTTCCTGGAATGTGAATGGAATTCGGGCCGTGATGAAAAAAGGGTTCGAGGAGTTTTTGGCGACGCATCAACCGGATGTCCTCTGTCTGCAGGAAATCAAGGTGCACAATGACGATCTGCCGGAGGAGATCCGGGACCTTGGTTCGCTGGATGGCTATACGAGCTATTGGAACGGGGCCGAGCGGAAGGGATATAGCGGAACCGGGACGTATTCAAAAATACCGCCGCTTTCCTGCGAAACCAAACTTGGCGATGAGCGGTTCGATGCGGAGGGGCGGTTCCAAATATTGGAATTTGAATCGTTTTTCCTGATCAACACCTATGTTCCGAATGTGAAACGGGATCTCTCGCGGCTTGCGGAGCGCGAAGAGTTTGATGCGTCGCTTTTGCAAAAGATCCAATGCTTGGAAGAAACCAAACCCGTCATCCTGTGCGGCGATATGAACGTGGCGCATCAGCCGATTGATTTGGCGCGCCCGAAACCGAACGAGGGCAATGCGGGCTACACGGTCGAAGAGCGGGCGGGGATGACGAATTATCTCGCCGCCGGCCTCACCGATACCTTCCGGTCGCAACATCCGGATACTGAAAAATATTCCTGGTGGAGCTATCGCGGCCAGGCCCGCGCCAATAACGTCGGATGGAGAATTGATTATTTCCTCACCACCCCGGCCATTCAAATTGATTCCACCGACATTCTGACTGATATCACCGGCTCCGATCACTGTCCGATTGAACTATGTTTTCAGACCGGCAACGAATGAATGTAAAGCAATGAATGATTTTTCGGACGGAAGGGTTCGTTGCGTTCCATCAATTCGCTGCAGATAGATTTTGCAGACTAGCGTTCCGGATTGAATTTCCCGGCTGAAAAGCTACTCTGTCGCGCATTCACTTAAGGACACATCGCTTATGCCATTTTCTAAATTAGGTCTGCTTGAACCGATGCAACGCGTGGTGGAGGCGGCAAACTATACCGAGCCGACGCCGATTCAGGAGCAAACCATTCCGCTGATTCTCGAAGGGATGGATCTGATTGCGCAGGCGGAAACGGGGACGGGTAAAACGGCGGCGTTTGCGTTGCCCATTCTGCAACGTTTGGCGGCGATTGAATCGCAGCCATCGCCCTGTTCGCCGCGTGTGCTGGTGCTGGCCCCGACCCACGAACTGGCGCAACAGGTGGCGGACACGTTTAAAGCGTTCGGTCGGCAATTGCCGCAAGAGATTGGCGTGACGGTCGTGATCGGCGGTGCGGATATTGAAGCGCAGGTGCGGGAGCTGGAAGCGGGGACCGATGTTGTCGTCGCCACGCCCGGCCGATTGCTCGAACTGGTGCGGGAAAAGGATATTTTCTTTTTGAATCTGCTCACGCTGGTGATTGACGAAGCTGATCGACTGCTGGCCCTCGGCTTTGCTGAAGAGCTGGAGCGGGTTTTTGAGGCGTTACCCCAGCATCGGCAGAGTCTGCTCTTTTCGGCAACCTATCCGAAAAAGGTCGTGAAGCTCACCGAGCGGGTGATGCAGAACCCGACCTATATCAGCGTCATCGGCGACGTTCCAACCGTTGGAAATATTGTCCAGCGGGCGATTGAAGTGAATCGGGATAATCGGCGGGCGCTATTGCAGCACCTCATAAAGTCCGAGGATTGGAAACATGTGCTCGTATTTGTCAGCAGTAAAAGGGCGGCGCGGAATCTGGCCGTAAAGCTGAAGCGCAACGGGATTGAAGCGGATGCGTTTCATGGCGATTTGGATCAGGACGAACGAACGCATGTGCTCAAGCAATTTAAAAACCGCAATGTGCGCGTGTTGGTGGCCACCGATATTGCCGCGCGCGGCATCGACATTCAGGATCTTTCCACGGTGGTGAACTACGATTTGCCGCGCTCGCCGGTCGACTACATCCACCGCATCGGCCGAACGGGGCGTGCCGGAGCTGAGGGCGTAGCTGTCAGTTTTATGGACTACAACGATATGGCGCATTTCGGGGTCATCGAAAAACGGACCAACGTCAGCGTCGACCGCGAGCAGATTCCCGGGTTTGAACTGACCGGTGAAAAGCCGGAGAAGAAAAAAGGCCCGCTGCCGAAAAAGGGCAAACGCCCGAGCAAAAAAGACAAGCTCCGCGCCGCCGCGCTTGAGAGCCCCGATAACGTGAGCTGGAGATGATGATGGTCGAAAAAACTGAATTTGCACCGGCTGAGCGTGCGCCGATCGAAGAGATTAAGCGGCAGAATAAAATGCTTTCCGGGTTGCCGTTTGTGCAGGAGTTTCTGGATGCCATGCCCACGATGTGCATTATTCTAAACCGTGAACGGCAAATCGTTTTTGCCAATGCGATATTTCGGAAATTTGCAGGGATTAAGGATGTTGATGAAACGGCGGATCAACTGTTTCTCGGAAAACGGCCGGGTGAAGCGGCGGGATGTGTGCGGGCGGATATAACGGATGGCGGCTGCGGGACGACGGTCTTCTGCCGGACATGCGGTGCGGTTCAATCCATTCTCAACAGCCAAATAAACAATACGGAGGATGTTCAGGAGTGCCGAATGGTACGGGGTGAAACGGAGGATCAGCTCGACCTGCGCGTCTGGTCGCGCCCGTTCGATGTGGCGGACGAAAATTTCACCGTTTTTTCAGTGATGGATATCAGTGATGAAAAGCGGCGCAAGGCACTGGAACGAATTTTTTTTCATGATGTGCTAAATACGGCCGGTGGACTGAAAGGCCTTTCCGAATTGCTGATGGAAGCCGACCTCTCCAGGGAGGAGTTTAAGGATATCACCGGTATGCTTTCCGAAACAACCGAACAATTGTTGGAGGAGATCATCGCGCAAAGTCAGCTGTTGGCTGCAGAAAACGGCGAGCTGGTGGTGTCGGAGAAAAAGGTCCAATCGTTGGAAATCCTCTCCCGCATTATTCGCCAGTTCCATTCGCTCAGCACCTTGCAGGACAAGCAACTGGTCGTAAACGAGTCCGCGGAGGGTTTTGACTTTATATCAGATCCCGTCCTGATCCGCCGCGTGCTGATTAATCTGACCAAGAATGCATTGGAAGCGGAGGATCCCGGCGCGACCGTTGTTTTGAACTGCTTCACTGAGGGCGATGAGGTTTGTTTTACTGTTTACAATAAGACCGTGATGCCAGAGGACGTGTTGCGTCAGTTATTCACTCGTTCGTTTTCTACCAAGGGCAACAGCCGCGGTCTTGGAACGTATAGCGTGAAACTGATCACCGAGAAATTTTTGAATGGTCGCGTTTCATTCGTTTCAAATGAAAAACAGGGAACGATTTTCGCCGTTTGCTATCCCAAAAAATAAACGGGATTTTAATAGGCCACGTTAAAGAATCAGCATGCAGTCGCTGTAGCTGAAGAAACGGGGTGACGTAGATGCGGCTTTCAGCCGCATTATGGTGGAGCAGCTTGGCGTGCGCAATGTGGATGGAAGCCGCATCTACATTCAGTGCCCGGCCGCCAGAAAATATACCTTTCAAATGCAAGTGAGGCGCTTGCGTCGCTTTTTTGCGGCCATAGTTTAATAAAATTGACATAAAACTTAAAAAAGTTAAAAAATAGGTTCTGAAAGTTAAACTTATGAGGGTGTAATGGGTAGTTTTTCCGCGAAATGTAATAGTTGCGACGGTCCACTGGAGATCAGTGAATTAACCTGCAGAGCGTGCGATTTAACTATTCGTGGTTCGGTTCAATTGCCGCGTTTGGCGCGGCTTTCCAGTTCAGATTGCCAATTCATCGAGCTGTTCGTTTTGTCTGGCGGATCCCTCAAGCAGGTTGGGAAACACATGAACCTTTCCTATCCAACCGTGCGCAACCGACTGGATAAGGTGATCGAGAATATTCAACAACTGGACGAAAGCAAAAAGGCCGCGCGCGCCGAAATCATCGCCGCGCTCGAACGCGGTGAGTTGAGCGCGGACGATGCGTTGGAACAATTGAACAAACTTTAAGCTTAAAGTGGGGACGTTGGGATGGATGCTGAAACAATGATGACGATGGATGGGCTAAGCCGAATGATCGAATTCATGCGGGATGCATTTCCGTGGATTAGTTTGCTGGCTTTGCTGATTACGATTGTGGGCGTGATGCTGAAAGAGAAACGGAAGCGGGCATTCGTGCTTGAGCAGTCCGGGGAAGAGGCGCGCATTGAAGCGCTTCCGGACTTGAGCGCCGAACAAAAGGAGCAGTTGCTTAAGGCCGCAGCGCCATTGCCCGCAACTAAAGAGGCGTTCCCGCTTCCCGACCTTCCGCTGCGGTTGGTGTCGGCGTTGTGCAAAGTATTCGGCTTGCTAAAAATCGTTCTATTGTTGGGTTCGGCGTACATGATGATGCGGATCGCCTCTGGGCCGAATCCGACGAAGGACAACGAGCATCCGATTGTTTTCTTTATTTTGGTTACCTTAACCGTCGTACTCGCGGTGGCGCAAATTGTTGCCTCCACGAAAGTGACGCGAGGCGGAAACGGTGCGCGCCGGTTCCTGATTTTTATGGCGGTACTGGAGTTGGGAGGAGCGGTTCGGGCCCCCGGTATGGCATTTGAATCGGTATGGATTTTTATCCTGATCACGATGTCTGCATACACGCTTTGGGTGCTTCTCTTCAGGAAACGTGCGCAGCGTGCTGTGCTTTGGGAATTTGCTCCCACCCGCCTATGGCAAAAGGTCGCGGTTTTGATTTTATGTATTCTCTCATTCACGACAGAATTATTTAATTTCAGCATGGAAACGACGGCAACAAATTCCAATGTTCGTCTGGAATCCAATTCCAGCAGTTCGGAAGTCGGGGGGATCATAATGCCGATTGAACGCATTGTTCTGCGGGCCGGTGATCCGAGCAAGGACACCCTTGCACTCATGCGTCTATTGCAGGAAGAATTGAACGTGCCGACAGAGGTACTTGGTTTTGACGCCGCGCCCTCCTCCAGTTTGAGCGGTGGAGATATGTATCTATTGGTCAGCAAGGCTGTTGATGGGAAGGTGAAGAAGCCGCAGAATGAAATGAGCCGAACAACGCTTCGCCATATTGCAAAAGATAATCCCGGGATCGCGGATCTTTTTAGCAGGCCATTTGCCGCTGATGAAATTGCATTTACTATTCAAACGCCGTTTTCGCATGATTCCTTCACTCCTTTGTCGGGGAAATGGGCGATGCACTGCATGAGTGCAGCAGATATAAAGCTTACTCAGCGGGCGGAATACACAACGCTCTCGCGTGATCAGGTATTGGAAAAAATCGCGGACGCAGTGGCGAAAACGTTTAATACCCACATTCAACAATGCACTGAGAAGGTCTCTCTGCTGGAATTTCCGGAAGCGCTGGCGGGTGAACCGGAACCAATGCCTGCCCCCGAACTGGTTTGCATGGCTGATGCCGTTCCGTTGGGGAGTTACTTTTCTCCGCAACAACAGATCTCGTGCTATAGAGTTTCAGCCTTCAGTGATGAGGCTCTCGTTGCGGTGTCGAACGAATTGGTTCAAATCGGGTGGGTGCATGACTGGGATCAACAGTACTCAAAAGGGAATGAAAAAATTTTGCTTCGCGGGCAGAAAAAATACAGTAGGGATGACCCTTGGCCCTATCTGCATTTGATTCACTCACAAGAACGGAAGGTAGAGTTGCCGGAATCCTTTGCGGAGGACTTTTGTCGGGAAAATTATGCCGACTTCAATTCAATTTTTTATGCCAAAGCAGTGCCTGCGGATGTATTGCAGGCTGCGATGTGGGCCCATCTGAAAAACCCTGATCTCTCGGCCAGGGAGCTTTATCGGATGTATGAAAGTATTTCAAGGTCGGACGAGTTGGTTGATCTCCGGTCTGAGACCCTGTTTCGTTTCGCTCGCGTATTGCGCGAGGAGCCGATGAGTGAATATCTTTTCGACCTGTATCGGAATCTTGGGCAGGCGATATCAGTGGCTCACGATAAGGTGCCGGATGCATGCGAAAAAATTACGGAACTTTATGGCGATCAAATCATTCATCTTGAATTGGAAACGGACACCAACGGCTTCGATCGTGCAGAAATAACGGTGCAAGGAATAGATCGTCCACCGTTGATCACAATCAGCAAAAAAATTCGGAATGATCCTTCCGGCAGACGGGAGTTCCTTCCATTCTATTTTCAGGCGTGGGCGGAGGTGCTCGAAGAGGGCCTCTACAAAGTGTACAGCGCAACAACGCAAGGAAGACGGACTTCCGAGAGCGCAGATCCGAATTCCGCGTATACCGTTATTCATAGTTTTTCTGTCAGCAATGGGGATGCGGGTAATTGTACATGGGGGGAGCTTGGAGCCCGCGACCGGAGTTCGATCGAAGAATGGACGCGACCCGGCGACCTTTGCGTAATACATCAAATTTCACCGCGTACGAATGAACTAAGCGTGGCGATTCTGTTTAAAGACGATCGACTGTTTGTAACGCGAGCCGCAGACGGCGATTATTTTCTGAATAACGAGCGGATGGCCAATGACGAATTGCTTCTGGCGCTTCTGGAATACCAGGTTATTAACGAACATTGTCGGGTGGTGGCCTTGCTTGAAAAGGAAGACCGTGCTGAATTTAAAGCTTTGCTATCGGATAGTTCTATTGAGAAAAGGCAGGTGAAATATGAAGATCCTCCCCCGGGCGTTCTTTAAAGGATCAGCATGCAGTCGCCATAGCTGAAAAAACGGTATTTCTCAGCAACGGCGGTTTCGTAGGCTTTCATCATGAGATCGCGGTCGGCAAAGGCGGACATCATCATCAAGAGCGTCGACTTCGGCAAATGGAAGTTGGTGAGGATGGCGTCGACGTTTTTAAACTTGTAGGGCGGATAGATGAAGATATTGGTGGAGCCTTCGGCGGGCCCGATTTCCGCGAGTGATTCGAGGGTGCGCACGCTGGTGGAGCCGACGGCTACGATCTTTCCACCCTTTTTCCGAGCATTGGAAATGGTGTCGGCGGCGGTTTCGGAAACGACAAATCGCTCGTGGTGCATTTCGTGGTCGGTGATAATTTCGGCCGAAACCGGTCGGAAGGTACCGAGGCCGACGTGCAGGGTGAGCTCTGCTTTTGAGACCCCCTGTTTTTCCAATGTTTGGAAGAGTTCAGGCGTAAAGTGCAGACCGGCGGTCGGGGCCGCGGCGGCGCCGGGGGCGGAGGCATAGACCGTCTGATAACGGTTTTTGTCTTCGGCGATCTGCTCCTTGGATTGCTCTTTACGGGCAATATACGGAGGCAGGGGCGGCACGCCTTCTTCATCGAGCACTTCCATCAGCGGTCGGTCGGATTCAATTTTCAGCACGGCTTCGCCCTGTTCGCCGTCGTAGAGCATGGTGGCAGTGGCCTTGCCGGAGCAGAGGGAGAGTACATCGCCGACCTTTGGACGGCGCGAGGTTTTCATTAGAACCTTCCATTCTCCGGGGGCGGCTTCGTCGAGCAAGAGCAGTTCAACTTTTCCACCGGAAGCGGTTTTATGGCCGAAGACGCGGGCGGGGATGACCTTGGTATTGTTGACAACGAGCACATCGGGTTCGTGAAGATAGTCGACAATATCGGTAATATGCCGGTGCTCGATGGTGCTGGTGTCGCGGTGCAGGACCATCATACGCGCCAGCTCGCGCCGTTCGGGCGGGTGCTGCGCGATGAGTTCGGGCGGCAGATCATAGTTGAACAGGTCGGTTTTCATCTGATAGTTTCTCAAAACCGCAGAAGGATACGTAACCGCCGGGGGAAATAAAGATGAAACTGACCACGACTTCCAATCATCGGAAGGGATTCACCCTGATTGAGCTGATGGTGGTGATTGCCATTATCGGGATTCTTTTCACGTTGGTTTCTCCACAGATTGGAAAAGCCCGGCTGCGCGGCAAGCTGACGCAGCAGGCGCACCATGCGAAATCGATTGTGGAAGCGATTGTTGCCAAGGAAGCCGCCAGCCGCTTTAACGCGGGTTGGCCGCAAAATAATCTGAAGGATGTTTCAGACGATTCGTACAGCACCTCGAACGAGTTTCTGGCCGATCTGGTGGAGGACGGCTATCTGGATGTGGATTATTCCTTTTTCGCGGCACCGGGCATGACGCCGGCGCGGACGGAAGGGGAGTTCCGTTCCGGCGGGGCTGCGGTGAATGCCTGGTGTGTGGTCATGGATATCAACGATACCACGCCGGGTAATTTCCCGGTGGTCTTCCTGAAAAATATGGCGGACATCAATGCGCTGTCATTCAAAGACGAGGCGGTTCCGTTCGGGACCAAGGGGTTCGCTTTTGCGACCAAGAACGGGGAAGCAGTGATTATTGAGGCGGCGGATATCAAGGAAATCGGGAATCTGGCCGCCATTTTCGATCGGAATGACGAGCGAGGGATTCAGGTTTTACGTCCCTGAGCCAAAAAGGGATTTGCATCGAAACCTTCGTTGGGTATGTTCCGCGGAGGTTTTTTATTATTTATCAGGAGCGGTTTATGAAGATTTTGGTTGTGGGTAATGGGGGGCGCGAACATACGCTGGCTTGGAAATTGGCGAACGACAGCGTTAAACCCGAGATTTATTGTACGCCGGGGAATGCCGGAACGGCCGAAGTCGGCACGAATCTCAGCTTCGGAGCCACCGATCTGGATGGCATTCAGGGCTGGTGCGCGGAAAATAAGCCCGATCTCGTCGTCATCGGCCCGGAAGCACCGTTGTGTGCCGGTCTGACCGATGTGCTGGAAGCGGACGGTATTCGCGTTTTTGGTCCGAATAAAGCCGCCGCCGAGCTGGAAGGCAGTAAGCAGTTTGCCAAAGAAATTATGAAAGCCGGCGGTGTTCCGACCTCGGCCTATGAAACCTTCACGAATCCCGATGAAGCGTGTGCCTATGTTCGTGAACGCGGTGCGCCGATTGTCATCAAGGCCGATGGCCTGGCAGCCGGTAAAGGGGTGACGGTTGCGGAAACCGTGGAGCAGGCCGAAGCGGCTATTAAAGATGCGCTCGAAGGCAATGCCTTCGGCGATGCGGGAAGCCGTGTGGTGATTGAAGATTTCCTCGTGGGCGAAGAAGCTTCCATTCTGGCGCTGATCGACGGCGAAAATGTGGTGATGCTGGCTTCCTCGCAGGATCACAAACGTATTTTTGAAAAAGACCTCGGACCGAATACCGGCGGCATGGGAGCTTATTCTCCGGCCTCGATCGTAAATGAAACCGTGCTGAAAAAAGTGAAGGAAGAGGTATACGACCGCACGCTCGCCGAACTGAAAAAGCGGGGCATCACCTATAAAGGCGTGCTCTATGCCGGCCTGATGATTGATAACGATCAGCCGAGCGTAGTCGAATTTAACTGCCGCTTCGGCGATCCGGAAACGCAGTGTGTGCTGGCCCGCTGGGACGGTGACATGCTTCCGGCGATCAACGGCGTCATCGACGGCAATCTGTCGGAAGATTTGATTTCGTGGAAAGACGATTTCAGCGCGTGTGTGGTGATGGTGGCCGGCGGTTATCCGGGCGACTATCCGAAGGGCGATGAAATCCAGAATCTTGACAAAGCCAACGCAGTGGACGACACGATCGTTTTCCACGCGGGCACGGCAATCGACGGCGATAAAGTGGTCACGGCCGGAGGCCGTGTGCTGGGCATTACTTCGCTGGGGCATGATGTGGAAGATGCGCTTTCCAAAGCATATATCGCCGTTGAGACGATCAGCTTTAAAGGGGCGTTCTATCGCAACGACATTGCGCATCGGGAACTGAAGCGCCTGGGCATCGATTTTAATAACGAATAGGAGAACAATTATGGCAGCTAAAAAAAAGCCTACCGTAGCAATTGTTATGGGCAGTAAGACCGATTGGCCCGTGATGGAATTCACGTGCAACACGCTGAAAGAATTCGGCATCGAAAGCACCGTGAAAGTCATGTCGGCGCACCGCACCCCGCACGAAGCGGTCGAGTTTGCGGAAAGTGCCGCAAAAAATGGATATAAAGTCATCATTGGTGCCGCCGGCGGGGCCGCGCATCTATGCGGCGTATTGGCAGGACATACGATTCTTCCAGTGGTCGGTGTTCCGGTTAAGGGCTGGTCGCTCGACGGATTGGATTCCCTGCTTTCCACCGTTCAGATGCCCAAGGGCGTTCCGGTGGCCACGGTGGCAATCGGCAAAGCCGGTGCCGTTAATGCCGCCATTCTGGCCGTGCAGATGATGGCGATCGGCGAACCGGCGCTGAAACGCAAATTGACGGCGTTTAAAAAGAGCATGGCCGCGGAAGTGATTGCAGCCGATGCCGAGCTGCAAGCGGAGCTGGATGGTTAAAATTTTGTGGGGCAGACTTTCTAGTCTGCTCTCCGCAGATTGAGCAGACAGGAATGTCTGCTCCACATTTTCCAATGGTTGGAACCTTCCAACCATTGGAATTTTTTTGTCTGAATGGGAGTGTTTAATTCGTTGTAACCAAAAATGGTTACCGGAAACTGGCGAAGAGTTTATTCATTGATCTCTTAAACAGTCGTTTATCAAGTCGTCCATTTTCAGGTTAGATAGAAACCGGGCATCAAGCTCTGGGTTATACCCTGCGGTTGAAGAGTGTTTTCGGCCGGCATGGTTGGCCAGATAAACGGCTGCCAGCGGGCAGAATTCCTGCGTGGGGGCCAAGCCGGGGGTGTGATGAAATGCAACGGCCTCTATGACGCGGTTGGGAAGTCCCCATACCCCGAGTAGGTACGCACCGACTTCCGCATGGGTGATGCCCAGCTGTTCGCGTTCCAGAACGTGTAGAGGTGCCTTGGAATTCTGACAATCAATGTAGAGCTTTTTCCAGATTTCGCTCCCGCTGTCGATCAGTGCCAGCACCCCGAGGTCGTGCATCATTCCGGCCAGGAGAGCCTCTTCGGCGTCGTGTTTTCCCAAGCCGGCCTGTTTGACCAATTGGTAGGCGGTTGCGCCGACGGTGATGGAGTGTCCGTAGATTTTCTGGATATCAAAGCTGCTGACCAGTGCGTCCTCGAACTTATTAAATATGGTGGTAGTGAGTACAATGCTGTTAATGGTTTCCGCACCCAGGAGGCTGACGGCCTGGCCGATACTTTCGATATTTCGGGAAAGACCGAAAAATGCAGAGTTAACCAACTGAAGCACTTTGGCCGAAACGGTAATATCTTTTGAAATGATCTCTCCGATTTTTTCGGCTGAACCATGGTTGGAGGCAAGCTCTGACGTCAGTTCCTGATAGAGTTCCGGCAGCGTCGGGATAGAATTCGAATCTTTTACTAAATCCAGCAGGTCATTGTTATGAAATAGGTTGCGAAGGGCGAGCGCCCGGGAGATGGCTTCGGTTAGGATATTCCGGTCGCAGGGCTTCGCCATAAATTGATGGGTGGTCCCGACCGATCTAATCAGCGTTTGATGATCCGCATGTCCAGAGAGGATAAAACGAATCATAGTCGGATAGCGTTGCTTAATAATCTCCAAGAGCTCAACGCCGTTCATTTCCGGCATAACGACATCGGAAATGATGATATCAAATGATTCTTTTTCAAGCATTTCCAGAGCCTGAGATCCAGAATTGGCAAAAGCCATATCCCATTCATTTTGGTGTTTCCGAAGCAGACGTTCCAAGCTCATCAGAATGGTTCGCATGTCATCAACAAAAAGTAACCGGTATTTCCTTGGGACGGGTGGCGTCGAATCCGGGGCTTGTTGCATATTGGAATCAGGTATGTACATAAGGGACTTTAATCATTAAATTCAGTTTTTTGCATCTGCGTAATAGATCTATGCATACTCGTTAATCTGACCGGTAACGGCGACTTTGTTGTCGATTACAATCAAAATGCGATTCTTTTTCACGTGGTAGCTCCTGTCCAGCATTGCAGTGCTTGAAAGATTCCGCATAAAAAGCGGAAACGCATTGGCGTTTCACGGCGCATTTTTATATTTCGGAGTTCTTAACCTTAAATAAGCAGGAAGCATACCGGAAATGGATTCCCTGCTTTCCACTGTTCAGATACCCAAGGGCGTTCCGGTGGCAATCGGTAAACCTAAATCCGGGAATGATAATGAGGGAAACGGTATTTTATCCAATGATACCGGCATCAAACCCAAATCACACTTCACACCCACAGGGTTCGCCTTTTTGTTTCCTTCATTTTCACCCTTCGGGTGGCCGATTTCACCACATCCACTGCGCTTTTAAACCCTAGAGGTAGGCAACTACATCTGCGGGTTTAAAATCTTGTGGTTGCAGTAAACTTGGCCATTCCCGAATCTAGGGTAAAGCCGGCACCATCAACGCCAGATGATGGCGCACATCGCCGATCCGGCCCAGAAGCGCAAATTGACAGCGTTTAAAAAGAGCATGGCTACGGAAGTTCTCGCAGCCGATGCCGAGCTGCAAGCGGAACTGGATGCGTAACGAGTAATTCGTAATTCACATATCCAATGATTGGAAACTTCCTGTCTTTGGATTTTTTTGTGCCGGAACGGAGGCAGGCTATTTTCTTGTAATAACAAATGTTATAACTATATTTCGGGTATGGCCTATAAAACTAAAATCAGAAAAATTGGTAATTCTCTCGGGATCGTTCTTCCAAAAGAAGCCTTGCAGGCAATGAAGGTGGAGGAGGGCGCCACGCTGTATATTACGGAAGCGCCGGAAGGTGCTTTACAGGTGACGCCGGAGGAAAAAGATTTCATCGATATGATGGAACTTGCAGAGAAGGGAATGCAGAAATATCGCAATGCCCTTCGGGAACTAGCCAAATGAAGGAGCTGCGTTGGATTACCGCGACGGTTATCCATGCGCTGCATGAAGAGTTGCTGGCCCGATTTGGAGGCTTGTCTGGTGTGCGGGATGAAGGGATGCTGGATTCTGCTTTGGGTCGTCCGAAAAACTCATTTGCTTATGGTGAGCCATCACTTTATGAACTGGCCGCAGACTACGCCGTTGGAATTGTGAATAATCATCCGTTTCTGGATGGGAACAAGCGTACCGGGTTTATGGCGGCTTATATCTTTCTGATGGCAAACGGTCAGGATTTTAGCGCGACTGAAGAAACGGTCGTATTGCAGACATTGGCCCTCGCTGCGGGTGAAATCAGTGGGGTTGAGTTTGCGACTTGGCTTCGGGATTCGTGTGAATAAAGGCGTGATGATTGAAGGGTGAGGCGTGATTCAAACCGGCCTTTCAAAAGTCAATTGTCACGACTTACTCATCACGTTCATTTCACTTTTCCACGCCAAATTTTGTGAGGATTTTTTCCATCAGGCACCATTTGGTGATGCCGGACTGGAGCAGGTTGGCCCCGACAAAGACCGTGAACCAAAGCCAGTTTGGATTCACGTAGTAGGCGAGGGCCACCGAGATTAAAATAAACGAGCCGGCAATGACTCGGATCATATTTTCCATTTTCATGCGATACCTCCAAGGATTGGAAGAATATGCATAATGCGGGTGAATGTGTAGTTATTTGTACAGTTGATCCCAGAAACCGCGCGGTCCCTGGCTGATGCGCCAGAAGGCAATGCCGCGGATCGGCTTTGTGGCATAGAGATCCATCTTGGCATTCAGCGAAGGCAATGATTCAAAATGCACGTTCATGGTGACATTGGTGGTGTAGGAATAGCTTCCGCCGTTTTCCGGGGTGCTTTCAAGCTGGGCTCCGCGAAGACGCAGGTCGGTCCAAATCTCGGGGTTCCGCATGGCTGCGGCGGTTTTTTCTTTTTGCCAGGAGCGGCCGTATAGGGGAATGCCCATGATTATTTTTGCCGGAGAAATGGTCTCCTGTGCGTAGCGATAGATTTTGTCGCACCAGGGGAGGGAGGCAATCGGTCCGTGTCCGCCACCCCGGTAGTGTTCGTCGTAAGCCATGATGATGACGCGGTCAGCCACTTTTCCGATGAATGAATAGTCAAAGGCATCGGAAGGATTTTTCTTTTTGTGATCCGCCCAGCGGGCCATGACGGCGACGCTGAACATCTTGTCTTTCGGCAATGCGTTTTTGACCGCTACGAGAAATTTAAGATAGGCGGCTTTGTCTTTGGAGCTGACGCTCTCGATATCAATCTGGACGCCGTTGAAGGGCCCGCAACGCGCTACGATTCCGTCGATGATTCGTTGGCGGAAGGGGAGTTTGGGGTCGAGATAGATGTGCGCAAGGGTCGTGCTCCACGGAATCGTGATTACAAGATGATAGCGCATGTCGGGCCCGGCGCCGGGAAGCTGCGGGGGAGTCAGATGGCCGCCCGACAGATTTCCATCGCCGTCGACCGATGCACTGAAGCATCCAATGTCTGTAATCGGAGATGAGGCCGGGAAATATTTTTCTTCGCCTTTCATGAGATAGGCCCAGGTTTCGTTGAAGCGAGCCTGAGTGGCGAGTGAAAGAAAGACGGTGAACAGCGTAATGATAAACGATTTCATGAACCCACGGTAGGCGGGCACATGAATCGTGTCAAGAGTTCGGGCTGTTTATGCGGCGCCAGCCTGTTTTTCATCGTCATCGCCGGGCATGATAATCTCGGACCCGGTGCGTTTCAGCGGCATATTAATGGTGAGCGAGGTCACGCCGGCATCCCGGTATTCCATTTCGGTTTTACCGCCCAGCATTTTGATATAGCGTCGGGCGAGGGTCAGACCATGTTTCAGATCCACCACGGCTTCGGATTCGGAATTGAAAATGCCATCGAGCAGTTCGTCTTTTTTATCGACGGGCGTGTAGGCCAGTTCAAATGAAATATTCATTGTTTCATTATCGGCCGACTTACGGGTGGCGTGAAGGCCCAATCGCCCTTTCTTCGTTTTGCTCAGCGCATAACCCAAGAGAATCGTGAGCGATTTTTTCAATTTCTCTTCATCGCCGATGACGCGCTTAGGTACGTTGTTGGCAGCCTGATATTGAGCGAAGCTGACTGCAAAAAACAGTTTGTTGGTTGTTGCCCGATGAGAGAACTGCTCATCAATACCCGTAATCAGGCTATGCAGATCGAATTCTGATTCCGCAAGCCCATCATTTCCAGCGTTCAGCTGGGTGAGTTCAGCCCGGTAGTTCATGGTATCGATTAAATTGCGGCAACCATAGTTTGCACTCGCCAGCTGTCGCTTCTGCTCCTCGGAGAGGTTGCCTGATTTTTCGAGGAGCAGGGTGGTTTTTACGACGGGGGTCAGGGAGTCCTGAATTGTTTCGTTCAGCTCATCCACCAGACGGTCGTTCATGCTGCTGACTTTCTGTGCTTCCGCGAGCGATTTTTTCATTTCAACCTGATGTTCTTTTCTTAAGTTTGACAGTTGGGTTTCCAGTTCTTTCAGGCGCGTTTGTGTTTCTTCCCGTTCTGCTTTCAGTTCAGAAAGGGCTTCGTCCCGCATTTTAACCGAGGCTTCCGCCATTTTTAGTTCAGCGGTAAGGCTGGCTTCGTTCAGTCGATACTGCTCTACTTTCGTGGTCAGTTCCTGTGTCTGCTGCAATACTCTGGAATCTGTATCCTCGAGACTTGCCTTTAACGTTACTTCCAGTTCGCGGAGGGTTTTTTCAGCCTCGTAGCGCCGGTCGGTTTCATCTTTCAGGGTGGCATTCAATTTTCCGATTTCCCCCTGCTGATTATTAATACGGTCGGTCAGTTCCGATTCTTTATGTTTGAGCATTTGTTCAGAACGCTGGAATTTTTTCAACTCTGCTTTGAGCTCTCCGGTATTCCGTGCAATCAGCTCTTCCTGTCCTTCGGTGAGTTCTTTCAGTTTCTGCTGCGTTGCTTTATATGCATCGACCACTTTTCGGTATTCCCGGGCTGCTTTACTGAGCTCTTCCGTCCGGGTATCGAGGTTCTGTTCAACCTGTTTCTTTTCATCGCCAAGGTCGTTCATTCGGAGTTTGAGTTCTTCGCCTGTTTTCTGCATGGCTTTAAGTTTGCGCTGCAGCTCGGCTGTTTCCTCCGAAATCAGTTTGGACTGGTCGCCGGTCAACTGTTTAAGACGCGCTTGAGCGGCTTTCAGTTCCGCCTCGGTTTTCGCCTGCTCCTGCCTGGCTTTTTCCATGAAGTTTTCCCGGACGCGGAGTTTTTCTTCCAACTGTTCATTTTCGCGCTCGAGATCCCCGGCCCGTTTGCGGAGCTTGACTTCGTCGAGGCGGATTTCGGCAATGTTGAGATTCAGCTTCTGCGTTTCGCGGGCCAGCAACTGCTGTTGGTGCTTTGTCAGTTGCTCCATTTTTTCTTCGATCTGATGTTTTTCAACCTCGGCCCCTTCACGGGCCTGGATCTGTTCTGCATATTCTTTTGATTTAAGATGCAGTGTGTTTTCCAGTTCCTTAATCCGGTTTTCCAGATCTTTTTCGTGCCGACGTAGCGCTTTCTCGTGGATCTGTTTTTTCGCCAGTTCCCGTTTAATTGATTTTGTTTCCGATTCAATGCGCTGGTTGAAATTGTTGCGTAATCCGTCGAGCTCTTCCATGCTCTTAATCAGCTTCTCAGCGGAAGTTTTCCGTTCGGCCACTTCCTTCTCCAGCTCGTCCGCATGCTGATCCGTCATACGTTTAACCTGTTCCTGGGTGCTTTCGAGGAACTCTTTCGTGCGGGTGAGGTGTTTCTCGGCTTTTTTCCGCTTGATCTGTTCTGATTCAAGTTCTCGGGAGTGTTCGCTGTTCAGTTTTTCAAGTTCGCGTTCACGGTTTTCCATGAGCTCGGCTACTTTACCGCGTGCTTTATCCAATGAAGCCTGGGCGTGTTCGAGAGTCGACTCCGCATATTCGCGACGGGTGGTTTCCTGTGCATAGTGCTCGGTAAGCTGGGCCAAGTTTTCTTCCAGCTTGCGCAGTTCATCTTCTTTGATGGCCAGCAGCTCTTCCCATTTTATGCGCTTGTTGGTTTCGAGCTCGAGCTCCGCCAGACGTCTGCCCAGCTGTTCTTCCAGCTGCTGTTGCCGGGCGAGGAGACCCTGTTCATTGCGGCGCAGGTTTTCTTCGGTGCGTTTCTGTTCTGCCAATGTGTTCCGGAATTCGTGCTCATTATTGATTTTTGCAGATTCAACCATCTTGAGTTTTTGAACCGCCGTGGAGAGAGAGACTGCGGTCTGGCTGGTTTCTTTTTTGGAATCGGCCAGAGCGTTCTGGGTATTAACCAACCGGGTTTCCAGTTCCACCTGTTTGCTTAGAGCTGCTTCTTCCTTTTTCTTCCGGTCGGAAATTTCGATTGAAAGGCTTACAACTCCTTCCACAAGGCCATTGTCGGAAATGAGTGGAATCTGGAGGTTTTCCATCCATCCTTTTTTGTCCTTCGCCTCATACTTACGCTCACCGCGTTTCAGTGTTCCGGCTTTCATCGCTTCGATAGCCAGCTGGTCATGCTCGCGAGGGGTGGCCGGCATGACCTCATGGATTGTTTTACCCAACCATTCTTCCTGCGCAATTCCGGTGCGGTCGGCCAATTTTTTGCTCGCATACAGATAGCGGCAGCGGGTGTCTTTCACGTGCACATCGGCCGGCAGCGAGTTCAGGATTCGCTGCAAAAAGTTAACTTCGCTGGTGAGTTCAGCTTTTTCGCGCTTTGATTGGCTGATGTTACGCTGCATTCCCCAAATGCTGACGAGTTTATTGTCTTCCACCATGCCGATCACATTGTTCATCAGATGAATTCGATTGCCGCTGGAATTCTGACGAATGGATTCAAGGTCAATCGACTGATAGCCGGCTTTAATAAAAGCCTGAATGGATTCTGTTGAGTTGAACGGTCCGCAGCCGTCTTTCAGTTCTCCAATGGATTTACCGAGCACTTCGCCGGACTTTGATCCATACATTGCAGCAAACGTATCATTGCAATCGGCAAGCTCCATTTGATTCATAATTTCTGAAGAGATCATTTCGGGTTTCGAATCAAGCGAAATGGGGGTTTCCGGCACCAGTTTATAGAATCCTTCAATGGTCTCGGAAACAAAATGTTCGAAGCGCGCTGTTTCGGCCTGGTGCAACAGAACTTCATCATGGAACCGGGTCACCTCGGTGACCCAGCCGATATAGCTTTCCACATCTTTATGTCCGTCCAGGATTTTGTTGGCTTTGCAGAAGGCATGCACCTCGCGCCCTTTTGCCGCGATGAAGCGGAATGAATGTTCAAAGGTGGCGCCCTTCTTTTCGGTGAATTCGTCCCAGGCATTTATGAATGCCTTTTTATCGTCGGGATGAATGGCACTTTCGATTCCTTCTTTCATCGCTTTTTTTGCATAGAGGCCTGAAATTTCCTGAAAAGCGTCATTGATATAAGTGCATTTGCCAGCCAGATCCATTTGAAACATACCGACTTCGGCATCGAAAAGAATGTTGCTGTAGCGCTGGGTCGTTTTTGTATGTTCGCGCTTTTCGGTGTCCAGTCTCTGTTTGGATTCAGTCAGGCGGTTTCGGGTTATACTGAGTTCGCCAATAACATCATCGAGCTCTTTGGCAGTATTGTTATAGCGGCGCTGAAACAGAAAAAACATGAGGATGGAAAGCACCAGTAAAAAGCCGATAATCAGATAGGCCATCAGGCTCATCTGCACCGGAATAATAATCGCCGTCGGTTTTTGCGCAAAACTCACTGCCGGAAGCAGGAGGAGGGCGAGGAGTGCAGGCCCCTTATAACGAAGGGCTGAGGATGTATGTTTGTCGTATGTTTTCATGTTCACGCCTTATTTAAACCAACACTGAATAACCAATAATTTAAAAGCACTTTATATGCCAATGGATGGGGCGAAGTTAGATCGGTCTGAGTTCCGGATTGACGTAAGCCTTCAGTCCGTTCTCAGTTTCCTGAGAAGAAGCAGTGCGGAGGCTGTAAAAACAAGATAGCCCTTTCGTCGGTCTGAAGCAGAAGGTGTCGCCGGGAGGAGAGGGGATGGCTTTTCAATGGCGGGTGGAGTTGTTGGTTTTGGGCTCGGGTTTGAGGTGATGGGCGGTCGAGAGGTAGGCGGGTGAGGCCGGCGGATGGGGGTTGCGTTTTCAGCCCCGCAGGTCGACGCTGCTCCGAGCCATACGGTGGCAAGCAGTGCTCTTTTTAGATTCGCATTCACGATTATTCTGTCCGAGTAAAAAAATGGCATGCCTGCGAGGGCATGCCGTATCAATTTTAAGCGCTTGTAAAATTTCCAATCACTGGAATCAGCGTTTTCTTCTCTTTTTCTGTTTCGGTTTTTCTTCCGTTTCAACCGGGGAACGGCGAAGAACGAGGAATACGGCACCGAAAAACGCAATATAACCTGCCATCCGCTGGCCGGAGTTATCGGAGACCGCCGGTGTTGCTGTTTCTGCGGAGACTCCTTTTTGCTGCATGAGCGCGGCGAGCGATGCGTTTCCGGGCGTTGCCGCCGGGGCAGCAACGGCGGGGGCCGCTGTTGAGGTTGGCTCTCCAGCTCCCATTGTTTTCAGCAAAGATTCAATTTTGCGAGGCTGAGAACCGGTGCTGGCAACCGAGGTCGCCGCGGTAATATCGTCAATTGAGGCAATCAGTTCTTCTTTGCTTTTCAGGGGTGATCCGTTCCGTTTGTCTTCCGCCCGAATCATTACCAGTTTATCCTGAATGATCGGTGTTGTGAGCTGGCAGCCGGGTGCGGCAACGAGACGATCCTCAATAATCATCGATTTAATGGCTTCTTTTTTCTCTGCAACCGAAAGGTTGTATTCAAAACGCAGGGTTCCCGCATCTCCGAGAATCAGCTTGCGACTCGGATCTTCCAGAAAGACCTTGAACGGGTTTTCCTTGGTTTCAATCAGCACGGTACCTCCGAGAATATGAATCTCGGCAGAGCCGCCGGCGGTTGCTTTGGTGGAAAGTTCCAGGCCGGTGATGCGATAGGTGGAGTGTTCTTTCACATACACTTGTCCGGTTCCGGTTCCGGCGTTGCCGACCGAAAGTGCTCCGGTTACATTCGTCCGGTCTTTAAGGGTGATCGAACCTTTGCTGGCGGAGGTTCCGAACCCTTTGGCCGAGAGGGCCACGCGAGCATTCACCGAAAGGTTATCGTTCAGTGTCAGATTTGCAAAACCGGTGGCAGATGCCGGGATATTGATGGTTCGCGAATGGGGAACCTGATTCCAAAGGTTGATGTTTCCGTTTCCCTGAAGCGAGAGTTCTTCTCCGTAGAGGTGCATCCCGTTATTCAGTTGAACCGTGCTGTTCACCGTAATGACGCTGAGCGGTTCGCGGAAGTGAGCGGATTCTTCGCCGGTAGGCGCATGATTCTGCTTCCATTTATAAGGGTCGTTCCATTGTTCGGCGGTTCCTCCGCCGCGCCATTGGTTAACCACCACCTGTGCATGAGCAACCGTGCCTCCCAGCACCAAAACCAGTATTGCTCCCCGAATCATTTGTTTTTGCATCTTCATTTAATTACCTCACTTTTCCCTAACTCGTGATGGTCTGGATTGAAGCAGATAGCATGCCGAATTTGACGGAATGTGGATTCCTCAAAATTTTGCGGGAAATTATCTGGACGTTAATATTTGGCATGCCAGTTGCTTGAATGTGACTCAGCTTTTTGAAACAAAAACATGAAGGTTGGAATAAAGCATGAATACGATTGATAAATGCCTGGTAGCGAAAGACAGCGAAATCCTTCAGATTCCGTATCAGGACTATGTTTCCCTGATGGAGAAGGTGAAGCAAGGCCGTCGCATGCGTCTGGTGAAAGACAGCGTGGTCGTCAATTTGCAGGGTTTTCTAGGAGGAAAATCGTACGCGGCTGAAGCAAGCGCAAAGGATGCGGCTGGCAAAGCTGATCTTAAAGAAGAGGCGGCGCCTGCTGAAGAGGTCAAAGCGGAAACACCGGTTGTTGAATCGACTAAACCAACTGAAGAGCCGGTCCAGCCTGTAGCAAAAGCTTCGGCAGCAAACGGAAGATCCCTGCCCAAAGGTGTGGAGGTTCCGCCCATTAAAAAAGATATTGCTGCCCATTTTAACAAGCTGGATGAATCCGGCCGTCTGTTCAGCGTCTTTAAACAATATTACACCTGTTTGAACGATGCATGCGGCGGAACAGTACGTGTCACGATGAAGGACGGGTTCTGCAGTCTTTGGAATTATGATGAGTGGGAAGAATTTTCCTTTATCGACATTTTTGAGGGTCAACTGCGTATTGCCCTCGACCCGCGTTATACGGCAGCACTTCAATCGTTGAATCTATGTGAAGTGCCGCGCCTGCTTTCCAGCCGTCGGAACCTGGTATGTGTCCAGGTTGATGGTTTGAACAACACCATGCTGAACGTTTTGGTCAAGGCCTTTGAAGAGGTCGGTCTGACAGCCAGCTAGTTAGGAATGGGAGATAAAAAATGAATAAAACATTAAATATAATAATGACTGTGGCTTCGGCTGCAGTACTTGTTGCGCTGAACGTGGGAGTGTTCATGGCGGCAGGTAACGGTGCCATCTCACCCATCAACAATGTTTTGTTGTGGGGGGGCTTTGTTGCGCTGAACGTGGCATCCATCTTGTGGGCAATTAGCTTGCTGGGCCTTCAGCCATTGGTTGTGGCCGTTTCCTATGTGGCTGGCGGAACGCTGGCCTTTCTCGGAGTACGCGGTATGAGCGATGTCAGCGTTGCTGAAGTCACAACCGCCGGGGCCACCTATGGCGCCTTTGGAGCGCTTGCCATCGGTAATTTCACCACAAAGGTGCGGCTGGCATTCTTCAATAAAGGCCAGGTTCCGTTCATCTTTATCATCGTCGGCCTGCTGGTTGTCGATGCGGTGCTGAACAGTCAGGTCTCCAGTGCCGGAAGCCGTGTGCTACTCAATGCGGTTGTGCTCCCGTTTGCCATTGCCGGTGTTGCTGTGGGAACTATCTGGAGTTTGTTAAACCGTTTCGGCATCGGTAAAACGCCGAGCGAAAAACTGGCTGCACTGGAAGCGGCCCGAACCCATGTTGAAACCAAGGAAGCGGTTGCCGATAAAAAAATGGTTATTCCAATGCCCAAACGCGAGGTCGAAGTTGAAGTTCCGGCTCCCGCCCCGGTGCAGAACGTTGAACCGATTGAACCCATTGCTCCGGCTGCGAAAGTCGCTCCGATCCCGGTTGTTGAGCAAAAACCTGTGGTTGAACCGGAACCTGTTATTGCAGAAGCGCCGGTTAAAGAGATCGAGGAAGAGCAGTTCATTCCGCTCGAAATCGATAAAGATGACGACTTTGTTCTTCCAATGGCAGAAGCTGAGCCAGAGGAATCCAAGCCGGCTTTCGAGATTCCGGCATTCGATGCCGCTCTCTATGCCTCTGGTTCGCAGGATGATGACCGCGATGGCGGAGTCATGGTGAAAGAGCCGGTTGTCTCTGTTGAGACCCCGCCCGTAAAGGAGAAGGTTGTTGAACCGGCCCCTGCAGTTGCAGAAGCCGAGCCGGAACCGGAACCTGAGAAGCAAGAGAATAAAAACAGCGATTGGCTGGGTGGTCACCTCGATCTGTTAAATAAATTGAAGTAACTAAACTAAAATAAAAAATAAAAAGGTTAAAGAAACCAAGGAGTCAGACATGGAAAAAGATAACACACAGATATTCTACGATGGTAACGGAAACGCAGTGGCAGTCCAGATGCCCATCTCAGATTATGAGAAAATCATCAAAAGCGCTAAAGATGCAGTAGAAGCAAAAGACGCGATTGCGAAAGCGGTCGATGCACTTCAAGGCGTTCTTTAAGACTCAGTATTTTCACCCTCCTCTACGCAGTTTTCCAACGCCTGAAACTTCCAGGTGTTGGAAAACTTTTTTTTTGCCCTTTTATAATTCACTTTATGTCCGTGCAGATTGTCCATACAAAGAAAGCCGGAGCGTTCTTTTTCTGAAAGCAAAAAGGCGGCTTCCAAAGGTTGGAAGTGCAGGTTGGGGCGGGAGCTCTTCAGAATGATGAATTTTAAGACAAGCGTATTCATTTGGGTGCTTGCCGTGCTGTGCGGAGCAGGGAGACAAAGCGTCTGCGCCGCAGAGCCCGCGGCCAGCGAGATGGTGGATCGTTTAGTGGACTCAAAGCTGGACGAACTGGGAATCCCCCCTTCCGACATCTGTTCCGATGAAGTCTTTCTCCGTCGTGTCTATCTGGACATGCTCGGTACGTTGCCGACTCCGCAGGAGGCCAGAAAGTTTCTTTCCAGCAACGTCGCCAACCGACGGGAACAGCTGATTGAAACGTTGTTCGAACGGCCCGAGTTTGCCGATTACTGGGCGCTGAAATGGTGCGACCTGTTGCGCGTCAAAGCAGAGTTCCCCAGCAAACTATGGCCGAATGCGGTTCAGGCCTACTATCGTTGGGTCCGCACAGCGCTCTATGAAAATCTGCCCTACGATGAGTTTGCCCAGGCGTTGCTGACTTCCAACGGCAGTAATTTCCGGGAAGCTCCGGTGAACTTTTACCGCGCCATGCCGGAGCGTGAACCGAAAGCCATTGCCGGGATTGTGGCGCTCACGTTCATGGGCACACGGACCGATCAATGGGATGAAAAAAAACTCATGGGCCTGGCGGCTTTCTTCGGTCAGATCGGATATAAAGGAACGGCGGAGTGGAAAGAGGAAATTGTATTCTACGACTCGACGAAATCGTTCTGCTATCCCGGCACAGAGAAAGTGGTGGTGCCTCAGTTGCCGGATGGAACAACTGTTGAGTTGGTCGACCACATTGATCCGCGCATTGCGTTTGCAGACTGGCTGGTGAACAGCGAAGTTTTTTCAGACAACATCGTAAACCGTATCTGGTATTGGCTTTTAGGGCGGGGGATTATTCATGAACCCGATGATATCCGGAGCGATAATCCGCCGCAGAATGCAGCCTTAGTATCATTCCTCAGTCAGGAACTGGTGAGCAGCGGCTACGACTTGCGTCATATCTACCGGATCATCCTGAATTCAAAAACCTATCAGCGGGCCTCGATTCATAATGAAGGCAATTTGACGGATGAAGAAAACTTCTCGCGCTACTATACACGCCGGCTGGATGCCGAAGTTTTAATCGATGCGATTTGCCAAATCACGAAAACAACTGAAACCTATTCCAGCGACATTCCGGAGCCGTTCACTTTTATTCCGGAGAATCAGCGCTCGGTCAGACTCTCTGACGGGAGTATCACCAGCCCGTTCCTCGATTTGTACGGACGCCCGTCGCGTGATACAGGCTATCTTTCCGAACGTAACAATACGCCTTCCGCAGCGCAGAAACTGCACTTGCTCAATTCAACCCATATTCAGCAGAAAATTCAACAGAACAAAGCTCTGTTGGGTATGTCTTATAATAAGCCAAAAAATAAGAAGAAACCGCAGACGAAGTGGGGCGAACCGCAGGAGGTGATTGAAAGAATGTACCTGACCATCCTCTCCCGCTACCCGACTGAAAAAGAAACCGAAACCGCCATCGCCTACATTCGCGAGAGCGGATTGAACCGCTACGATTCTGCGGTTGATCTGGTGTGGGCCCTGTTGAATACCAATGAGTTTATATTCAAACACTGAGGTTTGAAGGAGGTCAGTAATGACAATGAATAACGGAATGAATATTTCACGTCGTGATGCCATGGGGCTGGCGGCCGCCGGTGGATTGGTGCTGGGTTCACCAATGCATGCCTCTGCAGTAAAAGCAGGGAAAGCCAAGGCCGTTATTCAGATCTGGATGTGGGGCGGGCCCTCTCATCTGGATACGTTCGACCCCAAGCCGGAGGCGGGAGTCGAGTATTACGGCCCCTATGCCTCGCCGATCGAAACCAACGTCAGTGGGATTCGTATTGGCCAGAAACTTCCGCTTCTGGCAAAACAGGCCGATAAATATTCCATTATCCGCAGCATGACGCATGGCATTAATGCGCATGAAACTGCGTCGTATGTAACCCAGACCGGCCGGCCGGTCGGCGGCGATGTGTATCCTTGCACCGGCGCCGTGGTGTCCCGCTTCAAAGGTGTGGATGCCGGGTATACCGGTCTGCTGCCGCCGTACATTGTGATGACCAAACCGCAGGGCCGCTTTTCAGAGTCCGGCTTTATGGGATTGCGCTATAAACCATTTGCAACCGGCGGGAAGCCTTCCGCACCGGTGTTCTCCGTTGAAGGGGTCATTCAGCAGGGCATCACAGAAGCCCGCCAGAAAGGTCGTCGCGAGCTGCTCAGTTCGCTCGATACCTATGGCAGTAAGCTGGAAGGAAACACCCAGTTCAATCATATGAATCTGTGTAAAGAGCAGGCGTATGAACTGATCCTCGGAGATGCCGGAAAAGTGTTTGATGTGAAAAACGAAGACCCTAAATTGCGCGAACGATATGGCAAAAGCGATTTCGGTGCCTCCTGCCTGATTGCCCGCAAACTGGTGGAAGCCGGAGTGCCGTATGTCACGATCAATTATCAGGGCTGGGATACGCACAAAAAGCATTTCGACATCATGAATAATAAACTCACAGAAATGGACCGGGGCTTCTCAACTCTGCTCGACGATTTGCAGCAGCACGGGCTGCTGGATTCCACCATTGTCTGGTGGGGCGGCGAGTTCGGCCGCAGTCCGAAAATTCAGTGGGAAGCTCCCTGGAACGGGGGGCGGAGTCACTACGGAAAATGCTTCAGTCATGTAATTGCCGGCGGCGGTTTCCAGGGGGGGCAGGTGATCGGCGCGTCGAATGAAAACGGTATGGAAGTGGCTGATCGACCGGTCTATCCATGGGATTTGATCGGTAGCATTTATGAGCAGCTTGGCATCGATCCGAATGCGCAGCTTCCGCATCCGCAGGGGCTCGATGTCCGGGTCTGCCCGACCGAAGCTGATGGTGTAACCATGGGTGGTCGTCTGCGGGAAATCATGTCATGAATGTTATTTCCAAACGCTGGATTTTTTTTTGCGGTGTAATACTTTCCGGCGCCGCCTGGGCTTCTAACGAACCGCATATCGGCTTCGCCTTTCCGGCCGGAGCGCAACAGGGCAGCACCTTCAGTATGGAACTCGGCGGACAGCATTTTAACAATGCCACCAATGTGTATGTAAGCGGTGAAGGGGTCGAGGTCGAGATTCTGGATTATGCTGTCAAATATGAGCCTCGCCGGGTGGGGCAGATTTACCGTAATAAAGAAAATGCTCTCGCACTGTTGGACGACAAAGATGCTTCTGAAAAGAGTAAACAGGCTGCTCGAAAAAAACTGGAGCTGGCCGAAAAGCAGATTGCCCTGCTCGATCTTCCGGAAGGCGTAGACCGCAACGATAAAAAGGCGGTGCAGAAACTATACAGGAACAACACTAATACGAAGGAACAATTTAATCCCCAGCTGCAGGACCGCTTACGGGTGCAGGTGAAGGTGGGAAAGAAGGCCCCGCCTGGCGAGCGCGAGTTGCGGGTATACACGCCTCAGGGTCTGTCGAATCCCGTCTATTTTCAGGTCGGTTCGTTAGAAGAGGTTCGCGAAGCCGAGCCCAACGACGATCACATGAGCCCGGACCTGCAGATGGTTCCGGTGCCGAGTGTAATCAACGGCCAGATTCGGCCGGGCGATATGGACCATTTCCGGTTCAGCGCTCGTAAGGGCGAATCGATTGTGGTCGATGTGGCCGCCCGCCGTATTATTCCCTATCTGGCCGATGCGGTACCGGGCTGGTTCCAGGCGGTTGTCGCGTTGTACGACGAGGACGGCAAGGAAGTGGCCTATCAGGACGATTATAAATTCAATCCGGACCCGGTGCTGTTTTTTGAGGTCCCCGCAGCAGGGGTCTATACCCTTTCGATTCGCGATTCCATCTACCGCGGGCGGGAAGATTTTATCTACCGGATCGCCATCGGCGAGCTGCCTTTCATCACCGGAATCTTTCCGCTGGGAGCGCGCGAGGGTGCCGATGTTGATATTGCGCTCAGCGGGTGGAATCTTCCGAAGCCCCGGTTGACCGGAAACCTTCCGTCGGACGGATTTGAACTCCGGCATATCTCGGTTGTCAAAGACGGTTACCGCTCTAACCAGATGCCGTTTGCAATCGGCGAAATGGAGGAAATTCTGGAATCGGAACCGAATGATGAGGAGGGTAGGGCGCAGCCCGTGAAGCACCCGCTGATCATTAACGGCCGTATCGGGCAGGCGGGCGACCGCGACGTATTCAGTTTTCAGGGGACCAAGGGCGATTCCGTTTCGATCGAGGTGATTGCCCGCCGCCTGAATTCGCCGTTGGATTCCAACCTCATGTTGACCGGCCCCGGAATGGAGAAGCCGGTTCGCAACGACGATTTGAATGAAAAGGATAATACCCACTTGCATCTCGGTGCGGGGTTGATCACGCATCATGCCGACTCCTATCTGCTGCATGAACTTCCAGCCACTGGAACGTATTTCGTTGAGATTGCCGATGCGCAGAATAAAGGTGGGCACGACTATGCCTACCGCCTGCGAATCAGCCCGTCCAATCCGGATTTCAAACTCCGAATGGAACCTTCCGGCATACAGATCGCACCCGGTGGAACCGCCGCCTTCACTGTTCGTGCCCTGCGTCAGGATGGCTATCAGAATAAAATTACACTGGAAGCAACTCAGCTTCCGGAAGGGTTTGTGATGAGCGAAGCCGTCATTCCAAAAGGTTCGGATATGACGCGCTTCACCATCACCGCTCCTGCAAAAATTGAAGGCGGACTGGTCAGTCCGCAGATCAGTGGAACAGGAATCATGAACGGAAAATCGGTCACCCGTCCGGCGGTTCCGGTCGATGATCAAATGCAGGCCTTTCTCTACCGCCACCTGGTTCCTGCCAAAGAGCTGGTGCTGGCACCGGTATCAAAACGTCCGCCGGTTTCTTTCGAAGCCCGGATTCCAAAGATTGGAATCATTGAAATGCAGGCCGGAAAAGAAACCCGGATCGGATTAACCGGACGCGTTGCAACCGGAGCACAACGGGGCTATTCCGTTAAGCTTAATGATCCGCCGGAAGGTTTCAGTACCGAGAAAAGTGGTTGGATCGGAAAACAGAAGCTCAAGGAAAAAGATAAAAACGGAAACGTTCGGTTTGAGAAAAATAAAGCAGCCGGCTCCATTGTCATTTCAGTCGATGAATCGGTTAAGCCAGGAACCCTTCTCAGTTTAGTACTGGAAGCGGAAGTCAGAAACGGGAAAGATAAAACCTACTTCCCGGCCCCCGCCATTCCCGTCAAAGTGGTCAAAGCCAAAGATTAAAACCCGGTATGTCACCAAAAAGTGTTCGGCCCTGATTCATTTTCCAACCATTGGAAGTGACACGGACATCCGCCCGTGATTCCTCGAGAGGTATGCGGAAGGAGGTTGCCGATTTTAAAAAGTACCGCCTGAACTCAGCCGCAGCGCGGCGTGGGTCTGGCGATCCGTAAGCCCGGCCCACGGGCGTTCCGCCCTGAGTCCAGGCTGTATACTGCCTGATTAACCGCGGTAGCGCTCGAGTTGCACGGCGCACTGTTTATAGTTGGGGGTGCCTGATTTCGGATCGAAGGCGGGGACGGTCAGTTTGTTAATGCATTTCTCGGCGAAGTGGAACGGCATGAATACATGATCGGGATGGATGGTTTCAGCAATGCGAACCATCAGGTTGTCCACGCGGCCGCGGCGGGAGACGAGCGACACGCGGTCGTGCGGGCCGATGCCGTAATATTTAGCGGTGGCGGGGTTCACTTCCACCCAGGCTTCCGGTGCGAGTTTGTTCAGCAGCGGCACGTTGCGGGTTTTGGTTCCGGTGTGCCACATCTCCACCGTCCGGCCGGTGTTGAGGATGAGGCGATAGCTTCCGTCGACGTCTTCCGGAAGTTTTTCCGGTGAGGTGAAAAGAAGCTTGGCCTTGCCGTCCTCGGTTTTGAAGATTCCATCGGTGTAAAGACTGTCGGACCCGTCGGGGTTGGCTTCGTTGCAGGGCCACTGAAGCCCGCCTTGTTCTGTCATTTTTTCAACGGTCATACCGCTGTAATCGCAGAGTCGGCCTTTGGAAATTTTACGCATTTCTTCAAACGCATCCTCTGTCCGGGTCCATTCCGGGAAAAGCATGTCCTTCTTGCCGAGCTTGTCGGCCAGATCCAGACAGATCTGGAAATCGGAACGGGCCATCCCCGGCGGAGGCACGGCGGCATTGGCGCGGGAGGCCCGGCGTTCGGTGTTGGTGAACGATCCGTCCTTTTCTCCCCAGATGGCGGCGGGCAGTACCACATCGGCCAGCTCGGTGGTGGGGGTCGGATGGAAGCCGTCCTGCACAATCAGGATCTCGAGTTTGGCGAGGGCTTTCTTGAGCCGGTCCTGATCGGAGAAGCTGACCACCGGATTGGTGGCAATCACCCAAAGCGCTTTGATTTTTCCTTCGAGGATCCCGTCGATAATCTCCGGATAGTTTCCTCCCCGTGCGGTGGGCATCAGGCTTTCGTCAATATTCCACAGTTCGGCCAGTTCTTTTCGGTCCTCGGCTTTTTCAAATTTACGGTAGCCGGGCGGCGACGAGGAAAAGCTGAATTCACGCGAACCCATGGCGTTGCACTGGCCGGTAATGCTCATCGGCGCGGCGCCGGTTCGGCCGATGTTGCCGGTAATCAATGCGAGCGTATTAATCAGGCTGACGGTGTCGGAGCCCTGCGTGCTGTGATTAATGCCCATGGTCCAGCCGAAGAAGACATTCTTTCCGTTGGCGATGGCTTCGTAGGTTTCGAGGATGCGTTCTTCCGAAATCCCGGTGCGTTCAACGGTGGTGGCGAGATCGAATGCCTCAGCATGTTTGCACAGTTCCTCGTAGCCGGTGGTGTGTTTATCAATATAGTCCCGGTCCACCTTGCCGTTTTTAATCACGAGATGAATCAGGCCGTTAATCAGGTCGATGTCGCGGCGCGGTTTGAGCGGAAGGTACAGATCGGCCAGCATGGCGGTCTTGGTTTTGCGCGGGTCGCAGACGATCAGTTTGAAATCCTTATTCTTGCGGATGTGGTGCCAGAGGATCGGGTGGTTGTCGGCAATGTTGGCACCGGTGAGGAAGATGACATCGGCCGTGGCGAGGCCTTTGTAGGAGCCGGGCGGTCCGTCTGAACCGAAGCTTTGTTTATAGCCGACCACAGGGGATGACATGCACAGCGTGGTATTGCCATCATAGTTGTTGGTGCCGAAGCCCAGCTGCACGAGCTTGCCTAGCGTATAAAATTCTTCGGTCAGCAACTGTCCGGTGGAAAGCACGCCGAAACTTTCGGGGCCGTATTTTTTCTGTACTTTAGAAACGGTATCGACCATGCGGTCGTAGGCCTCGTCCCAGCTCGCCTCTTTAAAGGATCCGTCTGGTTGTTTAAGCAGCGGCGAAACCGCTCGGTCCGGGCTGGTCAGCGGGTGGTGTTCGCTCAGCCCTTTCGGACAGAGGTCGCCTTCGTTGACAGGATGATCCTTGTCGCCGCGCACGGAGATAATTTTATCATCCTTAACGCCCAGCAGCATGCCGCAGCCCACACTGCAGTAGCCGCAGGTCGATTTAACCCAGCGGTCGGGAATCTTGCGCGCGGCTAAGTATCCGTATTCCGGATCATGGCCGTAGGCATATTCCTCTTCTTTGATGTCGAGCCCGATGAGGTGTTTGATTTTTTTGATCATGTTGAAATCCGGAGTTAGTGCGCTTCGCCTTTGGAGGCGACGACGTAGTTGCCGGGTATGTTGCGCGGCACCACGGAGACGAAGAAAATATAGCGGTTGATAAAGCTGACGGCTAAAAAGAGCATCAGCATCAGCAGCGCAATGGCCAGCAGGCCAACGGCGGAGAGCAGGGCCGTGCTGCTCATGAACGGAATCAGCGCCAGCAGCCCGGCAATGCCGATGCTGTTGCGGATCATCCGCAGGCGGAAAAAGTGTGTTATGCGCATTTCGGCGCTGGCTTTGAGTTCGTGCGTGTCCGACTCATGCCATTTTTTAATGATATATGCATTCTTGGTGTGCTTGAACACAAAGGCGATCGCGGCAAATAGAGCGGCGGTCTGCATGGCTCCGGTAAGGAATCCGATGGAGTGGCCGGCAATCAGGGTGGCCACCATGGCGGCAACAATGAAAGCGGCCGGCCCGAGGATGGCGGCGACATCAAAAAAGTCGATGGTGGTTTTGCGGCTGTCCCAGGCCGGGCGGGCCGGCACGCGATAGATCATTGAGCTGCAGTAAATGCCGGCAATCCCGCAGATCACCGTGCCGAAGCCGATGATCAGCCGAACGGCTGAGCCGCCGATGACACCGATGTCCAGCAGACCCAGCCCCTCGGTCACAAACAGGATCAGCGCATAAACCATGGCCGCTCCCGCAAAGGCGGAGAGACCCAGCACCTCGCGCGATAACCATGAGGATTTCCAGTTCTTCATCGCGCGCCCGGCATGGATCGGACGGCCCAGATGCAGTGTGGAGGCACCGAGCGACAGGGCAACAATGCCCATCAGCGTGGGGGCCAGCCATCCGAGTACATGGCCGAGCGCCGCGCTGTCGAAGAAAAACGTGCGAATCAGGTCGGCCATAAAGACGGTGCAGAACCCGCCGAATCCAAGCTGCGTCAAAACGGTCATAACGATCAGCGGCGTGTGCGGATGCTCCGGCTTCACGAACGGCTGGTCCACCTTCGTGAAGGCTGCCACGTCCATGCCTTCGGGCAGGGTGATCTTGGTGGAAGGAATCGTGAGGTTCGGCGCGGGCATATCCGGGCCGACGCCGTTTTCCATATGCTCTGCAAAAATCTGGGCGATGGCAACCGTTTCAACTTCGATGGCTCCGGCGGGGCAGGCGGCTACGCAGGCCGGGTCCTGACCATCTTCCAGGCGGTTATGACAGAGGTCGCACTTGGTGACGATGCGCCGGTCAGTCTGCATTGTCGGCACGCCATACGGGCAGTTCCAGGTGCAGTAGCCGCAGCCGATGCAGACGTCGTCCAAATGAATGACAATGCCTTTGTCGTTCACCTGATAGGCATCCACCGGGCAGCCTTTGGCGCAGGCCGCATCGAGACAGTGATTACAACCGCTGGAAAGAAAAAAGCTTTGGGTGTCGGGAAAGGTTCCGCTTTGGACTTCGCCGACGCGGCGCCATTGGGTCTCGGCCGGCAGGTTATTCTGTTCGCCGCAGGCCACCTCGCAGGCGTGGCAGCCAATACACAGGTCCATGTGGAAATGAAAGCGCGTCTGCGATTCGCGCCCTTCCGTGCGGAAGCCGACAATGTCCGGCCGATCGACGGGGGCGGATTCGCATGGCTTGGCTGGAGCCTCCGTCGTTGGTTTGGAGCCGGAGCAGCCGCCTCCGCAGCAGCCCTGTTTTGTGTCTGAAGATGGGTTCATAAGTATACCGAAATGGTCCTAAAGCTAGTAGGGCAGTTAACGCACACACCATGCCAAGCGAAGCGAGGCGCCTTGTGTCGTTTTAAAATATCTATAACACCCCTGTGTTCGCAGCGGGTAGAGCTGTTCTGGTTGTGGATTCCCCTAAGGAGCGGGGTTGCAGAGATTGGATGGATGGAGACAAATATGTAATATATGATCACATTAATCTACATATGTGGGGTTGCCGGGCCTCCAGGACTTTCGGCGGTACGGCCTGTTCGAGCGGTGATCGCCAAGGTTGTCGACCCTCCAGCCCCGAGAGAGTGGATGGGTGGCGGGGATTCAATGGGCAGGATGCCCATTCTACGTGGCACGGGCGTCCTGCCCGTGGTTCCGGTGTCTGCTACCTTTATCCGTTCGCCAGCATCAGCAGGAGGATGGCGATGATCGCGGCCAGTATGCCGCAGAGGGTTTTCCAGAAGAGGAGGGGATTTCGCTCTACCAGCGGGATTCGGTTTTTTTCAACAAAGTCGGGGTTCGGTTTGTTGAGATCGGCCATAAATTTGGAGTGCGCTTCGTAGCGCTCCTCCGGTTTCACTTTTACCGCTTTTTCGAGCGCGCCATCCACCCAGACGGGGATGTCAGGGTTGAAGTGATAGGACGGCCGGTATTTCAGTTTTTCGAAATCAGCCCGTTTCCGGCATTTGGAAAACTGCGGTCCGTAGGGATGTTCGCCGGTCAGCAGGAAATAGAGAATACAGCCGAGGCTGAAGAGGTCTGACCAGGTTCCGGCGGGCAGGCGCAGCTGGTATTCGGGGGCGGTATAGTCGACCGTGCCGAGGATCAGGTCGCGTTCAATCGGCCCGCAGATTTCTTCGAAACCCGCCACGCGGCAGGACCCGAAATCAACAATCTTTATGCGCCCGTGCCGGTCGATCATAATATTGTCGGGCTTGAGGTCCTGATGCAAAATCTCTTTGCGGTGGAAGGCGCGCAGCCCTTTGGTCATCTGCTGGGCAATCTCCCGCACGGTCTGCAGCTGGGGCAGATGGTTTTCTTCTTCCCAGCGTGAGAGCGAAATGCCGGGTACAAATTCCAATAGAAAATAGAGGCAGCTGCGCGGGCGCTGCTGCTCAATCACATGTGCAACATTCGGGGAGTTGATGCGTGCCCCGATCCAGCTCTCCATGATGAAGCGCTCGATATATGCGTCGTCATCCTCAAAGTTCAGCGACGGTGTTTTCATTGCGTAGGCCGTGCCGGTTTCTTCGTCCTCCACCTGATAGACCTGGCTACGGCTGCTGGCGTGGATTTCGTCGATAACTTTGTAGCCATCGAGCGTCTGGCCTTTGGTCAGTGGGGGCGGGAAGGGGAGTTGGGTTAAACGGTGGTCGATTTCTTCGCGCGAGTTTTCCGGCAGCTTGGTAATGTTGAGCGTGATGCAGGAAATATTATCTTTGCTGTTCATGGCATAGGCTTCGTCTATCAGCATGGAACAGCATTTGTCCGGATTACCTTGGTTGGATTCGAGCAGGGTGATGATGCGCGGCTCATCGATGTTTTCATGCAGGCCATCTGTCGTCAGCAGAAAAGTATCGCCTTCCTGAAGGTCGACGGTGGAGTAGTCAATGCGGGCCTGACTGTCAAGTCCCATGGCGCGGGAGAGATAGCTCGTTTCCGCATTGATCTGCTGGTTGTGGTCTTCGGTCAGCTGCTTCAGCGTGCCGTTGCGCAGGCGGTAGATTCGGGTGTCGCCAATATGAAAAATGTGCGCGGTATGCGATTTAAAGATGACGACGCTGAGCGTGCAGATGAATCCTTTTTCAGCGGTTCGATAGGTTTTGCCATTATTGTAGAGTTCACGATTGAGGGTGGTGAGCACATTCTGGCCGGAATGTTTGGTGGTCCATATTTCCGGGCTGGCGTAGTAGTCGGAAATAAAACGCCGGGTGCAGAGTTGAGCGGCTTCGGCGGCGGCATCCGCGCTGCTGACGCCGTCGGCGATGACCGCCACAATCCCTTTGTGGGTGGTTAACAGTTCGTCCTCAGGAATATGAACAGCGGTGGCATCGTCGTTCGATGCCTTGCGACCGGCCGAGGTGCCCTGGCCGGTCGTGAGTTCAATTTTTCCGTCGAGGTGGAACATGGGTAGTGAGTCGTGAAACGTGAGGGCATTATGACTTCCAATCATTGGAAAGGCAATCACGCCTCACGTTTCACTTTTCAGCCTACGCTACCTCAATCAGCTGGATGTTGCCGCTTTCATCCACTTCCTGCACATGGCCGGCGGGTTCGGTGATGAACCAGGTGGAGATCAGGGTGAGCAGCGAGCTGGCACCGATGACCATGAAGAACGTGGAATAGTCCACGAACGAAAGCACCGTCAGGAAGATGACGGCCCCGACGTTTCCATACGCTCCAACCATCCCGGCAATCTGTCCGGTCATGCGGCGCTGCACCAGTGGAACCATAGCAAACACGGCGCCTTCGCCGGCCTGTACAAAGAACGAGCAGCACATGGTGGCCACCACAGCAAGCGCTACGGGCCAGGTGGATCCAACCTGTCCGAGGATAAAGTAGCCGGCGGAAAGGCCGCAGATCAGCACCATCAGGGTTTTGCGGCGTCCGAGTTTATCGGACAGCCACCCGCCGCCCGGTCGGGCCACCAGGTTCATGAAAGCAAAGCCGGAAGCCAGCAGGCCGGCCTTTACGGCGGTGAGGCCGAAGACTTCCATAAAGAAGAGCGGCAGCATGGAAACCACGGCCAGCTCGGAGCCGAAGGTCACGAAATAGGCCAGGTCAAGAATAGCGACCTGCTTGAAGCGGTAGTTCAGCATGCCGGCCTCTTCGCTTTCGTCGAACAGGTGCGAGTTTACTTTTTTGATCTGCAGGCTCTGATAAATAAAGAGGGCGATAAACCCGACCACCAGGCCGTAGCCGACCGGTACCGGAATCAGGGCGACTTTAGCCGAGCAGAGTTTCCAGGTGAGTACCGTCAGGGCGAGGTACATTGGAATGTTCATCAGGAGGTAGAAATAGAAATCCTTTTTGCTGGAGACTTCCAGACCGCCCGATTTTTTCGGCTTGAAATAGGTGGCGCCCTTCGGCGTGTTGCGGACGCGGATATAGAAGAAAATGCCGTAAAGGAAGGCAACCGCGCCGGTGGTGGCAATGGCATAGCGCCATCCGTTTTCGCCGCCGTAAAGCAGGGCGAGAGAGGGAAGGGTCATGGCAGCGAAAGCCGAACCGAAGTTGCCCCATCCGCCATAGATGCCTTCGGCCATGCCGACCTGTTTCGCCGGGAACCATTCGCCGACCAAACGGATACCGATCACAAAACCTGCGCCCACAAATCCGAGAAGGAAGCGGAAGAGGGCCAACTGTTCAAACGACTGCGCACTGGCAAATCCAAAGCAGATGAAGGAAGAGACGACCAACAGACCGCTGAATACTTTGCGCGGTCCAAACTTGTCGACCAATATACCGATGGCAATACGGGCCGGAATCGTTAAGGCCACGTTCAGGATCAACAGGGATTTAACCTGTTGTCCGGTCAGGTCAAATGTTTCTTTAATGGCCACCATGAGCGGGGCATGACTGAACCAGACCACGAAGGTTAAAAAGAATGCGACCCATGATAGGTGCAGTGTGCGGATCGCCGGATTTTTAAAATCCAGCGGATTAAGATTCGTTGATGCCATGTCCCTCTCCTTAGGTATGTTGTTTTGCATCCTATTCCGATAGATTTAGCAAAACATGAATGAAATAATAATGTATTACTACCTCTCTGTTGCAGGAGGTGTGCCACCGGTTTGAGCATTATCCATGAGTCGTTATATGAGGTTGTTATGACAAATATCGTTCAAAATAAACTATTTAGATTAAATCCAAATATGTAAAAACCGGCCTTAATATAACAAAAATGTGAGTAATGTATATCGGTTTTAAGGGAGGGTATTTCAGCATTGTTTAACCTATCTATCTGAAAACAGGCAGGAAGCGTATTCCAGAGACTGGAACCCGACCGGTGGCACACTCCCTGCACTATTACATGACGAACCGGTTGACATTTACGGCATTTGATTCAGAGTCCTTCGGCCGACCTTCAAAGCGGGGCCGTTAAATTGCAAAAACCTTAAACACTAAGTCACAAAGGACACTAAGAGACAGCCGAGGGAACTAATGTAAACTTAGTGTCTAAGTGGTTAAAATATGTCTGAAGAGAATACAGTAAAAGATCAGCTCGGCCGCCCCATGCGCGATCTGCGGCTGTCCGTCATCGACCGCTGCAACTTTCGTTGCACTTATTGCATGCCGGCCGATGAAGTCGGGCCGGATTTTCCCTGGCTTAAGAAAAGCGAGCAGCTCTCCTTCGATGAAATGATCCGTCTGGTCACTCAGTTTTCTAAACTCGGGGTGGAAAAGATCCGCCTCACCGGCGGGGAGCCGCTGCTGCGCAGCGATCTGCCGGAGCTGGTGTCCCGCTTGAATGCGGTACCCGGTATTCGCGACATTGCCATGACGACCAACGGTATTCTGCTTTCACGCTACGCTCAAGCGCTGCGCCAGGCCGGGCTCGATCGGGTGACGGTCAGCCTCGACGCGCTGGATAAAACCATTTTCCGCAAAATGAACGGCGGCTTTGATTCGCCGCAGCAGGTGCTGGAAGGAATCGACGCCGCCAAAGCGGCCGGCTTCGGAAATCTTAAGGTCAATATGGTCGTCCGGCGCGACATGAATATGAGCGAAATCGTACCGATCATCGAAGAGTTCCGGGGCAGCCGGGTGGTGGTGCGTTTCATTGAATATATGGATGTCGGCAACGTCAACCACTGGGAGCGCGATCAGGTGGTGCCGACTGCTGAGCTGATTCAGTATATTTCCAATCATTGGAAAATTGAGCCGGTTGCAAAACATTATACCGGCGAAGTGGCCGACCGTTATCGCTTCTCCGATGGCGGCGGGGAAATCGGATTCGTCTCCTCCATTAGCCAGCCCTTCTGTCGACCCTGCAACCGCAGTCGCCTCTCGGCCGACGGCAAGCTCTACACCTGCCTCTTCGCCACCGAAGGCGCCGACCTGCGGACGCAACTACGTGACGGATCATCCGATGAAGAGCTGCACAACTCCATTCGCCAGGTCTGGTGCGACCGCAACGATCAGTACAGTCAGACCCGCTGGGGCGGTGAAACAAAGCAGGAATCAAAACACAAAATCGAAATGTTTTATATTGGAGGATGATGAGTGATGCGTGAAACGTGACGAGTGAGCCGTGATTCTATTCTGATCACGTATCAAGCATCACGTTTTATGCGTCACTTTTCACGATACATGAAAATTAACGTGAACTATTATGCCATGTTCCGCGAAGCGGCGGGCTGCAGCAACGAGGTGGTTGAAGCGGCATCTTCCAATGCGGTGGAACTTTTCGAATCGCTGAAAACTAAATACGATTTTGCCATGTGCCGCTCGCACGTGCGCCTCGCGCTGAACGATGCCTTTGTCGATTGGGACACCCCGCTGAACGACGGCGACTCCATTGTCTTTATTCCCCCCGTCGCCGGCGGTTAAAATAATATTAAACACAAAGCAAAGTACTCGAAGCTTAGTGTTCTTTGTGTCTTAAGCGAAGCGAGTGGTTAAAAGTAAATTGATATGTTTAGAATATTATCAGAACCATTGGATATAGAAGCGCTTAAAGCTTCTGCGGAAGACCCAACGTGCGGGGCGTTGGTTACGTTCGAAGGCTGGGTGCGGAATCATAACGAGGGGCACGATGTAACCTCGCTGGAATACGAAGCGTACAGCGCGCTGGCCAACGCAGAGGGCGAGCGAATTCTGGCTGAAGCCAAAGAAAAGTTCGGCCTCAAAACGGCGGTCTGCGTACACCGGGTCGGACATCTGCAGATCGGCGACATCGCCGTTTGGGTCGGCGTCTCCACGCCGCATCGTGATGCCGCCTATAAAGCCAATCGCTATATTATCGACGAAATAAAAGTCCGCGTCCCGATCTGGAAAAAAGAGCATTATGTGACGGGCGACTCCGGCTGGGTAAACTGCGAAGAATGCGCGAAGCACGGCCACAAACCGGAGATGGATTACAGCCGGCAAACCGTTCTTCCAACCATTGGAAAAGAAGGGCAGCAAAAGCTCGCCGAAAGCAAAGTGCTCGTTGTTGGAGCCGGCGGGCTCGGCTGTCCGGTGCTGGCTTATTTGGCCGGGGCGGGGGTTGGTCAACTCGGAATCGTGGAACACGATCATCTCGAAGCCAGCAACCTGCACCGACAGTTTTTATATGCGCTCGATCAGGTGGGTGAAAAGAAAGCCGATCTGGCCGAAGCCTGGCTGAAGCAATACAACCCCTCCATCGATATTGAAGCATTCCCCGCGCGTTTCCAAACATTGGAAGTTGAGCAGCTCGCCGACTACGATTTAATTATTGAATGTACCGACTGTATGGATACCAAACTGTTGGTAAACCGCGCGGCGATAATAGCGGAAGTGCCGGTGGTCTTTGCCAGCATCTATCAATTTGAAGGACAGGTGCAGGTCGTCACGCCGGATTCATCCTGCCTCGAATGTCTCTACGAAGACGGGACTCCAAATGAAGTGCTGACCTGTGCGGTAGCCGGCGTGCTCGGCGCCGTGCCCGGTGTGATCGGTTCCATCCAGGCCTTGGAAGCCATTAAACAATTGCTGGGGTTGGAAGGGCGGTTGAGTAACGAACTGCTCATCGTCAATCTGGTCGACTATTCTATGCGGAAGCTCAAGCTTCCGCGGAATTCCAACTGTCCCGCCCACGATAAGGAGAACCCCGTGCCTGAATCTATTGAAGTTACCATCGACGAAATTAATTTAAGCGACTATCAGGTCATCGATATCCGCGAACCCAACGAAGTGGCGGTATCCTCATTGCCCTGCGATCATCAGCACATTCCCATGAATGAACTGCTGAATAATCCTTCTGCCATTAATAAAGACAAAGCCTATCTGCTCGTCTGTGCCGCCGGCGTCCGCACGCAATACACCGCCAACGCCTTCCGCTCCGCCGGATATAACAAGGTCTATTCCCTCATCGGAGGGAATCGGATGCTACCGGAAATTTAAACACGAAGTCTCAAAGAGCACGAAGGATGAGGATCTTAGTGCTCTTCGTGTTTTAGTGTTTCAGAACAGTGTGAGTCGATGCCCTGAATCATCTGCTGGGCGTGTTCGAGGGAGCGGAGGATTTCGGCCATGTATTCGCGGACGGCTTTGATGTTTCCGGGTAGGGTGTAGACTAAAGTCGTTCCGATTACGCCGGCCACCGAACGGCTGAGCAGGGCGGAGGGGAGGCGCTCGCCGTGTTTACAACGAATGAATTCCATGATGCCGGGGATCTCGCGGTCGAGCATCGGATTGACGACGTCCGGTGTAATATCGCGCGCGCCGATACCGGTTCCGCCGGTGGTGATGATGACATCGAACTCGGCGGTCCGCTGGATCTGTTCGCGGAGCGGGTTCGGCTCATCGCCGATCAGCACGCGCTCGACTTCCAATGTTTGGAATTTCTCCTGAAGCATGGACTCAATTTCCGGCCCGCTGCGGTCTTCATATTCTCCGCGCGATGCGCGGTCGGATAAGGTAATGATTAAAGTTTTCATGATAAGGTATGTAGTTCCGCCGGCCACCTTCCTCCTTTGCCAAGGCTACGGCGGACATGAAAGGAGGAACTACGAACTTTTTTTATTCCTTCGTTTTTTCGAGTAGCTTAACGGAACCGATCTCCATCGTTTTATCGACGGCTTTACACATGTCATAAATCGTGAGCAGGGCGAGCGAGACACCAGAGAGGGCTTCCATTTCCACACCGGTTTGTCCGGTGCAGATGACGGTGCCGGTTACGCGAATTCCATCTGCTTCCGGTTCGGCTTTCATATCAATTTTAGAAAGTAACAATGGATGACAGAGCGGGATCAGTTCGCCGGTTTTCTTGGCGGCGTTGATGCCGGCGAGCTCGGCGGTCAGCAGCACGTTTCCTTTTTTCATCTGGTTGTCGCCAATGAGCTGGAGGGTTTCCGGCTGAAGCGAAATAAAGCCTGAAGCAATGGCGGTTCTCTTCTGCTGCAGCTTATGACTGACGTCCACCATCGAGGGCCGGTTGTCGTTTCCAATGTGTGAAAGTTTCTTATTCATCTTTTATCCTAATCCCGTTCCGAAGAAACCTTTTTGTAGGCAGAAAAATGGACGGCAGAAACATCCAATCACCAGTCTTTTAACTAAATTTGTCTGCCCTTATTTACAGTTGCCAGAAGTCTACCAGTGATCCTGCTTCAAGTTCGGTTACATCCATCGGGAAAATGATCCATCCATCGGCTTGAGCCATCGCGTGGATATGGGCCGAGCCATTGTAGTTCATTTTTTCAACCGTACTGGTGTTGACTAAATGACCGGGTACAAAACTCATGCGCCCACCTTTTTTACGCGTCATCGTTTTGCCCAGCTTCAGCTGCACAACGGGGGGACGGAAGTCGTGGCCCATCGAACGGTAGAGGAACGGTTTCACAATCGTTTCCATCGTCATAAAGGTGGAGACCGGGTTGCCGGGCATTCCGAAGCAGACCTTGTCTTCACGCACGGCAAAGGCCAGCGGTTTGCCGGGTTGAATGGCAACCTTTTCAAAGGCATGTTGAAATCCGGCTTGTTCTAAAAGGAGGGGCACAAAATCAAAATCACCGGCGGAGCTGCCGCCGCAGATCAGCACCACATCATTTTCTTCGACCGCTTGATTAATGGCGGTTGCAATCTTTGCTTCGTCGTCTTCCACAATGCCGTAGAAGATCGGGAGGCAACCGCATTCGCTGACCTGAGCGACGAGCTGCTGCCCGCTGGTTTCGCGAATGGTGGCCCCTGAGACCAGCGCGCTGGGCGGCACCAGTTCGGAACCGGTGGAAAGAATTCCAACCTTTGCAACTTTCGCAACGATGGGTTCAACGCAACCGGCGGCGGCCAGCACCGCAATATGGCCGGGGCGGATGAGCGAGCCCGGATGCAGAACGATATCGCCGGTCCGAACATCTTCGCCTTTAAAGCAAATGTTGTCGCGCGTGTTGTCGCCGGTGAAGCGTACGGAGTTGTCTTCGAGGATTTGCGACTGCTCGACCATAAAGACGCAGTCGGCCCCTTCCGGCACGATGGCACCGGTCATGATCTTTGCGCAACGTCCGGTGTTGATGACATTTTTCGGGGTGTCGCCGGCGGCAATCGTTTCGAGGCAGTGGAGCGGGCCGGGCAGGTCGGCGCGGCGGCAGGCATAGCCGTCCATAGCCGATTTATTAAAGGGCGGCATATCGTGATCGGATAAAACGTCCTGCATCAGGATGCGCCCGTTTGCCTGGTTTAGCGGAACGGCTTCGGTTTGTGGCGTCGGGGTGTTTGCCAGCACCGTTTCGATGGCTTCTTCAAAGGTGATCATGTGCAGGTCTTTCGATAGTGTTCTAATTCATCGGGCGTATTGAGATTATGATACCAGTCGCCATCCATATGAAGGTACTTTACATCCAATCGGTCGAGCAACGCAAACATCGCCTGCTTGCCTTCCGCCATCAGCTCTTCAATGGTTCGGGATACGCTTTTTTTGTAGACCGCAAAAAGCGGCTGCTTGCGGTCGTTTCCAATGATTGGAACCACGGCATCGTGGCCGTCGATTTCGCGCAGCATTCTTCGAACGAAGGGCAGTTGTATGTCCGGTACGTCGCAGGTGGTGATAAAGTTGAGCGCGTGAGAAGATTCTTTCAGTGTAGACAGCAGACCCATGAGGGGGCCGCGGTCGGGTTCCAGATCTTCCACCACGCGGCAGCCGGTGAAGGTATACTTTTCATATGAACCACTCACGAGTACGGTTCCGAAGTTTGGAACTAATTGCTCAACGACCGATGAAAGCAGGGGCTGACCGTGAATCGTCAGGATGGCTTTGTCCTCACCCATGCGGCGGCTTCCGCCGCCGCTTAGAATGATGGCTGCGGCATTTTCCTTCAGGCCCCATCGGTCATTTTCAAAGCTGAGGTTTTCCGGAATAACATCCCAGCCATTGCCGCTGACGTTGTTGAGACGATCCGCCAGGTGCGCCACTTCTGCCACGGCGGGTTTCAGCGCATCGTTGTGTTCCTGAATAATGAAGAAAAGGCCCGGCTCAATAAAGTTCCGGGCGCCGCCGGATTCCATCACCAGACAGGCGATGTTCGGATTGATTCCTTCTGTTTCCAATGATTGGAAAAGATGATTCAGCCCGGCCTCCAAAGAGGGGCGTTTGACGCGGAGCCAGAAAACCTTTGTTGCTCCCGCGCGATACATCCGGTGCGTGTCTTTATTATCGTCGCCGGGCTGTTCGACCGAAATGATGAAGTCCCCGGCGATATTGCGGTAGTCGGCCTGGGTATCATCAATCGTGGTGACTTTGATTCCAATGACTGGAACCGTTGCGGCTTGCTCGCGGATTGCGAGGCAGAGGAATTCGGTCTTGCCCCGATTACGGCCGGCCGCTCCGGCCATCAGCATGTTCGGCATCCTTTTCATGTCGCGGATTGTAACGGGTTTTTTGGCCACGAAAAGGCGCAAGAAGCACAAATAAAAGGGATTAAAAGGTCGCCGAAGCCGGCGACCCTTCATTCTTAAGAGCAGACTTTGTCGGGATTGCAGATGTGGAGCTTGTCGAGCTCCTCTTCCGTTGGCAGATCGATGAAGATGCGGCCTTCGCGGATTTCCACCGGGAAGGTGGAGATGCTCAGTTCCGGATCGCTCAGCCCTTCGCCGGTTTCCAGCGAGAAGGCCCGCTTATGCATGGGGCAGACGACTTTCGGTAACCCATCCACATCGCCCAGCAATCCGCGGGAGAGGACCATCTCGCGCTTGTGCGGGCAGAGGTTCTGGCTGGCAAACCATTGGTCGGTTTTGGCGAAGTTAAAGACGGCAATCTGGTGGCGGCCATATTTCAGGGTTTCGCCGCCGTCTTTCGGAATGGCCGACGCTTCGCCGAAGCAGACCCACTGCGTTTCCGCATTTTCGGTGGGCTCCGGAACGAGCGGTTCATATTCCTTTTTCCATGGAGCCGGACGTTTCTGGCCGCGGACTTCGATGTATTCAAACTGATCGGTTTCATCGGAGTTGCTGTAGTGATGGAACATTTTCAGTTTTTCCGGATCGTTCAGTGTGGTGGCCCATTCGCACTGGTAGGTGTCGACCACGTGCTGCATGTCGGCTTCGAGCTGGTCGTTGAGGCCCAGCGAATCGTTGATGACGACATCCTGCAGGTGCTTGAGTCCGCCTTCCAGCTTTTCCATCCAGGGGGCGGTACGCATCAGGCGATCGGCGGTGCGGACATAATACATTAGGAAACGGTCGATATATTTGATGGCCGTTTCGTCGTCGACATTGGTGGCGAGCAGGTCGGCATGGCGCGGGGTGACCCCGCCGTTGCCGCAGACATAAATATTCCATCCGTCTTCGGTGGCAATCAGGCCGACGTCTTTGCTCTGCGCCTCGGCGCATTCGCGCACGCAGCCGGATACGGCCATTTTGAGTTTATGCGGCGAGCGCAGTCCTTTGTATCGGTTTTCCAGATCCACGGCCATGTCGACCGAGTCTTTCAGGCCAAAGCGGCACCAGCTGCTGCCGACGCAGCTCTTGACGGTCCGCAGCGATTTGCCATAGGCATGGCCGGTTTCGAGTCCGGCTGCAATCAGCTCTTTCCAGATATCGGGAAGCTGGTTGAGATGCGCGCCGAAGAGGTCGATGCGCTGGCCGCCGGTCACCTTGGTGTAGAGATCATATTTCTTGGCCACCTCGCCGATCACAATCAGCTGATCGGGTGTCAGTTCTCCGCCGGGAGCGCGCGGCACCACGGAGTAGGTTCCATTGCGCTGAATGTTGCCCATGTATTTATCGTTGGTGTCCTGAATCTGCGCGTGGTTCACCACGTGGTCGTTCTGGATGGAAGCGAGGATCGAGGCAGTGGCGGGCTTGCAGATTTCGCAACCGGCACCTTTGCCGTGGCTTTCGATGACTTCGTCGAAGGATTTTGCGCCCGTCACTTTGACAATGTTGAACAGCTCCTGACGGGTATAGGAAAAATGCTCGCAAAGGGAGGTGTCGATTTCGACGCCCATCTTCGTCATTTCCGATTCAAAGATATCGGTGGCAACGGCGGCGCATCCGCCGCAACCGGTGCCGCAATGGGTTTCTTTTTTGACAGCGGCGAATGTGGTGCCACCATCCTGCACCACTTTGCGGATTGCGCCGGCGGTGACGTCTTTACAGGAGCAGATGATCTCGTCGTCGTCATATTCAATGACCACATCGTTATGCGCGCCGGTTTTAACCAGCAGGGTTTCCGGTTCATCTGGAAGTTCCATGCCTTTTTTGCAGATAGCGGAAAGCAGGCCGTATTCCGAGGCATCGCCGACCAGTACGGCACCCAGCAGTTTTTTGCCGTCGAGCGAGAGTACCAGCTTTTTATATATGCCGCGGTGACTGTCGTAGACCACAACGGCTTTCGTCTGCTCTTCCGGCAGGAGAGGTTCGCCGGCACTGGCAACATCCACACCCATCAGCTTGAGCTTGGTGGACATATCTGCGCCTTCGAAAAGTTTCTTTTCGTGGCAGAGGTTGGCGGCGGCCGCATCGGCCATGTCGTAGCCCGGCGCAACCAGCCCGTAGATCATGCCGTCATAGAGTGCGCATTCTCCAATGGCGTGAATATGATGATCTGACGTGCGGGTTTTAGAGTCGATCTCAATGCCGCCGCGCGGACCGACTTTGATGTCGCACTCTTTCGCCAGTTCATCGTTCGGTCGGATGCCGGCGGAAATAATGATCATGTCGGTTTGCAGATGATTGTCGCCTTCGAAGGCGATGCCATCGACTTTATCTTCACCGGTGAAGTGCAGCGTCACTTTATCGATGGCCACATGTACGCCGAGATCTTCGATGAGGTGTTTCAGAATAACGCCGCCGCCCGTATCGACCTGCCGGGTGAGCAGACGGGAAGAGCGCTCAACGACGGTTGTTTGCAGGCCCATGTCATGAACGGCCTTCGCCGCCTCGAGCCCCAGCAGTCCACCGCCGATCACGGAAGCCGTTGTCGCGGTCTTCGCGTATTCCCGGATCGCCTCCAGGTCTTCGATCGTGCGGTAGACAAAAACGCCGGGCAGGTCTTTTCCTTTTATCGGCGGTACAAATGGGCTGGAACCGGTGGCGAGAATCAAGTGGTCGTAAGCACACTGCCGTCCGCTCTGTGTGGAAACCGTCCTGTGCTTGCGGTCAATTTCAACCACGCGGTCTCCGGTAAATAGCTCAATACCGTTTTGCTCGTACCACGAGGCAGGCTCGAGGATCAGTTCGTCGGCCGATTCTTTTTCGTAAAAGGAGGTCAGCTGTACTCGGTCGTAGGCCGGTCGGCATTCCTCTCCGAGCACCTTGATGTGGAACCGTTTATTTTTGTCATATTCCAGCAGGCGTTGGCAGAACCGAACGCTCACCATTCCGTTGCCGACCACGACAACCTCGTGTTTCTTTAAACTCATGTAAAGCACCTCTATAATTAAACGGGCCTATATGCACAGGGTGTGCCATCGAAAAGGAGGTGGGGTTTGCTTTTGTAAGTATTTGAAAACGAAAGGGAAGTGATTTTTATGCAGGAAGCCGGAATTTAGCGGTAAAAACAAAAATGGGAGTAATATGATAATGTATTACAATAATGTTTTGTTCCGAGGACTTCCAGAGGTTGGAAATCAAAGCCGCTGGATCGACATACTTTTGAACAGAACCCAGATTTCGGAGCCATCGATCAGGCTCAGGTCCTGCTCGGTTCCGGGCGTGATTTCAACAAATAGCAGGCCGGCAGTGGTTTCGATGTGGCAGATGGACCGGTCGGGTGCGTGCACGATTTTAACCACAGTTCCGGGCAGCTGGTTGCGCATGGAAATGGCATCGATTCGCCCGGCGGCCAGCGCAATCTGATTGGCGGAAACTCCGATATTAATTTCAGCGCCGGGGATCAGTTCCGGGCACCATTCCATGCGGATGATCTGTTCAGGGTTGTCGAAGACCTGCAACTGGGTGATGCCGCGTTCTTCGTTGTGCTGTTTGACACGAACCCGGATCAGGTTGGTCAGGTCGGCGCCTTTAAGCTCCTGAAGGGTATGCGGATCCTGAACGAGCTTATCGAGCGTATTGCATCCGACCGCCCTGCCGTCGCGCATGAGCAACAGCCGATCCGTCAGCTGCAGAATTTCGCCGAGGTCATGGCTGATCAGAATGGTGGGAATTTCCAGCGTCTGGTGTACCTTCGCGAGGAACGGTAGAATCTGCATCTTCAGCGAAATGTCCAGACCGGTGACCGGTTCATCCATCAACAGCAGCTTCGGGTGTGCGAGCAGGGTTCGGCCAATGGCAATGCGTTGCTTTTCGCCGCCGGATAAATCATCGACGGAACGATTGATCAAGGGACGGATATTGAGCAGGTCGATGATATCGTCGAAGCCATAGGGTCGATTTTTGATGCGTTCCTTCAGGCATTCTCCGGCGCGCAGGTTTTGCTCGACCGACCAGTGCGGGAAAAGGCGGGCATCCTGAAAAACCAAGCCGATGTTTCGTTTGTGTGGCGGAACAAAAATATGTTGGGCGGCGTCAAACAACGTGACATCACCTAGTACAATATGACCGCCATCCGGACGCACCAAGCCAGCCAGCGCTCGGAACAGCGTGCTTTTTCCGCAGCCCGATGGGCCAAAGATACCCAATGCAGATTCAAAACACTTGAATTGTGCGTCGAGCAGGAAGCGCCCTTGTTTCAGATAGATGTCAATATCGAGGTTCATTTATGTAAAGTGACGATTGAGCCGTGAGGCGTGATGGCTCGGGTTCCAGTCCTTGGAAATTCAGACTCACGTTTCACTCGTCACGCTCATCTTTTTCTTTGCTTTACGGGTTAAGGCTTCGGAAATAAACAGGCTGGCAAAACATAAAATGAGTGACGCGATGACTAATTTCATGGCAACGGTTTCTTCGCCGGGAACCTGGAGGGCGGAATAGATGGCGAGCGGGAGGGTTTGCGTGGAGCCTTCAATATTTCCGGCAAAGGTAATCGTTGCTCCGAATTCGCCGAGGCTGCGCGAAAAGGCGAGCAGAATTCCGCCGAGAATTCCGGGCCAGGCCAGTGGGAGTGTCACCTTGAAGAAGATGCGTAGCGGATGATAACCCAAGGTTAGCGCGGCTTCTTCCAGGCGTTGGTCAACGAGCGAAATGGCCAGTCGTACCGAGCGCACCGCCAACGGCAGGGCCACAATGGCCGAGGCCAGCACGGCCCCTTGCCACGTGAAGATGAGCCGTATGCCAAACCAGCTTTCCAGCCACTGCCCCATGAAGCCGTGGCGGCCGAAGATGACCAGCAAAAGGTAGCCGGTCACGACGGGGGGCATCACCAGCGGAGCATGCACGAGACTCTCCACAAGCATCTTGCCGCGGAACTCCCGCCGCGCCAGAAACCAGCCGAGCAGCACGGCGGGCACGATCGTAACCACGGCCACGCTCGTCGCGACTTTCAGCGAGAGCCAGATGGCGCTCCATTCGGATGGGGAGAGACTAAGCATCAGAGTTTCTAACACGAAGGGCACGAAGAAGGATATTTCTTCAGTCCTGCTTGCTTTGAGACCTTTGTGTCTTTGTGTTTAATGTTTTCTTCTGGGGCTGTGAAACCGTGTTTTTTAAGAATGACTTTGGCCATGTCGGTTCTCAGGAATTCCAAAAATTTAAGGGCCGTTTTGTTTTTCGAAACCGCCGCAACGGGATAGACGATTGGGCTGTGGGATTCGGCGGGAAAAGTTCCAACGACTGGAAGTCCGGCGGCTTTGGCATCGGTCGCGTAGACAATACCAGCGGCCACTTCGCCCCGTTGCACATAGAGCAATGCCGTTCGAACATTGGACGCCATCACCAGTTTGGGTTTCCAATCGTTCAACCAGCCCATGTAGTCCAGCGCCTCTTGGGCATACAAGCCCGCCGGAACACTTTTGAAATCGCCCACGGCGACGCGGCCGTCGACCTGGCCATCGAATTTGAGCGGTGAACCGGGTGGAGCAATGAGGACCAATGTGTTGGCGGCCAAGTTGAATCGGCTTCCTTTTTGGAGGACCGATTTTTCTTCCAGCCAATCCATCCATTTGGTGTTGGCCGAAACAAAAACATCGGCCGGTGCGCCGGAATCAATCTGTCGGGCCAGCGCGCCGGACGAAGCAAAGTTGAATTGAACCGAGTCTCCATCGTCGGCTTTAAAGGCGGCTGCGAGTTCGGTCATGGCATCGGTTGTACTGGCTGCCGCAAAGACCGCAAGGTCGGCTGAGGAAAGCTGTACGATGAATAAAAGAAACGAAAATGTCGCAATAATTTTCATGATTGTCGTATCTGAGAGGTTTTTTCTGTGTAAGTCCATTTTAAGTACCTTAATATGCATGGAGTGTGCCACGGGGTTATATCGCCACTTCTGCCAACTCATCCGCATGACAATAGCGCGGGAGTTCCCGGATAAAGCTGACGGCGGCGCCGGTGGTTCCGAAAACGTGAATCGGTTTTTTGGCATCTAGAAAACGGTCGAACGTGTCGTTCACCGTTGCGGAGCCGGTCACCAAAATCCGATCCGCCCAGTCGAATAATTCCCGGGTGTGTTCCGGCGGTTCAATTTCGATTCCATCGGGTTGGGTTCCGATCACATCCGGATCGATATCAACACAGCGGACTTCGCCCAGCTGGTTCAACTTTTCAAGAAACCGCGGCTGCAGGCCGAACAGGGCTACCTTTTCATTTTGGGTAATTTCCGAAAGGTGCTCTGCACAGCGTGCCGGTCCTTTGTTCCGGCAGTGTACGGTGTTGCTGACGCATCCGGCAGCGGTGAACATGGCGTTGGCTGAAGCAATGAGCACCGCCCGTTTCCAGTCGGAATCCAGCTCCAGGGCCAATACTTCATGCAAGGTATACGTTCGGTTGCGCACCACTTCCCGCGTGAAAGCCTGCCCGCGGTGCTCGCCGAAGGTGACTTCCAGCATGGTTTCGCGGCCTTTCTGGATGGGGTAATCCATTTGGTCCGGGGTGCCGATGGCTTCTTCTGCCGTCAGGGCGGCGCAGCTGATTTTCAGCGATCGGCTGAGCCAGTCATTTTCTATGGCGAGCCGGTTTAATTGATTTTTCAGTTCTTCTGTTATTTTTCTATTTTGCATGGGGTCCATCCGTATTTGTTGAAGAGGTTCTGAGCGGGTTGCGATTGGAGGTAGGCAATAAAGGCCATGCGCTCCGGCGAACGTTGTGCCGCTGCAATCGGAAAGCGGATCGGGCTGTGCAACGCAGCGGGTACGATGCAGGCCATATCAACCTGGTTCGATGCGCAATGCGCAACCGACCGGAAAACCGCGCCCGCATCGGCTTCGCCGAGTGCGACATAGTTCAGCACTTTGTTGACGGTATCGCCCACACAAAGATGCGGTTGGAGCGAATCCCAGCAACCCAGTTGGGTGAACGCCTGTTTGGCATAGATTCCGATGGGCGTGGCTTGGTCGCCCACCGCAAAACGCTCCACGTCCGGTGCTGACAAATCGAAATCGGGTGAATGGCCTTTCGGAACCACAATCACCATTTCATTCTCAAGCAACGTGATGCGGGTTGAAGGCTCAATGAGCGCTTTTTCCTCCACATAATCCATCCACTTTTCGTTGGCGGAAAAGAAGAGGTCGAATTCCGCACCGGCATTAATTTGCCGGGCCAGGATTCCGGAATTGGCGAAATTAAATACAATTGCGGTGCCGGTCTTCCGAGTGTATTGCTGAGCAATCTCTTTCATGGCCGGGGTTGTTCCGGCCGCCGCAAAAATGCGTAATGTGTTCCCGTCTTCTGCATACGACGCGGTCAGACCAAGGCTGATGAAAATGAGTATCTTTATTGTTTTCATGTGGTCCCCTTAAAATTTAAGCGTTGCACCAGCGCCCGCATTATAGGCTTCCGTCCACGTCGAATTGGATGCGGTACGAGTCAGCTGCTGCATCAGGAACATTTTCAAGGAGAGCATTTTGGTTGGCGAATAGGTCAGTCCGCCCTCGAACCGATTCCGGAACACCAGATTCTGCTCGATGTCATAGATGGTTTCAAAGGCCGCGTAGGGGTTCAGGCCCACCCAGGATTTGGATAAATTTAATACGAATCGCGGCCAGATCAGCGTTTGATTGTCGGCACTTTCAATGTCAATAAATCCGAACCGAAGCCGGGTGCTGAGTTTTACGGGACCCAACGGAAGTTTGTTGTTCACATTCACATGGGTCATTGGTTTTGCAACCCAGTTTCCTCCCTCTTTGCGGGCGGTCACATAGCGGTATTGGGCGGTAACATTCCAGGCATTGGAAAATTTCCAACCCAGTCCGAAATCGGTATATCGGTAAAAATAGAAGCCATCACTTTCCCGATAACGTACCTGTTCCTTCAGTGATGCACTGAGTTGGTCTGTAATGTTTCCTCGAACGGTACCTTCGAGCCAGATGGCATTTTCGCCCTGATCCCATGCCTGGGTGGTTAGTGCTGCTCCGCAAAAAAGGGTAAGTGCGGTTGTGAATTGTTTCATGATTCGGTCTCCGACTGCGACACCTGTATGTCAGGAAGCGTAGACCTGTATTATGTTTTAAGAAGCCGCCGGTATTTCCGGTAGGCGATGATTAACAAAAATATCAGTGCATTTTATGGATGGCTTTCCGTTCCATAAATCGGTCGTCCGACCGATGCTTCGATGCAATCTCGGCATCCTTGTTTTCCAGCCACCCGCTGATGGCATCGGGTCGATTGTCCACATTTCGGAAGAAGGGCTTGATGTCGATAAGCGGGGAGCCATCGAGCATATCCGCGCCTTCAAAATAGAGTTTGTTGTCCTCGACCTTTTTTACCTTCACGGTCGATAGGCCAATTGCCGCCGGGCGGGAAGGGGAGCGCGTGGCAAAAACTCCGTGCTCTTTATTATCCATGAAAGGCGTAATGGTCAGTTTAAAATCCTTCTTCATCTCATGCAGATGAAAGAGGAGCATGACGTGTGAGAATCCATCGACATCCACCAAGCCCTCTGCATATTCGGGAAAGAGTTCCACAACCCCTTCATCGCTACTGCCAACGGGCTGCACTGGAATATTGTCTGCCGTGGTGTGCGTGGTGCGGATGGTGCCGATCAGGTTGAGGGTAACGGTTTTGTCGGGTTCAGTAGTCATGGAATTCTCTTTTCGTCTACGGTTTGTAGGTACTGGTCGAGTGTCTAAAACCGTATCTTTTCTGTTTTCTGAACCTGGACGACGTGACCGTTGTGCACGGTCAACGTCACTTCTCCGAAGTCCAGATCTTTGACATATTCTTTAACCGATTTTACCCAACGGCCATCCTGTGTTCCACAGTATGAGCCGTTGTCGTGATCGTGTTTGCAACTAGGCAAGTTCGAGTTCACTGGTATCCTCACCATCTTCGATAGCGTCGAGGATGGCATCAAGTTTTTCCTCATCGACCCGTCCGAACCACTTTCCTTCCGGATAGACGACCATGACCGGGCCTTCCGTGCATACTTTCAGGCAGCCGCAGCCAGAGACTTGGGCATCCATGCCGCGATCAAGAATTTCGGTGTCGAGATACGCGAGCAGTTCACCCGCTTGTTTGGCATTACAAGTCCCCTTTGCTTCTCCCGCTACGCGGTATGAGTTACAGATAAAAAAGTGCATTTCCGGTTTTGCTATTGGCATGTGTTGTTCCCCTGATGTTGGTAGTTAGTTTGGTGTTAAATTTTAAGTTGTGCGTGAAACGTGACGATTGAGTCGTGATTTTCCTTTTCTAGTTTCCAAGGTATGGAAAAATTTCACGTTTCACGTTTCACGTTTCACGTTTCACGTTTCACGTTTCACGTTTCACGTTTCACGTTTCACGTTTCACGTTTCACGTTAACCGCATCCCCCGCCGTCGCCGGCACATTTTTCGCCGCATTTGGTGGGGCGGATGGGAGCGCGGATGGTTTCGCCGGCATAGATTTTGGAAAGGGCTTCTTCAATCAGCCCTTCCATCACAATCACTTTAAGCCCGGAATCGCGCAGCACGCGGGTTGGTTTGGGACCCACGCCCGAAACCAGAATGGCGCGGCAATCTTTAAGTGATGCCGCCAGCATACCCCAGCGTTCTTCTCCGCCACCCGTGTCGGGCGTTGTGCGCGTTTCGACCTGCTGGAAGGTGCCATGCTGCTCTTCATAAATATCCAGCGTAGTGGCTTCGCCGAGATGCTGATTCACCAGCACACCTTCGCGAGTTGCGATGGCCACATAGGGACGTTCCTCGTCCGGGTTGACCGGCGCGTTGGCGGCTTCCTGAATTTTTTCGAGCGTTTCCTGCGTGGTGCCTTCAGCCAGCAGACCGCAGGCGTCGGCCCGGCAACGCTGGCAGTGTGTCATCTGCGGCATATACTGCCCGGCAATATCGCGGGCGGCATGAATCTGGGCCGGGGTCGGTTCTTCCGCGTCTTCGAATGTGGTGCCTTCAACCGGGCAGAGCGGAATAATATTATGCAGGTCGGCCCCTTCGGCTTTGGCAAAAGAAGCAACGGCATCCAGCGATTCGCCATCGTTCACACCCGGAATCAGGATGGTATTAATCTTCAGCGTGATGCCATGCGCTTTGATGGATTTCATGGCCTGAATCTGGCGCTGCAACAACAGCTCGGCGGCTTCGATTCCGCGCAACGGTTTTTTGTCGTCGCGCACCCAGCTGTATACCTTCGCTCCGATTTCCGGATCGATGGCATTCATCGTAATCGTGATGTGGCTTACTTCCAGTTCGGCCAGCTCGGCAATATAGGGGCCGACGCCGAGGCCGTTGGTGGAAACGCACAGCAGCATATCGGGATGGCGCTTGCGGATCAGGCGGAGCGTTTCCATGGTCGCTTCCGGATTGGCGAAAGGATCGCCGGGGCCGGCAATACCCACCACCGAAATCGGTTTGCCGGACTCCACCAGATCGTTGACGTAGTACAATGCCTGGCCGGGAGAGAGCACGTTGGAGGTCACGCCGGGGCGGCTCTCATTCACGCAATCATATTTCCGGTTGCAGTAGCCGCACTGAATGTTGCACTTCGGGGCGACTGGCAGATGAACACGTCCGAACTTGCCTTTTACATCCGGGTTAAAGCAGGGGTGTTTTGTGAAATCTAAAGCCATGGGTCATTCCTCATTTCCGATTTTTGATTTCCGATTGCCGATTGGTGGAACTCAGTCGACGTTCGCCTATTTGGTTTCTTAAAACTTAATTACCTAAAACTGGTTAGAAATACGTGTATCCGACATCCGAACTGTCTTGTTTAATTTCGAGTAGTTTATCGACGATCTTGTCGTAGAGCTGCTGGGCACCGCGGTAGCCGACGTGCAACGTACGCGGTCCGCTCATGCGGTCGTGAATCGGGAAGCCGACCCGGATCAGCGGGATCTCGGTTTTGCGGCTGAGGGTGAAGCCTTTGCTGTTGCCAATCAGTACGTCCGGCTTCAGCTCTTTGACCGCCACTTCGATTTCGGCAAAGTCGACGGCTTCGAGGATGGGCGTTTCCGGATCTATTTCTGGAGCAGCATCGAGGATCGCTTTTTTAAGTTTTCCACTCTGTCCGCCGGAAGCACACAGCACCGGTTTCATGCCGATTTCAGAACAAAAGACCGTGAGCCCGACGACATAGTCTTCTTCTCCGAAGATGACGCAGGTTTTGCCGGCGGTATATTTGTGGCCGTCCACATAGGCATCCACCAGACGTTCGCGTTCGGCCTCCAGATTTCTCGGGGTCGGCTGGCCGGTGATCTGTTCGAGTACGTTGAAAAATTCATCGGATTGCCGGATGCCGATCGGCAGGCCAATGCGGAAGGCCGCGGTGGAAAACCGTTCGTCAACCAGCTTGGCCGCCGATTGCTGATCTTTAATGGTGGCGCCGAGTTCAATGACGGCGGACGCCCGGCCGATCTTGCTGATTTCATCCACGGGGGTTCCGCCTTCAGGAATCTTGTGATAGTCACCCCAGACCGGTCCGTCCATGGTGTCGGCATAGTCGGGCACAATGGAAAAGCGCATGCCGAAGGCGGTCAGGATTTCGCGCAGGTGCCGCAGGTCGGCGGGAGAGAGCATGCCGGGAAACAGGCCGATAAATTTTTCGTTGGGGCCGTCGACGGCCAGCTGCTCAACAATGGCACGCACCGCCCAGTGGTAGCCATCGGCGTGTGAGCCGGCATAACTGGGTGTGGAGACATGCAGCAGGCGGGGCAGGTCTTTTCTAGCGCTGTTTTCTTCGAGGTACTCTTTCACATACATGTGGACATCGTCGCCGATGGTTTCCGCCAGACAGGTGGTGGCAATGCCGATCACGGCGGGCTTATAGCCATCGATCACATGCGAGAGCCCATCAAACAGATTCTGCCGTCCGCCGAAGACCACGCTCTCTTCCCCGAAGTTGGACGAGGCAATATCCATCGGTTCGCGGAAGTGGCTGATCATGTAGCGGCGGATATAGGTGGCGCACCCCTGGGAGCCGTGGAGGAAGGGGAGGCAACCTTCAATTCCACGAAAGGCAAGGCTGGCTCCAAGGGGGGCGCAGAGTTTGCAGGCATTGCGGGTGGCCGTAAAGTTATCGCCGGTGATGTGTTCCGGGGCCAGCGCCGGACCACAGCCGCATTTGGCTTTGTCTTCAGCATTGCAGGCATTTTCAGCCGGGGCTTCAGGCGCACAGGTTTTTCCGCATTCGCAGCTCATGATAAAATCCTTTTTAAACACAAAGACACGAAGAGCACGAAGGAACGGCAGGCCGAAATCTTTGAGTATTTTGTGTCTTTGTGTTTCATATTCATTTCCTGTTGTTGGCGCGGCGTGGCGCAAACTGCCAGACGGGACTCATGACGGACATGTGAACTTCTTTGGCAAAGTTGTACATACCGATGAAACCGGCCAGTGCTTCTTTGCGTTCGTGGTTGTGGTCGCAGAAACCGACGCCGAGTTTGTAGGCGATCGGGCGTTCCTTCACGCCGCCGATAAAGAGGTCGACATCCTTTTCCTTCACGAACTTGGCGAGCTCAAGCGGGTTGGTGTCGTCGAGAATAATGGTGCCCGGATCGCAGAGCTCGGCCAACAGTTTATAGTCCTCAACCGATCCAGTCTGGGACCCGGCAATGACCACATCCATGCCGATGGTCTTCAGCGAGCGCACCAACGAAAAGACCTTGAAGGCTCCGCCGGTATAGACCGCGGCCTTTTTCCCTTGGAGGTCTTTTCGGAAGGGCGCGAGCTGCGGAACCAGTTTTGTGACTTCTTCTTTAATCACGCGCTGAGCCGCTTTGTGCATTTCCGGGTCGTCAAAAAAATCAGCAACATCGTAGAGCGCCTTCGACATATCTTCGATGCCGAAATAGGAGGCGCGCAGCATCGGGGTACCGTATTCATGTTCCAGCATTTTTGCGAGATTGCTGACGGAGCCCGAGCACTGAACAATATTCAGCTGAGCGCGGCCGGCTTTACGAATCTCATCCACCCGGCCGTCACCGGAGATGGAGCAAACCACTTCCACGCCCATGCGTTCGTAGTAGTCCTTAATCACCCAGATTTCGCCGGCAATGTTGAAGTCGCCCAGAATGTTGATCGATTTAGGAATCGGTGTATTGGATTCATCTGTTCCAACGATATTGAAGAGTGCATCGCAGGCGGCCTTATATCCTTCTTTCTTGGAACCCTTGAAGCCTTCGGAGTCGACTGCTATGACCGGGATGCCTTTTTCGGCCTGCACCTTTTTGGCGATGGCCTGCACATCGTCGCCAATCACGCCGATGATGCAGGTGGTATAGATGAAGGCTGCTTTCGGTTTATATTCATCGATCAGTTCAATGAGCGCGTTGTAGAGTTTTTTCTCGCCGCCGTAGATGACGTCCTTTTCCTGCATGTCGGTCGAGAAGCTGAGGCGATGCAGTTCCGGGCCGGAAGAGAGGGAGCCGCGGATGTCCCAGGTATAGGACGCGCAGCCGATCGGGCCGTGTACCATATGAAGCGCGTCGGCAATCGGGTAGAGCACTACACGGGAGCCGCAGAAGCTGCACGAACGCTGACTCACTGAGCCGGCGAGGCTCTGCTTTTCAGCTTCCATCGCAAACTCGCCGCCTTCATGAACCTGGCGTTTGCGCTTTTCCAATAGATTGATTTTTTCGTCGGGCATTTTATTTTCCAATGGTTGGAAGCCCCTATTGCATCAGGTGTGCCATCGGCGCATCGCACAGGTGCAGCGAAGTTGTAAGTTATTAGTTATTAGTTATTAGAAAATGTAGCAGGGTTGAATAGCTTGCGGTTTACGGATTGCGCATTACGGAAATATATTTCCACGAGTTCCTGCCCTTGGAAGCCCTGCTTTTCCAACCCTTGGAAAAACAAAGGGTTAGGCAAGTTTCGACATTTATTTCCAAGGTCTGGAAGTGGAAGCGAAAATGTAAGGCGTCGTGTGTAGGGGCGATATACATGTCGCCCGTCCTCGCCTATTGGGGTGTTTGCCCGGTTTCCAATGGTTGGAAGTTTACTGCTGATCGATGAGGGAATCGAAATAGGCGTCGAGCCGCTGGGCTCCGTTGGCTTTGATGGAGTTTTCCAGAGTTCGGAATGAGCGGGTTTGTGCCTGGCCCAGTGTTTTGTGGGCTTCGCGGCCTTTGTCGCGAACGGTGACGAGCACGTTACCTTTTGCGTCTTTCATCTGAAGCATCAGTTCGTAGCGTACAAAGACGAGCCCCTGTTCGCGCTCACCGGTGTCGGTGACATCGACCTTGGCGTCGATCTGAAGAATGACCGGCTTTCCAATCACAAACCCATAACCGGTGATAAATTCCTGGAGCGTAGCGGTCATCCGTTTTTCTTCATCGCCGTCGACGCTGATATCAACTTTGATCTGTTTGGCCGTATCCGCGAGAGCCTTGCGCAACTGGTTCAGGGAATAGCTCGGGGTGGAATCCGGCACGGCCTGCGGATAGATCACCTTCAGCTGGCGCAGCATGTAGTCGGCCTGCATGGCATGGATGTTGGCCGCGCGGTAGGTGGCATATTCTTTAAGAAGATCATCGGTCGTTTCCGCGCTGGCCCGCAGAAAATTTACGCGGCTGGTTTGTTCATCGATTTTATCGCGGTAGATTGCGGCAGTTTCGCGGCGGTTCAGGTAGGCGACGGCGTGGTAGCGGCCAAGGTCGTCTTTCCAGGCTTCGGCGTGCTGAATGTTATAGAGGGTCTGGGAGGAGAGAATGTTAATGTCGGAGGAAAAGTCGGAAGTGTGTTCGTAAGTGGAAATGGTTTCGCGGGTCTGATCCGATAGGCGTTCGTCGGATTCAATATGCGATTCGAAGATGCGTGAAAGGCTGGCAGCAGCTGCATTCTCAGCCGCCCGGCGTGTGTCGCCGGCACCGATGGCGACGAGGTATAGATTGTCGGGGTAAACCGTTTTCGGATTGGAAACCCATTCCGGTTCGCGGTTGGAAAGGGTTTTGCATCCGGCGGTTCCCATCAGCAGCAGCGACAGTAGAATTTTGAGACCAACTGATTTTTTCATAATGACTTCCTAGTTCAGGTAGGAGGATTCAATGAGATTAAGTTTCCCGGCTTTGATTTCGATCCCGGGTCTGGCATCGGTGTGCAATATGGAGCCGCTTGCTGAATAATAGTTCACGCGGACATCGTAGACGCCTTCATTCAAATGGAGTTCGTTAATGGCGGCATCGGCGGGGAAAAAGCGCGACATCCGCAGGTCGGCATTTTCGGTCTGGTTCACCAGTGCGGTCGTGGCCAGCCGGGTAAAGAAGGCCAGTCCGCTGTCCATATTGTCGGTCACCTGCGCCGTGGCGGTTTGCGTGGCCAGGCCTTTGACGACGGCCCGGGTGATGGTTTTCATATAGATCAGCGGTTTTTTTATGCTGAAGGTTTCGATGGCCACATTTTCCAGGCTTTCCAATCGTTGGAGCGTATTGGTTTGACTGCCGGAAACCAGCACCTCAATACGGGCCACTTTGGAGGGGCGTTTGACCATATCGGGCAGTTGGAATTTAAAGTTATAGCCGGGTTTGACGTCGGGCCAGGGAATGATGCTCAGGCCGGAGAGGTTTTGTTTGCCGAGATAATTTTCAGAGGTGCCGGCCAGTACGATGACATTTTCTTCGGTATAAATCTGAAACGAACTGGCTTTTTTATCGGGGGCAATTCCGCTGAAGGCAATCACGTTCAAGCGGGCGACGGGCGGGTAGACCCGTTCGGTGGATTTGGAGAAATCGGGTTCTTTAAAAGTGTAAATATCCGGCTGGAGTTTCCAGCCCTTGGAAATTTTTTCGAGGTCGATCCGGACGTCGTCCCATTTGCCGTCGTTGCGGTAGAGCAGCATGCTCAGATAGCGGCCGAGCGCAGACTCCTGGAAATAGCTCTTTCCGGGACGGAACTCTTCGTGGGCCTCCTCGGCCTTACTCATCTTCTCTGCAACCTTGTCGTATTTGCTTCCCAGCTGAAGCAGCTTGTTGTTGATGCGGCGGACTTCAACAAAGGCGGAATCGTTTTGGCCCAGTGCGATATAGTTCAGCGCTTTGAAGGTGTTGAGATAGATGTCTTCATAATCTTCGCCGGCATAGGCCTGGGCATTATCGTTCAGGATGAGGGTGCTGGCAGAGCGCGTGACGCTTTTTGTGAAGTTGTCTTCAATGGCGCGCTCGGCCAGTTCCAGCTGTTCGTTGCTCTTTTTGTATTCCCCGTTCCAATGGTAGAGCATGCCGAGATCGAGATAATAGATCACTCGGTCTTTGACGGAGTAGGAATCATTTTTTGCAGTTTCAATCTGGGCAATGGCGGCGGGATAGTCCGCCTTAGCCAGCATCAGATCCACTCCGGCATATTGCGTTTTATCCGTCCGCATGCTTGCGCACCCGGAAAGGAATGACGCAATTGCAATCAGGATCGGAATGGAGGTAGGTATGCGCATTTATTTTTCGGAGTGCGGCACTGAAGTGCCGCACCCCAGATCGTCCGCAACTAAAACGAGAAGCTATTTTTTTTGACGTATTTCTTGATTTTCTCGCTCTCGATCCAAACTTTCTCGGTGGTCTCGAGGTCGATCAATTCGAGGTCGATCTGGTAGAAGATGACTGATTTTTTGCCTTCCTGATCGGTGATGGTTTTGATGCTGCCCTGAAGCATTAAATCTGCACCGGTTTCGGCTGCGAGGCGCTTGGCAGTTTCCGTGGTGGACCAGGTCTGTTGTTGTTTGCGTTCCTCGCGTAGCGCCGCGCGTTGTTTATCTGCCGCCACGAAAGTTACGCGACCGCTGTTGATCAGCGCGCGTTCGAGATCGGTTGTGAAGGTTTCGGTCTGGATGTGTTCTGAGCTCAGGTTACGAATCATACCGACGATGACGACGGGCTTCTTGCCGTTTTTTGCGGTGTATTCGTCGATTCGATCATAGAGCGCGGGGGAGGCGATCATCTTTTCCGAAACGCGCCGGGAGTCGGAATCATTCCAGCGTCCGGACAGATCGATATCTGTTTCGGAGCCAACACGTGTAACTTTAGTTTTGCAACCGCTTAGCGCGACCACGGCAACAAGGGCAAGGGTGGATAGCAGGTGACATCTTTTCATGTATTCTCTCCTGGGTTTTAGTATCTCAAATAAATTCGATGAAAGAGTATAGGTTGGGCCGAGTCAGGTCAACTGCAAGAATTTTACTCTATTTAAGGACTTCGCCGATAATGATATCGAAATCCGGATCGCGGATCAGCATGATGATCTGGTCGGTGCTCAGCAGATCTTTCGCCTGCAGGTTCTGAAGACTGGCCTGTATTTTTTCGTTGCTACCAAATTTAGAGAGGTTTTGGCAGAGCACCGATTTTTTTTCATTCCCGCTGAGGACGCCCAGTTCTTTTAATTCATTCAGGGTGTCCTGGTCTGCGAAGAGCATCTGCAGCGAAGCGTTTTGTTCAAGACGCTCCGCATCACCGGAAAGCAGGTCGTCGCGAAACTGTTTATCCAGGACCAGCTGCTGGATCGAATCGGCTGCAATCAGGTTTTCCAGATGCTGCATCCCTTTATCTGGATCGGAAATAACGCGAGCCGTGGCGGCCGCCTGCGATTCGTGTCCATCGCGCGAGACAATCACGTTTACAGTTTCATAAACAGCACGGCGGGCAAACTCGCCGAATTTGGATTCCGCCGCCCCGGGAATGGATCGGCCTGTTGTGCCGACCATGAAAACCTCGCCCAGCCAGAAAAGAAAAATGAGGGAAAAGAGCCCAATGCTCAGGTTGATGACGCTGCCGCCGAGGGAACTGTACCAAGGATGCGTATAGTCCTCTTTTTCTTCTTTTTCCCGGTGATTTTCCCGGATATTAGTCATGATGATGTGAAAAATGAAGGTGATGATGACAAAAGTGAGTGCTGCAATGACGGGGATGGTAACAATGCGTGGACGATGTGCCACTTCGCCCAGCCAGGAGCCGAGATAGCGCCCGGCAAAATAGGCAACGCCATACGCGAGAATGACGCGGATCACGCCCAGAGCAGAAAGAAGAAATCCTTTGTGCCATCCGGCCAGCAAAAAGAAGAGCAGGATGATGGCCGCCAGAATGTCGATTACAATGTGCATACAGTCCCCATAGAATTAACGCGTTAAAGATAGTTTGTTAAGATACGGGCAGAAAGCCTAAAATGGGCACTTTATAAATTACGTAGTGCGTAGTTCGTATTGCTTCACGGAGAAGCTCTTGTTGAACAGACCGACAATACGCAATACGAAACGGAGTCCCTATGAATTTTATATATGCGGCCGAGCTTAAGCAGCGTTTCACCTGTTACGGCCATTTTTATGAACTGGCCCTGATGAATGGCGAAACGGCTCAATGTCGGAGTGTGCTCGAAATTGTGGATCAGTCGATCCCGCAGGATAATCCCACGGCGATTGCTGAAATGATTCCCGACGTGGTGGTCATCATGATGAATCCCGGCTCCTCGCATCCTAAGGATAAAGGGCATGTGGACGATGTGATCGAATATCCAGGGTCTGGAAACCCGATGGGAAAAAGCCTGGTGCTGACGCAGCCCGACAATACGCAGTATCAGATTATGCGCGTGGCCGTTTCCAAAGGTTGGAAGCATATCCGGGTGTTGAATCTTTCCGACCTGCGCGATCCAAAGTCCGGAAGTTTCCTGCAGCGCGCTAATGGATTCTCCGAAATTATGGGCGGGCACGTGCATAGTATGTTCTGCGGGGAGCGGGCCGAAGAGTGCCGCCGCTCCCTCGTTCGAAAAACACCCACGCCGATTCTGCTGGGGTGGGGGCAGGACATGGGGTTGCTTCCGTTGGTTGAGCGGTGTCTTCAATGGATTCAGGGCGAGCCGACCGCCACCGTGCCTTCCGCCGTGCATCCGCTTCTGAATGCGCATCCGAGTCCGATGATGCAGAAGAAAAAACTCGAATGGCTGGATACGATCATCCAGAATCTGGATTCTTGATAACAGGGGGAAGAGATGGTTCGATATCTTGCGGGGGCGGCGTGTTGTTTGTTGGTGGGATGTCAAAGTCCGAAAAAAGCCCCGTCGCCGAAGCCGCATACCATTACCGAAGAGTTGCATATTCAGGTCGACGAGGGGGCTTCGGATGAAAAGCTCATCTTCACGCTCAGCCATCATACTTCGCGGCAGGAAAAGGGAGAGAGCGATTCGCACGGGCGGAAAAATGTATTCGCCATCGAAATACGGCCGTCCGTTTGGACCGAGGTGAAACGCAGCGGCAGGATCGTGGGGTATGATTCTGAAACCGAATGCCTGCTCGACGGCGAAATGGTGGCGGTCTCCGGCATGCCCGGCGAAAACTTTATGGCCAAGGTTGAGCCGCTGGCCATGGATCGCTTTCAGGTGAACGGCATTTTTCTGGCCTCCCGTTTTTCAGAATCCGGTGAACTCGGGGAAACCATCACGTTCAATTTTGTCGCAGAGCTCGGCAAAGAAACCACCGTCTATCGTAAAACCACGAAAGTGAACCCCGGCGTTTGGTCTCGGTGAAGGCCTATTGCGATTCTTCTTTCTGGATCCGTTCCTTTAATAATTGAGCGGGATCAGCGCCCATCTGGCGTAACCGAAAGAACGGGATGAAGCCAATCATGCGTTTTGCGTAAATCGGCGAGAGGCCGTTCACGTAAACTTCTCGCGCTTCATTTTCATGACCTTTCAGTCTGAGCAGATCGCCGGCCATGGCGTGGGCATCGTAATTGAAACCCTCATCCGGAAACTGTCTGGAGAAAGATTGCACCTGCTCGATATGCCCGGGCTCCATACGCCCCAGCGCGTTGATCTCCACATAGATCTCCGCGAATTCCTTCATGGCCTTTCGATTGGCTGAGGGTCGGTGCAGTTTCGGAAAACGTTCAAGTGTTTCACTCAGGATCTTGTCCCGCTTTTCCAGCCACCCCTGATCCTCCGCGACCAAAGCGGCCACCAAGCCGTACCACGGATCGTTCGTCGCTTTTAGGCAGGCTTCATTCATTTCGCAATAGGTTTTGTAGTCACCCGTGATGAAGTTGTGGTTTGCTGCAGAAGCCTGTTTTACGGCGTTTTTATTGAGTTCTCCCAAGTAAAAGTCTTCGGTTAGAGCTCGTGCTTCATCTGTCAGGGTAGGAGCGAATGACAGGATGTATTGATTGAAAAAATCGGAATATGAGTATCGCTTCATGGATGCGATGGCGTATTCGAGCCCTCGATCCGATTGGCCAAGCAAGCCGTTGACCCACGCGGCCAACTCCAATGAGGTTTGGGTGTAGCTGCTGGCGGCATCCTCGGTGTATTGAAGCCCCGCTTCCCAATGACCTAGCCTCAGAAGTTCCCGGGCGATGTCGACGCGGGTGAAAGAGTTTCGAAGGCCCGCCTGGTCGGGGAGTTCCATCGATCGCTCCATAAGCTGATGCCATTTCTCGACATCTCCTTCTTTTAGCCAAAGCCCCGCGAATGCTTTAAGGCACGCGGGATATTCTTCCAGATCCAACGATTGCTGATAGAAATGCGCCGCGCCTTTTGTCTGGCCATCCTGCTCAAGGCGCTGCGCTAAGGCCATGGATAGCAAGGCAGATTTGTCTACGTGTGGTTGAAAGCGTTTATAAAGGGTTTCCGGGGATTCTTTGCTGTATTCGAATTCTTTTTGAATGCCATTAATGCTGTTCGGATTTACATCAATGAGCTGACTCCTGTAGCTGTTGATTCGTTCCAGATCCAGCGCCATGTAGTCCCCGTTGTTCATGGAAAGCATCTGTCCTCTCCACTGAGGTTGGTTGGTAAACTTGGCCCTCTCATCGGTTATATGTCTGCCATGCAGGAGGAAATAGATTTGGAATGGGGGATCGATAATCTCCTGGTTGCCAAAGATTTTTTTAATATCTGCAGTCTTTGAGTAGGTGTGGAGGAGAGGCGCGTAGGGATGGCCTTCAATGTCGGGCATCATTTCGCGTAATGCATTTTCGGTGGGCACGCCTAATGTGTGCCTCAGGTATTGGAGTCGATGCCAGATCTGCACGAAGCGCGTTTCTCTGATGATGGTGGCGAGCGTTGCCATACTGGGTTTGCGGGAGTCCGTTCCCTGTTCAACGAGCCGGGTCAACCGTTCGTGGGTCGCGGGATAATTGATTCCGCCTTCGACCGTTTCCTGAGGCAGCGTGATGAATGGCGTGAGAATTTCGTTCATGCCTTCCATGGAACGAAGGTCGTTCATGATCATGTATTCAAAAATGAGCGGGTATTGGGAGGTCAGCGCACCTTTGGTGGACAGTCCTCCGACCACCGCACCAGCGTGTGCGAGTTGGAGGTTTTTCGGATTATGCTCCAGCGCGGGCCATGCGTGCTCAAAAATGAAATTCTGGTTATGCGTTCTGTAACTGGCCATGAGAAGGAACGTGCCGGCCAGCTGAGCGTCGAAGTCGTCTTCGCATAACGCACTTTTGAGCGCAGGGATGTCATAGTCAAGATAGCTCCGCACGGTGGAGAGCCATGAGGGAGCTTGGCCGCCAAGTTCTTGCACCTTCTCCAAGTCTTTTATGGCCAAGGCATGGAATCCGGGCAAAGCCCAGGCATAGGCTCTGGTATAGTAGGATCGGGCATCGTTCGGTCGTGCGACGACCAGACGTTGCGCGTAGATAAGCGCTTTTGCATAGCAGGCTTTAGGCATTTTCGATCCGAGCGAATGATTCACCAGGCCAAGCGTCGCGTAGCCTTGGGATAGTGCGGAAAGCAGTTCCGGCGTCTCCCCACCGGTTTCAAGCAGTGTGTGAAGTGTGCGGAGATCGTTCCATAGCGAGAAGGTGTTTACCTGGGAAAAAATAGTTTCGGGGATCGCTGTGGATTTGGAGGGGCGGGAGGTTGCGGAACCCTTGTTTTCAAGGAGCTCTGGAAATGTGTTTCTGGATAGGGTTTCCGCCTGTTCGAGCATGGATTTATAGACTAGGTATTGCTTCTTCGGGATCTCGGCGAATCCGGTTAAAAATTTCGTTCCATTGGTCACGACACCGAATTCGCAATGTTTGTTTTCAAAGACGCGATATTTGATCACGATATTTAACGGGACGGCGTCGGAAGGTTTCGGTTCTCCCATGGTGGCGTCGTATGTCAGCCAGTGCCGTTCAAGTTCCGCAGATATAATGACCGACTGTCTGAGCAGTTCGACCAACAGTGTTCCGCCCGTTTCTTTTTTGAAATCATCTACTTCCCACTGGGCCGGCCCGAGATAAAGTTTGGGCGGCGCTGACGGTGCGCCGTGGCTCCGGCTGGTGAGGGTCGCGAGCAGTACCAGCATTGTCAGTACGTGGGGGGTGAGTAAGGTGCAAATCAATTTGTATGAGGTTTTCATGTTGGCACCTTCTCATAAAGTTACAAATTTGGGCAAGAGCACTAAATGTCGTGAAGCCTGATTAGATTTTTACTAATGGTGATTGCCCTCTGCGGGAATGTAGATGTGAAGTGTGACGGACTTTTAAATCTCGGGGTGGAATATTGCTTTTCATTAAGCACGATTTCTCTAAACTCGATTTTCAATAAACTAACGTACGGTTGATGCCATGGATGATAAAATACATGCTAAGGAAGCGCGGTCCGATGCCCGCGATGTGATCCTTGATCTGAACTTTGTTCCGCAATGGGCGAAAAAACCGCCGGGGGAAAATCACTATTCTAAAAAGGAGTATCGTGAAGAGCGTCCCCGCCGTCGGGATGATCGATCCCGCGGAGGCGACCGCCGCCCTTCAGGTCGGAACGATGAACGTCCGCGTCGTCCGCAGTCGGACCGCCGGAACGATTCCCGAAGCGAGCGGCCTGAGCGCCGCCGTGAACCGCGCGAACCGATTAAAGAGTTGCCGGTGACGGTCTCTTTCCTGCCGGAACAGAAGCGCCTGGCTTCGCTGGTGCGGCAGATTCATCATTCCCGCCGTGCCTATCCGCTAATGGATCTGGCCAATCTGATGATTCATGATTCAGAGGGTTATCTGGTTAAGATTGAGTGCAATAAGGACACGCCGGCATTTGAACTCTTCCAGTGTAAAAAGTGTAAGAGCGTTGCTTCGACGGAAGAAATGATCGTGCAGCACATCAAGTCGAAACATCTGACGGATGTTTATGACAAGGAAGAGATCGAGATCGAGCCGCCGGCTGGCAGTTTTCCCGGGGTGGCGCGCTGCCGGAAGAGCGGGATTCTGCTCGGACCGCCGAACCATCACAGCTATACCGAAAAGGTGGCGGAGGTGCACGCAACCCGTTTCCCGAATATGTCGCTCGAAGATTATAAGCGCAACATCGAGATCGTGAAGGACGATGAACTGGTTGAGCAGTGGAAAGAAGAGAGTCGCAAGCAGACGGTCTACAAACTGAAATCCGATCCGGAAGCGGAACCGCTTGATCTGAAACGGGCGGAGATTGAATTTTCTAAAAAAATACCCTCTATGTATGAGCGCACGCACCGGGCCGTGGTACCGGCCAAGATTTCCCAGTCATTGGAAGATCGGGATGTGACCCATGCCATCAAGCAGGTCTGGGGCAAAGAGAGCCGCTTCCCGCTGACGATGTCGTTTTCGATGCGCGCGGCGTTTCGGCACATGCACCTCTATCTGTTCAAAGCAGGCAAGATTAATTTTGTGACGCACATTAAGCCGAATCCGGTGAAGCCTGAGGATACCGTACCGAACATCTGTGAAGTATTGATGTTCCTGAAGGAGAATCCCGGTTCGAACCGGCTTCAATTGCTGGAAGTGCTGCATCCGTCGCTGGACCCGAAATCGGAGGAAGCCAAGCATGCGCTTCAGCCACTCGGCTGGCTGATTGAGCGCGGCCATATTATTGAGTTTTTCAACGGTAACCTTTCTGTTCCGCTCGGGCACCGCCGGCACTGAGCGTAGACGTGCTGCCTTCGCTGCTACGTTTGGGCGTCCTCGAACGAAATTGAAGGCTGGATGCCCAGCTGTTTAAATGTCAGCTGCATGACCTGCTCGATCACGAGCGGGTCTTTTGCATAAACGGGCGGGGCGGTTTGCTTGAATGGATAGTCGATCATGGCCCCCGAAACATCGCGGGCACTTTCATTCAGAGCAGCCTTTGCATACGTTTCGGCCATTTTTTCCGGTGTAATTGAAAAGAGGGATTTGATGCTGTAGAGGTTTTTCATCCACTGCGGCAGGTTGGTGAAGCGAGAGAGATCGATCCGAACATTGGTGACGCGGATGCAGTTGGCGGTGACCATGGTTCCGGTCAGTTGCTGTTCCAGCCAGCGGGTGTGCATGATTTGTGCGAGTTTGGATTGGTAGTAGGCTTTGGCGGGCGAGTAGGGCCGTTTTCCAAACATTGGATCTTTCAGATCGACGATCTGGAACGGGTGCATCAGCAGGCCTTTGGAGGAAATGTTGAGAATGCGGCCCTGCGGGCTGGAGACCAGCCGGTCCATCAGGCGGTCGGTTAAAAGCACGGGGGCCAGATGATTGGTGAACCAGATTCGTTCAAATCCGTCGGGCGTCATCTCCCGTTCGGTGCGCGATAAGTCAAAGTCAGCCGCATTGTTAATGAGTACATCGACGGCATCGAATTCGCGGTGAACCCAGTCGGTAAATTGGTGAATGCTGCTGCGGGACGCGAGATCGAGTTCGCCGACAATGGAATCGGCGCCGATTTCTATTTGCGCCTGAGCGGCGCGTTCCGCATTGCGACAGGCCATGATTACACGATGCCCGGCGGCGGAGATATACTTCGCCGCCGCTTTCCCGATGCCGGAGTTGGCTCCTGTAATAATGACGGTTTTCTGTTTCATGGGCGTGACGGTAGATGAAATGGGGCGGGGCGGCAATATTTCCACCGCCGTAACGTTGTTTTCCAAGGATTGGAAGCGATGCTTGACGAAACGCGGGCGAGTGCGCATTGTTTCCCTTGATCGAATGAGGAATCTTCCAATGGTTGGAAAGCTGATACAGAAAATATTGTGGTTGTTTATTGCGAGTTCCATGGCTGTACATGCAGTGGAATATGATAGCGAGCGGTATGAGCTTATTCTGGAGCGCTCGCCGTTCGGGGAGGATCCGCTGTTGGCGCAGGAAGAGAGAGAGAATGCCAAAGAAGCGGCGGAAGCAGCTGCGGCAGCCAAAAAAATGGAAAAGGAGATGCGCCTTTGTTATCTCAATGAAACTCAGACCGGAGAGGTACGTGCCGCATTCCAGAATCTGAGGGCCCGCCCAGGCGACCCGCAGAGTATTATGCTGACGGTGGGCGAAAGTTTTAATGGGATGAAGCTTTCCGAAGTGGATCTTGCGACTTCCAGTGCCACTCTTATGCTGAATGGTAAGCGCGTGACATTTGAGCTTACCCAGTCAACGACGCCAGAACCTGTGGCCAAAGCCGCTGCGCAACCCGCCCGAAAGTTTGGCGGCGGATTCCGGGCCAAGCCGCCGGAGCAGCCAGCCAAACCGCCGGAACCGACACTCACTCCTGAAGAGATAGCTAAAGCGCGCGCCGAGACTACGGAGCGATTACGCCAGTATCAGATGGAGGTCATCCGCAATGGAATGCCGCCGCTTCCGGTTCCGCTGACACAGGAAATGGATGATCAGCTGGTGGCTGAGGGTGTTCTTCCGCCCGGCGCAGAGTAGGGCGTGAATAGTGACGACTGAGTCGTGATTGTTCTTGCAGGTTTCCAAGGGTTGGAAGAAATCACGTTTCACGTTTCACGAATCACTCTTCATCCAGCTCATCGTCTTCCGTAACACGCAGAATTTCATCGATCGTGGTAACGCCGGCGAGCACCTTATCCCACCCGTCTTCGCGCAGGGTTTTCATACCGTGTTCCAGCGACTGCTGTTTGATGGCCGCAGCGGATGCATGGGCAATGATTAATGGCCGGATTTCATCGGTTATCTGCAGGATTTCAAAGATTCCGGTACGACCTTTATAGCCGTTACCTCGGCATTCATCGCAACCGACCGCTTCGTAAATAGGGCCTTCCGAGGCAAGGCGCTCGATCGGGAAGTTGTGTTCCTTCAGGAAGGCTTCATCAATTTCGATGGGTTGGCGACAGTTTTTGCAGAGTCCACGAACCAGACGCTGGGCCACAATGCCTTCAACCGAAGACGCAACCAGAAAAGGTTCGATGCCCATATCGAGCAGGCGGGTTACGGTGCTGGCGGAGTCATTCGTATGAATCGTGCTGAATACCAAGTGACCGGTCAGTGCAGCGCGAATGGAGATTTCGGCCGTTTCTTTGTCGCGGATTTCCCCGACCATAATCACGTCCGGGTCCTGACGAAGAAAGGTGCGCAGGGTGTTGGCAAAGGTCAGGCCGATTTCGGGCCGCATCTGTACCTGATTGACTCCGGTCATCTCATATTCAATAGGATCTTCGGCCGACATAATCCGTTTGTCGACGGAGTTGATGGTGTGCAGCCAGGCGTAGAGCGAGGTCGACTTGCCGGAACCAGTCGGGCCGGTAACCAGCAGAATGCCGTGCGGACGGGTAATCATTTTCTTCAGGCCGGTTGCGTCTCGTTCATTCAGTCCCAGATCGGCCATGGTGACCAGCCCGCCGCCGCGCATCAGCAGACGCAGACTGACCGATTCGCCGTAAACCGTCGGCATGGTGGAAACACGAACATCGATTTCTGCGCCGCGGATGCGTACACTGATACGTCCGTCCTGAGGAAGGCGTTTTTCGGCAATATCCATATTTGCCATGACCTTGAGGCGAGAGATGACCGAGGATTGGAAGCGTTTGAGCTGCGGAGGCATCGGGGTTTCATGCAGCACGCCGTCGACGCGGTAGCGAATGCGCAGGTCCATTTCCATCGGTTCAATGTGGATATCCGTTGCGCGGTCTTTGAAGGCTTCCCAGATAATCTGGTTTACAAATTTAACAACGGAAGCTTCCTGGTCGAGCTCGCTGAGATCCTGGCGCATCAGATCTTCTTCATCATCGAAGTCCAGCGCGCCGTCTTCCATCATTCGGTCAAGAGTTTCCGCGCCGACGCCGTAGAATCTTTTGGCAGAGGTTTCAATATCTTCCGTCGGGCTGAGCACCAATCGAATTCGGTATTCAGCTGCAAGCCGGAGGGCATCGGCCAAGCCGGGAATGAAAGGATCGCTGGTGGCGACTTTCAAGCAGTCGTTTTCCAGTCCAAGCGGAATGATATTGTATTGGAAGATGGCTTTGGTCGGGATTTTTTCAAGAATCTCCGTTTCGATTTCCACCTCCTTCAGTCGCTGAAAGGGGAGGTTCATCGCCTCGGCCAACTTTATTAGAAAAGGCTCTTCCTTTATGTCGTTTTTTTCCAGAACCGCTTGGCAGGTCGGCATTCCGTTTTCGCGGGCTTCATCGAGAGTGGCCATTAGCGCTTTTTCTTCAAAAAGGCCGGTGGCAGCGAGGAGATCGTAGATTCTTGTATTAGTCGTTAACATTTCAAAAACAGTCTGCCATCCAAACTTTGGAAAAAGCAATAGATTATTGGTTCGGTGTCGTGCACTGACCAACGCTTAATGAATCTCTTTTATTGTCCATTCTAAGTGAGATTCTTGTGTTTTGTATTAAATCAGTTCTGTGTGGGGGTAAATTGGACTGTCTCCTCATTCTTTTTGGCACTGGAAATGGGAGAGTCAGAAATTGTTTTTATATCAGAGCCGATGCGCTGTGTTGGCATGCGGTTTTGCTGGTTCCTGCAGGCGGTTCCGGCTGTACCTTACGTGTCCACATTCTATTATTAAGGAACTACACCGTTTTCTAGTGTTGAAGAAGGCGTGTTTGCTGGTCGTTGAACAAACAGGACCGTTTTGTACCTTCCAGGTGTTTGAGGCGTCCTGTTACTGTTTTTTTTTAGCTATTTTTGCAGGTCCACCTGAAATAATGGAAATTACTGATTTTTTTTCAGGTTCGGGGTTGACTCTATCCGGGGGTTCTATATATTGCGCCGTCTTATTCGCCAAATGCAGTTGGAGCGGTGAGTAGGATAATTTTTGTAGGGACAAGCTCTGTGAACGCATTTTTTACCGGTGTGCACGCGGGCTTGTTTGTCTGTTTTTTGGATAAACAGGCCCATGTAGCTCAGTTGGTAGAGCGCATCCTTGGTAAGGATGAGGTCAGCAGTTCAAATCTGCTCATGGGCTCCATTTATTCGATTTTATGTAACATTATTAACTGAGCAATATCAGGAGGTAAACAAAATGGCTAAAGACAAGTTCGAACGTAATAAACCCCACGTGAACGTGGGAACGATTGGTCACGTTGACCATGGTAAAACTACTGTAACTGCATCCATCACATGTGTACAGGCTGCTAAAGGCCTGTCTGAATACATCGCATATGACAGCGTTGCAAAAGCATCTGAATCCCAGGGACGTCGTGACTCCACTAAGATTCTGACCATCGCGACTTCGCACGTTGAGTACGAATCGGATAAGCGTCACTACGCCCACGTTGACTGTCCGGGCCATGCTGACTACGTTAAAAACATGATCACCGGTGCTGCCCAGATGGACGGCGCAATTCTGGTGGTTGAAGCTCCGTCCGGCCCGATGCCGCAGACGCGTGAGCACATCCTTCTGGCCCGCCAGGTTGGTGTGCCGAAAATCGTTGTTTTCCTCAACAAGTGCGATCTCGTCGATGACGAAGAGCTGATCGAACTCGTTGAAATGGAAATTCAGGAACTCCTCGCTAAGTATGAGTTCGAAGAAGATTCTCCGATCGTTCGTGGATCCGCTCTTAAAGCGATTAACGATCCTACAGGCCCGGACGCCCAGTGCATTCAGGATCTTATGGACGCCCTCGACTCCTGGATTCCGGAGCCGGAACGTGTTACTGATCTTCCCTTCCTGCTGCCGATTGAGGACGTATTCTCTATCGAAGGTCGCGGTACTGTTGTTACCGGTCGTGTTGAGCGCGGTGTGATCCACACCGGCGATGAAGTTGAAATCATCGGTATCAAAGATACTGCCAAGACTACCTGCACAGGTGTTGAAATGTTCCGCAAGATCCTCGACGAGGGTCAGGCTGGCGACAATGTTGGTGTTCTGCTGCGTGGTACAAAGAAAGAAGAAGTTCAGCGTGGTCAGGTTCTGGCTAAGCCGGGTTCCATTCTTCCGCACACCCAGTTCAAGGGTGAAGTATACGTTCTGTCCAAAGATGAAGGTGGACGTCATACTCCGTTCTTCAAAGGGTACCGTCCGCAGTTCTACTTCCGTACAACGGACGTGACGGGCGACATTCAGCTGCCGGAAGGCGTTGAGATGGTTATGCCTGGCGACAACGTGACTATGGATGTTACGCTGATCACTCCGATCGCGATGGAGCAGCACATGCGCTTCGCCATTCGTGAAGGTGGTCGCACCGTTGGTGCTGGACGCGTTATCGAAATCGTTGCTTAAAATCAACGGGTAATCGGGACAGACGGCACGACCGTCTGTGCCCGTTTAACTCAAACAGGACGAAACCATGCCAAGAGATATTATCACTTTGGCCTGCACCGAGTGTGGAGATCGTAACTACACCAGTACTCGCAATAAAAAGCTGGAAACTGGTCGCCGTGAAATTAAGAAGTATTGTCCCCGATTAAGGCGGCACACACTTCATCGCGAAACGAAGTAGTTGATCCTATTTTGACGACAGGTCGGTAGTTCAATTGGTAGAGCACCGGTTTCCAAAACCGGCTGTTAGGGGTTCGAGTCCCTTCCGACCTGCCACTTTTTTGTAAACTGGAACGTAACATGAATAAATTAAGCGAAGGCGTAGGTAGTTTAAGAACCTTTCTCGAAGAGGTAAAAGTTGAACTGCTGAAGTGCACATGGCCCACCCGTAAAGAACTGTTTGGTCAGTCTCTGGTGGTTGTCATCTCCGTCATCATCCTAGGCGCATTTGTCGGGCTCTGTGATGTGGTGAACATGAATCTGCTCCGCCTCATCATTCGCTAGTTTATTCAGTAGGGATTATATAACATGCCAAAACAATGGTTCATCCTACACGCGCTTTCCGGTCACGAGCTGAAAGTTCAAAAGAACATTGCCAGCCGAGTGCAGCAAGAAGAAATGGAAGACGATATCGGAGAAGTTTTAATTCCTTCCGAAAAAGTCTCAGAAGTTAAACAAGGCAAAAAGACAACGGTCAACCGTAAGTTTTTTCCGGGATACCTATTGATTAACATCAACTTGTATAACGAAGAAAATGTACTGAATGCTGAAGCCTGGACCTTTATACAGAACACGCCGAGTGTGATCGGCTTCCTTGGCGGTGAAAGACCCGCCGCGATGAGCGATGAAGAAGTAAACAGCATCGTGAATCAGATTGAAGAAAAGAAGGAAGTTGTTGCACCGAAGGTGATGTTCGAGCCAGGCGAAACCGTCAAGGTTACCGATGGACCGTTCACCAGCTCGACTGGAGTGATCGACGAAGTTGATCCGGAGCGTGGTGTGCTTAAGGTACTTGTTTCTGTCTTCGGACGCGAAGCTCCGGTGGAGCTCGAATACTGGCAGGTAGAACGTTCAGCCGAATAAATTTGATTGAGGATTGTTATGGCTAAAGAAATCACAGGGTATATTAAGTTGCAGATCCCCGCAGGGGCAGCAAACCCTGCGCCGCCCGTCGGCCCCGCATTGGGTCAGCACGGCGTTAACATTATGGAGTTCTGCAAGGCATACAATGCCGCTACGCAGAGCCAGGCGGGGCTGGTCATTCCGGTGGTTATCACCGTATATAAAGACCGTAGCTTCTCGTTTGTTACGAAGAGCCCGCCCGCAGCAGTTTTGCTGAAAAAAGCAGCCGGCCTTGCAAAAGGTTCCGGCGTTCCGAACCGCGATAAGGTCGGTAAAGTAACCCGCGCGCAGATCGAAGAGATCGTTGAGGTTAAGAAAGCTGACCTGAACGCCAGCGATCTGGATGCCGCAGTTCGTATCATTGAAGGTACCGCGCGCAGCATGGGAATAGAGGTGGAATAAATGGCTATTCACGGAAAAAAATATACCGCAGTTTCGGAAAAGGTGACCCGCGAAAATGACTACAGCGTCGAAAGTGCTGTTGAATTTCTTCAGGAAAACCCAACCGCTAAGTTCGACGAAACATTGGAATTCGCCTTCCGGATGGGGGTAGACCCGTCAAAATCCGATCAGGCGATCCGCTCCACCGTTGCGTTGCCGCACGGTACCGGTAAAGATGTTAAGGTCATTGTTTTTGCAACAGGGGATGCTGCAGAAGCAGCCCGCGAAGCAGGAGCAACTGAAGTTGGATTCGACGACCTGATCAAGAAAGTTCAGGACGGCTGGACCGACTTTGACGCTGCCGTTGCCACACCGGACGCAATGAAAGAAGTGCGTAAAGTTGCTCGTGTACTCGGTCCGCGTGGTCTGATGCCGAATCCGAAAACCGGAACCGTAACCGACGATACGGCCGCTGCTGTGAACCAGCTGAAAGCCGGTCGAGTTGAGTTTCGTATGGACCGTAACGGAAACATTGCCGTTCCTTTCGGAAAACGTTCGTTCGAAAAGACCGCGTTGCTCGAAAATGCGCAGGCCATTGTGGACGCCATCAACGGTGCCCGCCCGGCTACTGCCAAAGGAACCTACATTAAACGTTGCACGATTTCCAGCACCATGGGTCCGGGTCTCCGGGTTGCCCTCAAGGAAATCTCCGCATAGGGGAGGGTATTTAAATGAAACCTGAAGAAAAAGGCGTACGGCCCGAAAAAATTGCTGAAGCTACCGAACTCAATGAGCGAGTAGCCGGTGCGTTATACATGATCATTGCCGATTATACCGGAATGGACATGCCGACCACCACTGCCTTCAAAGATTCGCTGCGTGAGAGCGGTGCATCGTTCAACGTGGTTAAGAAAACCATGCTGAACCGTGCTCTCGCCGATGACGCATCAGATCTGATGACTGGTCAAACCGCGATGATTTATGGCGAAGGCGATGTGGTTGAAGTGGCCAAGGTTATTAAGAAATTTACCGCTGCAAATGAAAAACCGGTTGTTACCGGTGGTTTTGTTGAAGGCAAAGCTGTCAGCGCGAATGACGTTGTGGAACTCGCAAAACTTCCTTCCAAGGATGTATTGCGTGCCATGTTGCTCGGCACCCTGCAGGCACCATGCACCCAGCTCGTTGGCGTTCTTGATCAGAAAGTCGCAAGTCTGGTTTACGTGCTGAGCGCGGTAAAAGACAAAAAAGAACAAGAAGCATAACTATTAATTTGAATTAGAAGCAGTTCATTAGGAGGCACAAAATGTCCGAAGAAACAAAAGAAGAAGTAGTACTCGAAGGTAAAATGGCAGAATTCGTTGATTGGGTTGAAACCATCTCGGTTCTTGAACTCTCTCAGCTGGTTAAGGCTCTGGAAGATCGTCTGGGCGTAACTGCAGCCGCTCCAGCTGCAGTCGCTGTAGCAGCTCCGGCTGGTGGTGACGAAGGCGGCGCAGCCGCAGCTCAGACTGAATTCGAAGTCGTTCTTACTGCTGCTGGTGGTTCTAAGATCCAGGTTATCAAAGAACTCCGTGCAATCACCGGTCTCGGTCTGAAAGAAGCTAAAGAGCTCGTCGATGGCGCGCCTACCAGCATCAAAGCTGGTGTTTCTCAAGAAGATGCTGACGCGATGAAAGAAAAACTTGAAGGCGTTGGAGCATCAATCGAAGTTAAATAATACTCGTATTATTAAACTTTGACAGATTGTGCCACCTTCGGGTGGCATGTGTTATGTTCCCCTTTGAGACTCAAAGGGGAACATGCGTTTTATCCCCAACAACAACCTGAAGGTGCGGAATGGCTGAGAGAAAAAACTTTGGTGTACTCACAGACGCGCTAGATGCGCCCGACTTAATCGAAATTCAACTTAACTCCTACAGGGACTTCCTGCAGCAGGACCACTCTCCATCCAAACGGAAGAAGATTGGTCTTCAAGCTGTATTGGGCGAAGCGTTCCCGATTGAGAGTTATGACGGGCAGATCGCCCTTGATTTTGTAAGTTACGAAATCAAAAAGCCGAAACTTGAACATCTGGAATCGATCCGTGAAGGGGAAACCTTCTCGGCACCGCTTTACGTTACGTTCAAGCTGCGTGAAGGCGAAGATCTGCGTGAAGACACTTTGTTCATGGGAGAAATCCCGCTGATGACACAAAGCGGCAGCTTTGTCATCAATGGTGCTGAACGTGTAATCGTCAGCCAATTGCACCGTTCACCAGGTATCTGCTTCGAATCGTCGCAGCATGCGAATGGTTCCACGTTGCATTCATTCCGCATCATTCCAGACCATGGTTCATGGATTGAAGCTCAGTTCGATACCAGCGATCTCATTTATATCTATCTCGACCGCAAGCGTCGTCGCCGCAAATTCCTTGCGTCCACTTTCCTCCGCGCCTTGGGTTACGAAAAGGATGAAGAGATTCTCGGCCTTTACTATAAGTTCGCCGAATTCTCCCTTTCCAAGAAAACCTACAAGGAAGAGGATCTCGAAAACCTCGTGCTCAGTGATGATATCGTGGATGCGGATTCAGAATCCGTCATCGGTCGTCGTTATGACACGCTGACCGTTGATATGATTCAGCGCATGAAATTAGCCGGCTACAAAAAAGTGTCGGTTGTGAATGTTTCATGGGACCAGGGTCTTTTCCTGAAATCGGTTCAGGCCGACACCACACGTACGGTTGATGAAGCCCTTAAAGATCTCTATCAGAAACTGCGTCCGGGCGATCCGCCCACAACAGCTTCTGCCCGTCAGATGATTAAACGTCTGTTCTTCGATGAAGCCCGTTTCAGCCTCAGCCGCGTGGGTCGCTACAAGATCCAGCAGAAGCTCGGCATCGACAGCACCTCCCTGACATTGGAAGTTGAAGACGTTGTTGAAGCGCTTCGCTATCTTCTTATGGTTCGCATGGGTGAAGGTACGCTGGACGATATCGACCACCTTGGCAGCCGCCGTATTCGTACGGTTGGTGAACTGCTCGAAGGGCAGTGTCGTGTGGGTCTGGCGCGTATTCAGCGTCTTGTTAAAGAACGTATGACGATCTTTGACACCACGGTGGATCGCCTCTCATCCCAGAAGCTGATTAACCCGAAAGCCCTTTCGGCAGTAATTAAGGACTTCTTCGGTCGTTCGCAGTTGTCGCAGTTCATGGACCAGACCAACCCGCTGTCGGAGCTCACGCATAAGCGTCGTCTTTCCGCACTGGGTCCGGGTGGTTTGAACCGCGACCGAGCCGGCTTTGAAGTCCGAGACGTTCACAGTTCTCACTATGGTCGTATCTGTCCGATTGAAACGCCGGAAGGCCCGAACATTGGTCTGATTTCTTCGCTCTCCACCTTCGCTAAGGTCAATGAGTATGGCTTCATTGTTACGCCGTACCTCAAGTGTGCCAAGGGCAAGGTTAGCAAGCACCTCGATTGGCTCACAGCTGATGAGGAAGAACGCTACGTCATCGCGCAGGCGAATGCCGAACTCGATGAAAAGAGCTGCTTTAAAAATGACCGCGTTATGGTACGTGTCCGCGGCGACTTCATCGAAGTTGCACCGGAAAAAGTTCAGTACATGGACGTATCGCCGAAGCAGGTGGTATCCATTGCGGCCGGTTTGATTCCGTTCCTTGAGCACGATGACGCGAACCGCGCATTGATGGGCTCGAACATGCAACGTCAGGCTGTTCCGCTGATGAAGTCGGAACGTCCGTTTGTCGGATCCGGTATTGAAGGTCGACTGGCTCGCGACTCCCGTGTATTGGTAATCGCGAAAGACGCCGGTAAAGTTGCTTATGTTTCCGCTGACCGCATTGTCATTTCCAAAGATGGGAAAATGCCGGAGAAAAAAGGCAGCAAAGATGCTCAGGAGTACAATCTCCGTAAATTCATGCGGTCGAATGCAGGCACCTGCCTGAACCAGCGTCCGCTTGTTAAAGTCGGACAGAAAATCGCTGAAGGCGATGTGCTGGCAGATGGTTCCGGTACGGATGAAGGCGAATTGGCCCTTGGTAAAAACATCGTTGTGGCGTTCATGCCCTGGGGTGGTTATAACTTCGAGGATGCCATCCTGATCAACCAGAAACTGGTTCGTGAAGATGTCTACACGTCCATCCACATTGAAGAATTTGAATGTGGTGCCCGTGACACGAAACTCGGTCCGGAAGAAATTACCCGTGATATTCCGAATGTCGGAGAAGAAGCACTGAAAAACCTGTCGCACGACGGTATTATTCAGGTTGGTGCTGAAGTTAAACCCGGCGATATTCTTGTGGGTAAAATCACACCGAAGAGTGAAACAGAGCTCGCTCCGGAAGAACGCCTGCTTCGCGCCATTTTCGGTGAAAAAGCGGCGGATGTTCGGGATACTTCGTTGAAAGCGCCTTCCGGTACGCACGGTATCGTGATGGACGTTAAAGTTTCCTCGAAGGACAACGCCATGGGCGCATCCGCCAAGGATAAGCCGACGGACGTTAAAAAGCTTCAGAGTGAAATTACGGAACGTCACGAAGATGTAATCTCGCAGCTGACGGAAGATCTGACAGAGGCTCTGTCGAATATTCTGCTCGGTGAAAAGATTCCGCTCGATGTAATGAATGCGAGCTCCGGTGATATCATCATCCCGGCCAACCGTAAAATCACCAAGACCCTCCTGCGCAAGCTGGCGGCTAACTATGCGGATGTTGAAATCGATCCGTCCCCGATCCGTATTAAGATCATGGGCATCATCGATGAATATCGCAACAAGTTCACGGAAGCCAAGCAGGACAAGGTGCGGTCAATGGACCGTGCGGGCAGCGGCGAAGAAGTCGATGCCGGTATCGTGAAGTCCGTTAAGGTTTATGTTGCTGAGAAGAAGAAGCTTTCCGTCGGGGATAAAATGGCCGGTCGCCATGGTAACAAGGGTGTAATTTCCCGTATTGTTGCCGAGGAAGACATGCCGTTCCTTCCAGATGGAACTCCGGTGGATGTCGTACTGAACCCGTTAGGTGTACCTTCTCGTATGAACGTGGGTCAGGTACTTGAAACGCATCTGGGCTGGGCGTGTAAGCATCTTGGTATGCATGCGGCCACTCCGATTTTCGATGGTATCTCGGAGCAGCAGATTCGCGATATGCTTGGTGAAGCCGGTCTGGCAGAAGACGGTAAAACTGAGCTGTACGATGGCCGTACCGGCGAACGCATGGAACAGCGCGTTGTGGTGGGTGTCATGTACATTCTCAAGCTGCACCACTTGGTCAGCGAAAAGATCCATGCACGTGCCGTTGGTCCATACTCACTCGTTACACAGCAACCGCTGGGTGGTAAAGCCCAATACGGTGGCCAGCGTTTCGGGGAAATGGAAGTATGGGCACTCGAGGCTTATGGTGCTGCACACGCACTGCAGGAAATCCTTACGGTAAAATCCGACGACATTGCCGGACGTACCCGTATGTATGAAGCGATTGTGAAGGGCGAAAACGTCCTCGACTCCGGTCGACCGGAATCGTTCAACGTACTGATCAAGGAGCTGCAGGGACTCGGACTGAATTTCCAGGTGAAAAACGAGGATGGCGAACCCATCCTGTCAGTCTAGTCGCGTAACATCGATACCTATACATTATACTGCAGGAGGAACACCCGTGGAAAATAATTCAAGCAACGTTGCCGATATCTTCGGTATCAAGCAACAGGAACAAAGCGACTTTGCGAGCATCACGCTCGCATCTCCAGAGTCGATCCGTTCCTGGAGTCATGGCGAAGTTAAAAATCCGGAAACGATCAACTACAGAACCTTCAAGCCTGAAAAAGGCGGTCTGTTCTGCGAGCGCATCTTCGGTCCGACCAAGGACTGGGAATGTTCTTGCGGAAAGTACAAACGCATCAAACATAAAGGCGTGATCTGCGACCGGTGCGGCGTTGAAGTAACGCTGTCCCGCGTCCGTCGTGAACGCATGGCTCACATTGAGCTGGCGGTTCCGACTTCGCACATCTGGTTCTTCAAAGCCACTCCGAGCCGCATGGGTCTTATTCTTGATATGACCATGCGTAACCTCGAACGCGTTCTGTACTACGATAACTATATTGTGGTAGATGCCGGTGATACCCCGCTGAAAGAAAAACAGCTTCTTTCGGAAGAGGAATATCGTGAAGCCATGGACAACTATGGCGCGGAAAGTTTTTCCGCGAAGATCGGTGCTGAAGGCGTCCGCGAATTGCTGACGAAGATTGATCCGGCCGAAACGTTGATTGCTTTAGAAGAAGCAATGATGAACACCCGCTCCAAACAGACCCGTAAAAAACTTGTTAATCAGATGAAGGTCATGGAAGGGTTCATTAAATCCAACTCCCGTCCGGAATGGATGGTTATGGAAGTGCTGCCGGTGATTCCGCCGGATCTGCGTCCGTTGGTTCCGCTCGAAGGCGGTCGTTTTGCAACGTCCGATCTGAACGATCTGTATCGTCGTGTCATCAACCGTAACAACCGTTTGAAAACCCTGCTCGCGCTGAAGACTCCGGAAGTCATCATCCGCAACGAAAAACGTATGCTGCAGCAGTCGGTCGATGCCCTGTTCGACAACGGTCGTCATGGCCGCGCCGTAACCGGTCCGGGTAACCGTCCGCTGAAATCCCTTTCCGATATGCTGAAAGGTAAGCAGGGTCGTTTCCGTCAGAACCTGCTCGGTAAGCGTGTTGACTACTCCGGCCGTTCCGTAATTGTTGTGGGTCCGACGCTGAAACTGAACCAGTGCGGTCTGCCGAAGAAAATGGCACTTGTCCTTTTCGAACCGTTCATCATTCGTCGCCTGAAAGAGCGTGGCGTGGTTCACACTGTTCGCAGCGCGAAAAAGATGATTGAGCGCGAAGTGGATGAAGTGTGGGATATCCTCGATGAGGTAACCCGTGGTCATACGGTTATGTTGAACCGTGCGCCGACACTTCACAGACTTTCGATTCAGTCGTTTGAGCCCATCCTGATTGAAGGGGAAGCCATTCAGTTGCACCCGCTTGTATGTACGGCCTATAACGCCGACTTCGACGGTGACCAAATGGCGGTACACGTACCGTTGTCGGTGGAAGCTCAGGTTGAGTCCAAGAGTCTGATGCTTGCAACAAATAATATCTTCTCTCCGTCTTCCGGTAAACCGGTAACGACGCCGACGCAGGATATTGCGTTAGGGGTTTACTTCCTGACTTCCGAATCCCAGACCTACCAGATGGAACGTAAGAACGGTAAAAAGAAAAACGGGAACGAGCACTTGCGTATGATGAATGACATCATGGAAGTGCATACAGCATACGATGAAGGCGTTGTTAAACTGCACGATCGTATTCGCTACCGCAACCCGGACTACCAGCGCGAAACCCGCAATGGCGACCAGGAACGTTCTGTCATCACAACTACCGTCGGTCGTGTCTTCTTTAATGAAGTATGGCCCGATGAGCTCGGTTTTGTAAATAAGACGGCGACCAAAAAGGTGGTAGGTGTACTGATTGAACAATGCTACGAAATTTCAGGCCACGCCGTAACGGTAACAGTACTCGATGCGCTGAAAAACCTCGGATATGAACACGCGACGCGTTCCGGTATGTCTATCGGATTGTGCGACATGATCATTCCGCAGGATAAAGCAGGCATGGTTGCTGCGGCTCGTAAAGAAATTGAGGATGTTGACGGCAAACATCGCAAAGGTTTGATTACCGAAGGTGAACGCTACAATATGATCATCGATATCTGGACCGACACCAACGACCGCTTGACAAACAAGCTGTTCGATGTGCTCGAGAAGAATGATGATCCGTTGAATGAGCAGTCCAAGGCAGAGTTGAATCCGGTTTATGTGATGGTTGACTCCGGTGCCCGTGGTTCACGTCAGCAGATTCGTCAGCTGGCCGGCATGCGCGGCCTGATGGCGAAGCCATCCGGTGAAATTATTGAACGGCCGATTCTGTCGAACTTCCGTGAAGGTCTGTCGGTACTGGAATACTTCATTTCAACGCACGGCGCCCGTAAAGGTCTGGCCGATACCGCATTGAAAACAGCCGACTCCGGTTATCTTACCCGTAAGCTGGTGGACGTTTCGCACGACATCATCATTACCGAAGAAGACTGTCATACGCTGAATGGTATTGAAGTGACTGCGATCACCGAAGGGGACGATGAACTCGTTTCGCTTGCAACCCGTATCATCGGTCGTAGTGCGGCCGAAGATATCTGCAACCCGCATACGCTGGAAGTCATTGTGGCGGCCGGCGAACTCATCGACAAATATTCCGCCCGCAAGGTGGAAAGTGCCGGTGTTGAGATGGTGATCATTCGTTCGGTTCTCACCTGCGAATCCCGTCGCGGTGTTTGTGCGAAGTGCTACGGTAAAAACCTCGCGACCGGTAAAGTTGCTCAGCTGGGTCAGCCAGTTGGTATTATTGCCGCACAGTCGATTGGTGAGCCGGGCACGCAGCTGACCATGCGTACCTTCCATATTGGTGGTACTGCATCCTCCGTCTTTAAACAGCCGAAAGTCATTGCGAAATTAGGTGGTACTGCGAAGTACGAAAATGTTCGTTCGGTGAAAGTGGATGATAAGAATGTTATCCTGAATAAAAACGGCAGCATTGTTATTGTTGATGAAGAAGGACGTGAGCTGGAACGCTACGCATTGGTAATCGGTGCTTTGGTCTCCGTCGATGACGGTGGCGAAGTTAAAGCCAACGAAACCTTCGTTGAATGGGATCCGTACTCCGTTCCGATTCTTTCAGAGCACGATGGTAAACTTGAGTTCCACGACTTCATTGAAGGCGTAACCGTTCAGAAGGCGGTGGATGAAGCTACCGGTGTTGAAGGTCTTACCGTTATGGAACACAAGGAAGACCTCCATCCGCAGATCGTGATTGAGGGTAAAGACGGAAACAAGGGTTTCTACTCTATTCCGGCTGGCGCTCAGGTAATGATCAAGGAAGGCGACGCGATCAGCGCCGGTTACACGCTGGCTCGTACGCCGCGTAAAACGGTTCGTACCAAGGATATTACCGGTGGTCTGCCGCGTGTGGCGGAACTCGTTGAAGCACGTACCCCGAAAGAAGCAGCCGAGATCGCGAAGATCGAAGGTATTGTTGAACTCGGCGGCATTGCCAAAGGTAAGCGCAAGCTCATCGTTCGTGATACAGTCACGGGTGCTGAGGAAGAACACCTCATTCCGATGAACAAACACGTAATTGTATTCCCGGGTGACTTTGTTCACAAAGGACAGCAGCTCACAGAAGGTCCGATCGTTCCGCAGGAACTGCTCGAAGTCTGTGGTCCGCAGGATCTGCAGGAATACCTCGTGAACGAAGTTCAGGCCGTATATCGTCTGCAGGGTGTGGAAATCAACGATAAGCACATCGAGGTGATTGTTCGCCAGATGCTGCGTAAAGTGAAGATCACCGATCCGGGCGATACCGAGTTCCTTTGGGGCGAGCAGGTCGAAAAGCAGACCTTCCAGGAAGTCAACCAACGTGCGGTCGGCGATGGCCGTCGTCCAGCGGAAGCTTCTCCGGTACTGCTGGGTATCACCAAGGCAGCGCTCGAAACCGAGTCCTTCATCTCGGCGGCGTCGTTCCAGGATACCACCCGCGTACTCACCAAAGCCGCAACACTCGGCATGGTGGATTCACTCCGCGGCTTCAAAGAAAACGTCATCATGGGTCGCTTGATTCCTGCCGGTACCGGATTCCCGATGTACCGCGATATCAAGCCGGTCAAGCTGGGTGATGAAATCTCGGTTGAAGATGCACTGGGCGGCGATCCGCTCGCCTTTGCAGATCAGTCGGATGATGAAGAAGCCTAACGGTTGATTCCAATCATTGGAAAGAAAGCGTCCCGTACGGGGCGCTTTTTTTTTGCTCTGACGAGAGGGCCGGAACACTACCCTGCTTTTTCTTTACAGGTGATATGCCTTGCATCCTTCCAATTCGGCGACATTACTTCCAAACTTTGGAAAACAGATGGAACTCCATATCGTAGAATGATGTTTTACGCCGTTTCCAGCACATGCAACAGGGCGGAGAAGTAAACGAATATCGAACAAGAAATCAGGAATATTGAAAGTATGTCGTTCGGTTAAAGAGGTGGGAAGTCGCCGACCGCCCCACGCGCGAGCAATATGGACCTGTTCAGTTCAGCGCTCCCTGTCTCCTGTCTATATGGATTTTGAGTTATGCAATGTATTTATATCCCTTGAAAACGCACTAGTAAAAAATACTAGAAAAGAAATTATTAAAAATATTGCGGGGGGGGGTAGATATGTTTGTTTATGAAAATAAAGAAAGAGTTGCCTTCATAAATCGTGTGGTTAAAGCGTAAAGGGGAATCCCAATGTCAAAAATTGCTTTATTTAGAACCAAACTGTTCCAACTTCTGTTTGCTATAGCACTTGTGATCGGAGTTGGTATTTCTTTCGGGATCGATTCGGATAACGATGGAATGAGCGATGTCTATGAAAAGTTTTTTCAGTTAGATTCCGATGACGCTGCAGATGGTGCTGCGAACTATGACGAGGATCAACTGAACAATCTTCAGGAGTCGCAGATTTGGACGGATCCGGCCATCGCCGATACTGATGCCGATGGTTTTGCGGATCATGAGGACGATCAACCGCTCAGCCGTGCAGTAGCCATTTGGGGCTACCCGGA
>JAROBA010000026.1 GCA_029432815.1 Pontiellaceae bacterium B1224 | reverse complement strand
CGCAAGAGTGCTTTGAAAGCAGCGTATCTTGATGCCGCGTTGGAAAATCAAAGCACTTAACAGCTCCGGCATCCGAAAATTATGCAGTGGGTGGATGAAAGGTAAGATTGCGGATTTTGTAACCTTTGCAGAAGCCGTCTTGATCTGCCCCTTTTTTCGCGTATAATTAATAACTTTTACGGAGAAAGAAGATGGAACAGATGATCAACGCTTGGTTGAAGGATAAAATGGTTTCCGCCGAAGCCTATAATGCAGATTCATTGCTGGCCGGTTTCCTGGATGAAATGAAAAAGGGATTGGCGGGTGAATGCAGCTCGTTGGCCATGATTCCTGCCTATGTCGGTACAGAAGGCCAGGTGCCCCCGGAAAAATCGGTTGCCGTGATTGATGCCGGCGGAACCAATCTGCGTATCTGTGTGGCGAAATTTACCGAAGCCGGTGAAATTAAACTTTCGGCTTTCAGCAAGCAACCCATGCCCGGCCGGGATGAAGAGGTTTCCGCCGCAGACTTTTATAAAGTGCTGGTTGATGCGCTTGAGCCCTTGAAGGACGATTTTGAACATATTGGATTCTGCTTCTCGTATCCGACCAACATTCTGCCGGATTTCGATGGCCGCCTGCTGCACTGGACCAAAGAAATTAAGATTCCTGAACTGGTCGGAAGTCATATCGGCAGCGGTTTGATCGAAGCCCTGGAAGAACGGGGAATGACCGGCCGGAAAGTGGTAATCCTGAACGATACAGTAGCCTGCCTGCTGGCCGGTCTGGCGCAGGGGCAAACGTTTAATGCATCGTCCTATATCGGTTTCATTCTCGGCACGGGGACCAATACGGCCATTGTTGAGAAAAATGAAAACATCGTAAAACTGGATGGCTATCTTGGAGCCGGCTCGCAGGTGATTAATGTTGAATCCGGCGGATTTGCCGCCTTCAAACGCGGACCGTTGGATCTTGAGCTGGACGAAGCCAGCGAGAATCCCGGCGGGCACGTTTTTGAAAAAACCATTTCCGGCGTCTACATGGGTAGCATCACGCTGAAGCTGCTCAAATCGTTGTCCAAAGAGGATGGCGTGTTCTCTGATGTGGGCACACAATCGCTTGCAGATATGAACGAGTTATCCACCATTCATATCGATAATCTGGTGGCTGACAACGATCGGGATAAAGGAATGTTGGATACGGGTGCTTTTACCGATGCCGACCGGGATGTCATGAAGTTGGTCTTTACCGCCGTAGTCGATCGCGCGGCCCTTCTGACGGCGGTTAATATTCTCGCGGCCGTGGTTAAAGGTGGGGCCGGCACCGATCCGGAACGACCGGTTTGTGTGAACATCGACGGATCAACCTACTACAAAACCTTCCAAATGCCGGAAAAAGTACAGGGCTATCTGCAACCGATGCTTCAAAAGCGCGGCCTGCATATTCGCTGTATTCAGGTTGAGGACGCCCCCGTCGTCGGCGCCGCCATTGCCGGTCTGACCGCTTTTTAAAAAAGCATTGATTACTGAACTTCGAACGTTCAATAACGAAGTCGTATCAGAACAATTCGCGGTTCGTTACCCTGCAATATTGAGCGCCAGAATGGTTACGGCGTTGAAGATCATGTGAACGCCGATGCTGGTCCAGAGCGAACCGGTACGCCAGTAGGTCAGGCACAGGGTGCCGGAAAGCATGGCCAATGGAACAAACGAGGGTAGGTGGGGGTGCATCAGCGCAAAGAGCACGGATACGATGACTATGGCCGGAATCAGTCCTGCCCGTTTCACAAAGTAGGGAAATGCAATGCCACGGAATAGCAGTTCTTCATAAACCGGGGCAATGAAGATGGCGGTAATCATATAGAGAATTTCCACCCAACCCAGTTCGCCTGAAACGATTTGCGCCACTTCCTGCAGTTCCACTTCGGAGGAATAAATTCTTTCGAGCAGCAGGTGATAGCCTTTTGATGCCAGCATAATGAACGGGATCACCGCGAGATAGGCCACGGGCGAAATGAGCAGTTTCCGAACATTGGAAATCCCCATGCCCAGGTCTCCGCTGTTTCGTTTGCTGATAATACTGACCATCACCATTAGAATAGAGTAGATGCCAAGTATAATCATCAGCTTCACTATGGGGGCTTGGTCTTCGTAGATAAATTGCCCGATAAAGGGGCCTGACAATTGGGCAAGATAGTAGAGCAGGAACAGCGTGCTCAGCAGCATGACCACCTGCCACGTCTTCCACGAGCGGTTGGCGATTATTTCGGTCAGGTGTTTTCGGTCCGGCGGGTTGCGCTGCTGATGCAGGTAAAGCAGGGCGGCGGTAATTAACCCGCCGATCATCAAAAAGGCGGTCAGCGCATTGTGCAGCATAGACGGGGTTTCTTCCATCCGCCCCATAGTAGCTTTCAGTTCGATGAAATCAATTGCGAAAGCGGGGGAGTCCATTTAACATGTCCGCATGATTACGGCTGAGAAATGGGAAAAACTGCACGGGCGAATGGAAAAACTCCAAATTCTGGAACAGGATCTGGAGGAGAATTTCATCCGCGGTTCCGGCAGCGGGGGGCAGAAAATTAATAAAACCTCTTCCTGCGTCCAGCTTCGCCATACGGTGAGCGGCACCGAAATCCGCTGTCAGAAAACCCGCTCGCAGGCCGACAACCGCTATTGGGCCCGCAAGGAACTTTGCGAGCGGATTGAAGATGCGGTGCTTGGCGAAAAAAGTAAAAAGCAGCAGGCCATCGAAAAAATACGCCGACAGAAAAGGCGCCGCTCCCGCCGCGCCAAAGCAAAAATGCTGGACGATAAAACAAAACAGGCCACGAAGAAAAAACTCCGCGGCCGCATTCGTCCGGATGAATAAGCATTGGTCTGAAAGTCGAAAGTCTCAAGGTCAAAGATCGCGTGTGAGACGTTGGACTTTTGACCTTCAGACCTGCGACCCTCTATTAATCATACAGGATGATGTAATTGACGCTGCGCAGGCGGTCGATCCATCGTTTCATTAAGCGATTGCGCTCTTTCGCGGTCAGGGCATTTTTGATGTCTTCGCGAACTTCATCAAACGACTTATAGCCCGGCTGCCGGCGCGCATCGACTTTAACCAGATAAAGCTGGGTGTCGGTATCAATGATGGCGCTGATTTCGCCGACCGGCAGGGTTTGCAGAGATTCGCGGAGTTCTTCGCGTACGTCTTTCGGCTGCATCCAAGGGAACGCACCGCCATCGGCCGCACGGCTGCCTTCGGAAACCTCTTTGGCCGTTTCGTTGAAATCGGCTCCGTCGACGAGTCGCTGCCGGATCTTCTGCATCTCTTCGAGCTTCACCGCCTGATCTTCCGGCGTGGCCCCCTTGTTCAGCACGATTACGCTGTATTTAACTTTTTCCGGAATAAAGTAGGTCTCTTTGTTTTCTTCATATTCCTCGCGGATTTGCTCCGGAGTGATGCGGGCGCGGCGGGTCACCTCTTCGTTAATCATCATGCCGACCGCCATTTGTTCGCGAATCATGGTCATGTATTCTTCGCGGGTTTTTTTCTGTTCGGCCAGAACCTGCTCAAACATGGCTTTGTCGCCTTTAAACTGTTCGGTGATCACGCGTTTGATTTCGTCGTTAACATATTGATCAGGAATGGCACCGCCCCGTTCTTTGAAGGCTTCCATAATCAGCGCGCGTTCCACAATATCCTCGCGGGCTTTGAGGAAGGCCCGCTCCAGCTCTTCTTCCAGTTGAGCGCCCTGGAACTGGCGGTAGATTTCCGGCAGTACGGGTGCCATGGCTTCGCGCACCTCGCCGCGGGTGATCACCCGGTCGTTCACCTTGGCAGCATACCCATCGATTTCAATGGAGACCGGTTGCTGGATTTGTTGGGGTTGTGGTTGCACGCCCGGAAGATACTGTGAAAATACGGCGACCGGCAGAGCGGAAAGAACTAAAATGGAAGATGCAAATTTCATATAACAACACCATAGAAAAAGGGCGGGGAGGGCGCAACGCAGAAAAGCGAATCCTCGAATATTCTTTATGCAATCATCCGCGATTGTGCTAAAACCCGCGCCCATGACTGAAGAACATCCCATTGAAAGAGCTGGAATCGTTGCCATCGTCGGCCGCACAAACGTCGGTAAGTCCACGTTAGTGAACCATTTACTCGGAGAAAAGGTCAGCATTGTCAGCGATACGGTGCAGACCACCCGCAACGTCATCCGCGCCATTCTAACCGAAGACCGCGGGCAGCTCGTTTTTCTCGATACACCAGGTGTGCACAAAGCGCAGGGCGATATGGGCAAAAACCTCAACAAAGCCGCGCGTTCAGCCGTGCAGGGCGTGGATGCGATTCTGCTGGTGCTCGATGCCTCCTCGAAGCCGGAAATGGAAGACGACGGCTGGTTCCGCCGCATTACCCGCGAAGAGGTTCCGTGTATTGTGGCGCTCAACAAGAGCGACCGGAGCTACGACTGTTCAGAGCAATACAAAGCGCTCTGGGAAGAGATTCAGGTCGACCGCGAGAGCGATAAAGAGCTTCAGTGGCTCAATGTTTCCGCGTTGCAGGGGATCAACATGCCTGAGCTGTTGACCGGTTTGTTTGGTCTGATTCCGGAAGGACCGGCCCTTTTTCCCGACGATATTCTGACCGACTATCCTCGCAAGCTGAATATTGCGGACGTCGTCCGCGAAAAGTTTTTCCATAGATTGGAACAGGAACTCCCGCACGCGCTGGCGATCTGGGTGGAAGACATTCAGGAAGGCGAAAAAAAATGGACCGTCGAGGTTTCTGTGATGGTGGAACGCCATTCGCAGAAGGGCATCGTGATCGGCGACAAAGGCCGCCTGATCAAATGGGTCCGCGAGCAGGCCGAAAAGGAGCTCTACGAAATGTACGGCGTCCGTTTCAAACTTAAGCTCTGGGTCAAAGTCGAAAAGAACTGGCGCAAAAACTTTTGGATCCTCAAAAAACTCGGCTACGCCTAAAGAGAAAGCGGCGGAAGGCCCGGTGCTTTGGTGTCAAGGGTGCCGGATGCGAGCAGGGTGCCTAGCTCGTCGATGAGCCGGTCTTTGTCTTTCGGAAAGCGGCCTTCCATTGGCAGAATGTTGGAGGAATGGTTGGCGCGGAAGACGGTGCTTTCGAGTTCCAATCCCTGGATCATTTCCTTGAGTTCTTCCAATGCCTGGAACTCGGTCACCTGTTCAAAGTCGCCGGTTTGCTCCTGTTCATACAATTCGGTTCCAGGGATTGGAATGACGCGCAGGGCGGAGAGCAGGCGCGGCTGCATGCGGTTCAGGGCATCGGCCGTGGCGGCGGCGTGCATCTGCCGGTTTTTCTTTCCGCCGAGTCCGGTGAGGATCATGACCGACATTTTGAGCCCGTTCGCCTGAGCTCGCCGGCCGGCTTTAATCATTTCCACTGCGGTTTCCCGTTTCTTCACGGCCCGCAGGGTTTCCTCGTGTCCACTTTCCAGGCCCATATAAAGCGTATTGAGCTTGAGGGACCGCAGGGCCTGCAGTTCGGCGTCAGTTTTCTGCAGAATCGAATTTCCGTTTGCATAGATATTAACTCGGGAAAGGCGGGGAAAACGGTCGTTCAGCATGCCGAGGATGGTTTGGAGCTTATTGAACGAGAGGGCCATCACATCGCCATCGGCCAGAAAGATGCGCCGGGCCGAGGGATATTCCTTGCGCGCGGCCTCGATCCCGAGCTCGATTTCTTCCAATGATCGGAAACGCGCATTCACCCCTTTATACATTCCGCAGAACGTACATTGGTTCCACGGACAGCCGTCCTGAATCCGAATAATCAGGCTGTTTGCCTCTGAGGGTGGACGAAATAATGAATGGGAACTGGTCATTCGGATAGATATTGGATGGCGGAGGTTTTTGGCCGGGCCGCTGGTTGGGAATTCCTTCCGTCCATAAAGCACCGCGGGGTGCCTTGCGGGCAGCCGGTTGCCGGGGCGGAAGCCGGAGCGGGCCGGCCGATTGCGACCGCAGTGGTGGAGGCTCCGATCAGGGCCAGAAAAGTTCGTCTGTTGAGTTCAATTGTCATGGTTTTAGTATATGACTGAATACGGTAACCGACGTTCAGCGGAGGAGAAACAAATTTCTATTCCAATGCCTGGGAAAATTGGCTTTATATTTTCCAAGCATTGGAAATAATGGGTTTTAACCTTTGGAAATATTAATGCGGCGATCCCAACTATTTATATTATCTGTATTTACACTGTTGTTTTCTCTGAAGACCGTTGCGCAGGAACCGGTTCCAAGACCGATCAGTTCGCGCTTTCCCAATATTAGGGCTTCATTGGACGACGGTTTTTTTGCGCTTGCGGAACAGCAGGCGTACGGCGTTTTGGTGGCAGATCCCAACGAGGAAGAGGCAACGGAGGCTACTTTACTGCTGCTTCACTCCCTGTGGGGACAGAAACGCTATTCGGAAATGTTAAAGCAGCTGGAAGGTAAAACCGGTTCACCAGGCTATGATTACTGGCGTGCGCGTGCGCTTTATGAACTGCACCAATATGGCAAAGGGCTGAACGTTCTCAATCTGGCGGATGAGTCGATGGCGAAGAGTCGCTATGCGCCTTCCGCATTGCGTCTGAAGGGCCGCATGCAGCAGCTGAGCGGACAGCTGGACGAGGCGGAGGTGAGTTATAAAAGATTTGCAACCGATTATCCGAGCCAGCGTGAAGGAACGCGGAATCAATTTGATTTGGCTGAAGTTTACACGTTGCAGCAGCGCATCTCTGAAGCGGTTGCAATTTATGAAACCCTCAGTAAGGATCAGGACCCAAATGCAGCAGAACAGGCACAGCTTAAATGGGCGCACCTGTTGTATACACAGGAGGCTGTAGAAGATCTGGATCAGTCGCGCGGGCTTCTTGCGGGTCTGGCGACCAACGATCAGACCATGCTGGTGCACCGCATCGATGCGTATGTGGATCTGGCCGCTCTCGAACAGAAAGCCGGCAACAAAGATGCATCGGAAAAAGCGATGCGCAGCGGGATCCGTCTCTCTCCCGATGCACGGCAGCGTGTGCCGCTTAAGCTGGCGCTGGCCAAACTCATGCTGAGTGAAGGTCAAACAGAACCGGCGTTGAAGTTGCTGGAGGAGTGCCGCGCAGAAGCACCGAATCAGGTCATTGCGGCGGAACTGCAGCTCGAAAAGTCAAAAGCACTCTATCTGTCCGGGCGATACGAACAGGCGGATGCGGGCTATCAGGTTTATCTGGATGTGGCCGACAGCGAGGAAGGTCTTGCAGAAGCTTATTTCGGGAAGGGCCTGAGTCTGTGGCAGCTCGAACGCTATGCCGAGGCCGCCGGCATTTTTGATAAGGCGGTGGATGCTCTCAGCGATCCGGACCAAAAAGCGGATGCGCTGTTTAAATCGGGCGACAGCTATTTCAAGGCCGATAAACTGGAAGAGGCGGAGAAGCGATATCGTGCTTTTGTTACGGATTATTCTGCGCACGATTATATGCCGAATGCGCTCTACCAGTTGGGACTTGCGCTGATGAAAATCGGTCGGCGGCCCGAAGCGTTGAACACGTTCAGCATTCTGGAAACCAATCATACATCGAGTCCTTTTGCCGAGAAAGCGGCGCTCCGGACGGCCGATATTATGCTGGCAAATCAGGAATGGGATGCCGCGCTCAACAAGTATACCCAGATCGGAACCACTTTCACCAATGCCGCAACGGCCTCGCTCAGCCTGCATCAGCAGGGATTGGTGCTCTATCGGCTTGGGCAATATGCCGAAGCTCAGGCGGCGTTTGAAACGGTGGTCGCAAGATATCCGAATAGCGATTATACCCCGCAGGCTTCATACATGCGCGGTTTCTGTCTCTATCTGCAGGGGCAGATCGAGCAAGCGGTCAAAACCTGCGAAACCTTTATCGCCCAATACCCGGATTCAAAATGGACGCCCGAGGTGATTTTCTGGTTGGCAGAACAGTTTTATAATCAGGGACGTTATCAAGACGCCGAGCCGCTGTTTCTTCAAATAGCAAATGATTTCCAGGGGAATGCCTTGGCACCGCGGGCTCTCTACTGGGCGGGGCGGGCGGCTGCGGCGCAGTCGAATTATGTGACGGCATTCGATCGGTATTCCGAGGTGGCGAAAACCTATCCTGAAAGCGATATCCTTCCTCAGACCCGTTTTGCGCAAGGCGATGTGCTGACCGAACTCGGAACATTTGATAAAGCCATTCTCGCCTTTGAAGAGATTATTAAAAACTATCCGGAGAGCTATCTCGTGAATGCCGCCTGGGGGCGCATGGGCGATTGTCATTTTACGCTCGCATCGGAAGATCCGGCGCGGTACGCAGCGGCCATGAATTCCTATCAGGCCATTCTGGACCGACCATCCGCACCAGTGGCGTTGAAGCTGCACGTTGAAAATAAGATTGCCGTTTGTCTCGAGAAAACGAGTCTATCCGAAAAAGCCTTCAGTCGTTACATGAACGTGGTTTATACTTTTATTAACGAAAACGTGGAGCGCTCGCCCTATAGCGTGACGTGGTTTACGCGTTCGGCATTCGGCGCGGCATCGATCAAAGAACGGCAGCGTCGGTGGGTGGATGCCGTTCAGGTATATCAGCGGGTGATCGATGCCAATGTGCCGGCGCAGGAAGAAGCCCGGAAACGAATTGAAAAAATTAAAGATGACAACTGGCTGCTGTTTCAGCAGTCGGAGGAGACGGGAGATGCTGCAGTGCAGTAAATTTTGGATTGCAGATTTACGAATGCCGATTTGTGGATCTACGACAGCTTTTGAGTTTAAAGGCCCGCGCCGCCTGAGTTCCGAAAAACGGAATTCAGATATCAAAAATCGGCAATGGAGGGATGTATGTTGGAACTGATGATTAAAGGCGGATGGATCATGTGGCCGATCCTGATTTGCAGCATTACGGCCGCGGTACTTTTTGTCGAACGGGTCTTTCACCTGCATCGTGCACAGATTAAACAGGATGATTTTCTTAATGGCATCTACACGATCGTCAATCGAGGAAATACGGCAGAAGCCGTTTCGATCTGCGACCAGACCCCCGGGCCGGTGGCACATATTGTCCGAACGGGCCTGCTGCATTCCGATGAAAAACCGGAAGAGCTCAAACAGACCATCACGAAAGCCGGGCTGGGTGAAATTCCCCGGTTGGAAAAAAATCTGGGCGGTCTATTAACGATAGCGCAGATTACACCTTTGCTCGGTTTGATGGGCACCGTGGTCGGTTTGATTGATGTGTTTATCGGGATGGAACAGAATGCGCCGTTGGCGGAGATCGGGGATCTGTCGGCCGGAATCTGGAAAGCGCTCATCACGACAGCTGTCGGGTTGTGTGTTTCTATTCCAGCCTTCGCTGGATATAATTTCCTGCTGAGCCGTGTTGAGCGAATTACTCTGAACATGGAATACACCGCTGAAGAAATTTACCATTTTCTGGTGTACGATCGAACGGAAGGCGGAGAAGCCGGCAATGAAACCCTTTGATCCTCATGCAAAAAGCCAGGCCTTAAGGCGCTTTAAACCCAGCCGTAAACCGGCCGGTGTTTTTACCATTGCTGTGGCATTCAGCGATGCTTCATTGATTACTCTGGCTTTCTTTTTGGCGGTGTCTCCCTTTGTGCTGCAGCCTGGTATTAATATTTCCCTGCCGGAGTCGTCATTCAGTGGCGGAGCCCGTTTTGGATCGATGGTGCTTTCGATCGGCCGGGGTGGATGGTTCTATTTTAACAACGAGCGTCTGAGTGAGGCCGCCCTGCAGGCTTCGCTCGAAAATGCGGCGTACGTTCATCCCGGTGCTGTACTGATCATCGAAGCCGATGAACGGGTGGAGCACGGAGTGGTTGTGAAAGCCTGGAACGCAGCCATGAAAGCGGGCATATCCGATGTGTCGATTGCCACCCGTATCGCCGCAACAGAGGAGGCCGTTCCTTGACGCGTGCATCGGTCATGGGAATCGTAGCGGCCATTCTGATTGCCGCTCTTATGCACGCGGCGTTGTTTGTGCTGGTACGTCCGCAAACGCAGGTGAAACTGGGAGGAATTCCGGTGGTGCCGAAGACTGCTTTTCTCGGGAATACTGGCGAAACGTTTCCAACGTTTGGAAATGATCCGCGTGTGGTCAATTCCCCGGTTCTGTTTTCCCTGCCTTCGGCAATGGGGTTCAGCCGTGAACTAACGCAATGGGATGTGGAGACGCGATTAACCTTCTCGCAGCAGGTAGAGTCGGAACAATTTCTGGATGCAGCATTAATGCAGAAGGCCACCGATCTGGATATGCAGGACCTGATGGTATCCTCAATGGCTGCTCCGTCTCTTGCGATCCCCGCTGATATTTTCCAGAAACAGGAAAAGGGACCGTCCGCCCGCCGCGTCACATTGGCGCCGGAGCTGAAGGAACGCATCGTCGGTGGAGTGGTGTTGCCTCAAGAGCTGAATCAGCCGGCGGCGAAACCCTGGGAAGTGCGTGCTGAAGTCCGCGTGTCTGAACAGGGTGCGGTTCAGCATGTTTTTCTGAATCAGCCGCTTGAATCGAGCGCGCTGAATATGCGGATTCTGCAGTTGCTCTATGGGCTGCAGTTTACTCCCGGTGAACCGGTGGATGGCTTGGTGGAAATCTACTCCCCGGAATCAAAACCGGTTGAGGAGGTTGCAGAATGATTCATTTAGAAATTGGTGCCATTCTGCTCATTTTTGTCAGCGTTCCGTTAGTGGTCACTGCGGTACTGGCTCTGTATTACAACATTCGTTCGATCCATCGCCCCATGCGCGAACGCGAGAGTATTTATTCCTGTTCCAACTGTGGCCACGTCTATGCTTTTGCCCGCAACCGCCCGATGGACCGCTGCCCCCGTTGCGGACACCTGAACGAAGCTGTTCGAACATAATGCGCGAAGCGCTACGTCAACGGGCCTCCGGGTTTGTCGTGAATGATCGTGTCGGATAAATAGTCAGCAGTTTCCGGGTGGTCGGCCATATAGTGCAGGCCGCGGCTTTCTTTACGCTGTTCCGCCGAGCGGATAATCAGCTCGGCCACGTCGGCAATGTTGCGTAGTTCCAACAGGTCGGCGGTGACCAGATAGTCGCCGTAATACTGTTGGATTTCCTGCCGCAGATTCCGGATACGCGAACGCGCGCGGGCCAGCCGTCGGTCGGTGCGGACAATGCCGACGTAGTCCCACATCGCCGTGCGCACTTCATTCCAGTTGTGTTCAACCACTACCGCTTCGTCGGAGGAAACCGCTTCGCCGCATTTCCATCCAGGGATTGGAACTTCTTCATCAAATTGTTTCCAGACCTTGGATATTTCCAGTGCGGTTTCATGCCCGCAAACGAGCGCTTCGAGCAGGGAGTTGCTGGCAAGACGGTTGGCACCGTGCAGTCCGGTGCTGGCCACTTCGCCGCAGGCGTAGAGGCCGGGCAGGGCGGTGGTTCCGTTGACTTCGGCCACCACGCCGCCGCAGGAATAGTGGGCCGCGGGCACAACCGGAATGGGGTCTTTCGCCATGTTAATGCCGTAGCGCAGGCACGCCGCATAAAGATTGGGGAAGCGTTCGCGAAGGAACGACTCCGAGCGATGCGTGATGTCGAGGTAGACGTATGGATCACCGTGTTTCTTCATCACAAAGTCGATGGCACGGGCGGTCACATCGCGGGTGGCAAGCGATCCGCGATCGTCGAAATCTTTCATGAAGGTTTTACCGCGAATGTCTTTGAGCTGTGCGCCTTCGCCGCGCACGGCTTCCGATATCAGGAACGACTTTGCCTGAGGATGATACAGACAGGTGGGGTGGAACTGTACAAATTCCATATTGCGAATCGGCAGACCCGCGCGCCAGGCCATGGCTACGCCATCGCCGGTGGCAACATCGGGATTGGAGGTGTAGGGATACACTTTTCCGAGTCCACCGCTGGCCAGCACCGTACACTTTGCCTGGATCGGAAAAATCTCTTCGGTTTTTTTGTCGAGGAAATAGGCCCCGACACACCGGTTCTGACCGGGATGTTTAATCCAACCGCTCGTCACCAGATCGACGGCCATCAGGTTTTCACGAATGGTGATATTTTTATTTCTGTGCGCGCGAGAAATTAGACCCTGCATCATGGACTGCCCGGTAATGTCGCCGGCGTGCAACACGCGGCGGTGCGAATGGCCACCTTCCTGGCCAAGGTCGTATTCGTTTTCTTTGCCTTTGCGCTTCCGCAGGTCAAATTCAATGCCGAGTTCTTCCAATTCCTGGATGCGCTCCAGTCCGCCCTGTACGATCTGTTTTACAACGTCTGGGCTTCCAAGACCGTAGCCGGTGCTGAGTGTATCTTCCACGTGCGCTTCAATGGAATCGTCTTCATCGATCACACAGGCGATGCCGCCCTGCGCATAAAAGCTGTTGCATTCCGATGTCTCAACTTTACTGGTGACGAGTACGGAGCCATGCTTGCTCAGTTCCATGGCGGCCGTCAGTCCAGCCAGACCGGAACCGATGACGAGAAAGTCGATGTTTTTGGGAGTCGTTTTCATAGGGGGAGTGACGATTGAGTCGTGAGGCGTGAACGATCACGTTTCACTAGCCACGTCTCACGCGTTCCTTTTCATCTTCCGCATTTTCTTTGATCTTTGCGATCTGCTGCTGGCGGGTCTGCTGAATCAGGCCGGCTTTGGCCGGGTCGGTCTCTGCGGCCAGTTGCTGATCGAACATGATTTCAGTTTCGGCCACCTTGGCCTTCATTTTAGAATCGATCTCTGTGAGAGCCGCTTTCTGTTCGTCGGTCAGTTTAAGGGCCGGGCCGGTGCTGCGTTCCATCGCCAGTTCATAGGCACTTTTCATGTCATTCACCTCTGTCGTATATTTCGAAAGGGGAATATACGTTCCAATGGTTGGAAAGAAAACCGCAAATAGACGTGAATGCCGTTGTGGGCCCGGTCCCCGACCGGGCGCCAGTTGGGTGGGCGGTGCGGGTGTGCGCCGGGTGGGGCACCCGGCCTGCAACGGCGTCGTCCATGCGGATCTCGACCTCGAGAGTTTCGGATGTGGGTGCTGGCCGGGTCGCGCCGTCGAAGATGAGCAGGCCGCGTGTGCCGCAGATGAACGTCGTTTTGTCGACGCGCGACGTGGCGACTACGAACCCTCCGAGAAAAGGCTCGCGCGTGATCTCATCGGATTCGAGCCGATTTTGTTCAGCGGCCTTTGTGCCTTCCTTTGAAAACGGCCTGAAGACCGTCGACTGATCGAGAATAATCAGATCTTCCGTGGAGCTGGTAAACCAGGTTTCGTCGTTGCGGTTGGTGGCTTGGACAATCCGGCTCGCAGGCAGGCCATCCGCCCTCTGGATATTTTCCAAAACGGAGTGGTTGGAGGTCAGGAGCGATATGCCGGAATCCCCGCACAACCATCGTGATTCGCCCTCAGCACCGGTCGCGACGGAATAGACGAGGTCGGATGGGATCGCATTCGCGGCGGGAAGGGAAGAGACTCGCCGAGGTGTGTTGTTGGTTGAGATGAAGTATAGGCCGCCGGAGTGGATGGCGCGTTGCCGATCCTGAGCTCGGTGGTAGGAGTTTGGACGGTCCTCATTGAGGTAGATATAACGAGGGGAGTCGGCATGCGAACCTCCCAGCACACGCACTCCATTCGTAAGCGAGAGGAGCGACCAGTTGGAGGCGGGGAAGGATACGCCGAAAACGGTGTGTCGGTGCGTCGAATCATCATAACAAGACCATGAACCATCTTGATTTTCCAGCAGGGTTCCTGTCCGCAGGCCTTCAGGGATGGGGCTCGCCATGGGATCATCGTTTCGGTCCCAATAATTTCCGGTCAGCTGTGCGGGCGTTTGATTACGCTCTACCTCCGTCCATGTTTCTGTGGCGCGGTCGTAGCGTAAGCAAGCTGCGCGTCCGGCGAACCAAACATAGTTCTTTTCAACGAGAATGCGTTTCCAATCGTGGTGACTGCTCACTCCAAGTTCACGCTGGGTGAAGATGCGAAGAATTCCATTTTTTAGGTCCAACCGGCGGATATCGCGGCGGGTGCCGATCCAAAGAAAATCGCCATCCTCCGCGAGGCCAAGGGTTCCGTTGTGGAAGTCCACCCGGCCGTCCTCGCGATCTCGTTCGGGGACATTCTGATCCATGCGAAGGTGGGTGACGTCCCAGGTTTCCGGATCGATGCGCCAAAGGCCGAGCGGGGTGCCGACCCAAGTGAATTCACCGCATGTTTCAATCGTAAGCGCCGCCGCACCGAGGGCAACGCGGACCACGGGATTGCCTTCGTGATCGTATACCGCGATGCCCCAGGGATGGCCGGAATAGACATAATGGTCGTCGGCCGTGAGGCTCAATACATTTTCATTCGAGGCCAATGCCTCAACACCTTCTGGAAGATTTTCCCATGGAATCGGCGGGGCACTGGAGGTTGCGAATCCGCAGCGCTGTTTGCGCTCGAGCTGGCGTTTGGATGGGAAATCGGGCAGGTCGCGCCACGCTTCGGCCAGGCGTTCCAATGTTTGGAAGTCGGCGTAGTGGATGAGCCGGGAGAGGATGGATAATACATAGGGCTCGGATCGCTCGAAATAATACGTGTCCCGTTTCAGACTTCCAGGGTTTGGAAACGGTTGCTGACCGAGCGCAACCCGTTCGCCGAGTGTGACGAGATCGTCGATCTGTTCCTCTTGTTCATACAGCCGAACGAGGCGGTCGGCGAGGTCGTGGTAGTTCTGGAATCTTGTGCGGATGAAAATGCCCTTTCCTCGCGGGAATGCGCCCTTCGCACCGAGTGCGAGGAGTTTTTCCAATGGTTGGATGGCATCGGGGCCGAGCGGGTCGGGGTAAAGGTCGAGTATCTCCAGACGCGTCATAGAATCAGCGGAATCGATGGTGAGCGAGAGATCCAGCAGTTCTACATAGTATTCCGGCGCTTCATTTTTGAATCGTGATTTCCACGGATACAGCTGTTCGGTGTTTTCAGCTTTGCTGAGTGCCGCGAGTGTTTGTTGGGGATCGTTCATAGCCCAGTATAAATTTGCTTTTACGTCCAGGCTCTCTTCCCGCTCGGCGCGGGGTTGCGCCCATGCGATAAAATCGGATTCTTTTCCTGCGGCGGCGTAGAGATTAGCGGATTCCACGATCATGTTGAAATTCATTAGGCAGGCGGGGAGTAGCTCAAACCGCGCCAGCGAAAGGTCCAGCGATTTGTCTGTCTTTCCGCTCGCGGTGTAAAAACGCAGTAGGCTTTCAATTACGTCATTGAGCGTGCCAGAGTTCGGATTTGAACTCTGGCGCAGCCAGACAGGGCCGAATAAACTTTGACCTGGTGCTTTTTGGATATAGCGCTTGTTAATGATCTCCGTGGGTTTCATCGCCAGCAGGGCTTCGTATTTTTCCGCGGCCTTCTCGGGTTCCTGATGCGTTTCGTATGCGAGCCCCCGACGGTAGGTGGCGGACGCATGATCGAAGTCAGCCACGCGAATGTAGGCCAGCTCCAGCGCAAGGGCACCTTCGGTATCGTTCTGGTGATCGAGAATCCGTGCCAACACGAGCCGTGCGGCGTTGTTGCCGTTTTCGATTTCGTTGCGCAGAACGGCGATCAACTCGTCCAGCTTTTCCTCCCGCTCAAAGGCGTCGTACGCGTGTTCGATGAAATCCTCGCGTGACACGCCCAGCGTGGGGCCGAGCCCGTAATAATTAGTGGGATGACTTCGCGCTTGCGGTGGATAGTTTCTAGCGTCAATTTTGGTCAACGAAGGCGCCGGTCGTTTCATGTGTGGCGGACTGTTGAGGTCCATCATTAAGAGGGGGGCTTTAAAGGTTTCGAGGGCCAGTGTTTCTTTTCCACGGCGTTCGAGGAAGCGAGCATAGTCGAGCGCGAAACACAGGGCTGCTTTGTCGTGTGCATTGGGGTAAACAACGAAGGGACTGAAGTTGAGGTCCTGTTTGGGAGCGTCGGGGTTGACGCTTGGGAAGAGCACGGCGTGCGGCTGTGCATCGTGCTGGTGGAGCGCCCAGACACGTGCGAATTCCCGCTCGGCGTCGTCCATCACATGGAGTGTGATGAAGCGGCGGATGAGCCAGTTATCGCGTTGGCTGCCGATACGCCAACTAAAGGGTTCATGGAGCTGGTCTGCGGGATCATCCGCTTCGACAAAATAATAATTCCAAGGTACTTGGTTATCGGACCAACTCGTTTTGCAATCTGCTGCGGTGCTCGCGGCGACCGCCCGGTAGCACGCGAGTGCGGCGTTAGTTTCGCCCTTTTCGAGCAACAGGTCGCCTTCGATTAGTTTGACGGTGGGCGTCGGCGCGTTGGCGGCGGTCTCGAGTAGGGCGAGGTATTCGTCGGGTGCGGTTCGCGCCAGTCTGATTGCGGAATGTTCGGCCCCGGGAATCGTGAGATAGGCCAGAAAGGCAGCTTCAGTATTTCCGGAGCGCTCGAGTTCCAATGCCAGGAGATGACGTTCGGAATTGGATGGTTCCGCCGCCCATATAATGGACGCGGTCAGAATCAATGTGATTAATACGGCGCGGGCGCTCTTCATTCGTATTTCCCTGTAACGAGGTTGGGAGTATAGGAAGAGCGGTTGGGCTTATTCAAGGCCGCACCTTTTTTATGTCGGATAGACGAGGAATTTGAACTCTTCTTTTATGTCGGGCCATTTGGGGATATCGCCGTGAACGATGAGCTGCCATTCAATGCCATCGTTACTGCCGGGGAGAGAGAAGGGCTGGTCTTTGGGGACGATGAACTGCAGTGCGCCTTGCGGGATTTCAAGTGCGCGGGTGCTTTGGAAAATTTCACATTCGTAGATCGGGATTTTTACGGTGCGGGTACTGCGGTTTTTGCCGTGCCCGCTGGTTACGGTGGTGACCCTGAAGCATTTGAGTTCGATGCGCAATTCATCGATCCGCGCTACGTTTCCGTTGATGCGCCAGCGCAGGTCGACGCGGGTTCCGGGACGGATGCTTCCGGGGGAAATCTCGACCGTTGGGCGCGGATTGAAGGTGGCGAGGATTTTCTGGATGGCTCCGATGAGGGTTACAATCCCGAAGAAACCGAAGATGGAAAGAAAGAGCCATCCGGCATCGCTGCGGTAGATGAGGTAGACGACGCCGTTCCAGATGATGGCGAAAAAGGTGATGAAGACGGCGCCGCCGATGGGGGATGTTCCTTTAAGGGTGACAACGTGTTGCTGCGACTGCGCAGGATTGAGTTGTGCTTTTCCGCCTTTACCCACTCTGAATCCGCCGATGATAATCCCGATACCAACGAGGGCGAAGATGAGCGGGATCAGGCCGAAGAGGAGTCCGGCGGATGCTTCGGGATTTATGACGGATTCGGCGGGGTTGAGCGGGTTGGTGTAGACTGTGAATTCGCTTCCTTCCGGATACTGGCGAACGATGGCGGCTTTGCTTTCGCGGCCACTGCTGGAACCACCGATGAAGTTAAGCTGGTCGCCGAAATATTCCTGCCCGTTGATTTCGTAGCGGTAGGCGATGTAGGGACTGTAGGTGGTGCCGTCGTCGGAGGAGTGCGATTTAACTTTGCTGGATACCACCACGGCCGAGACGGGGTCCCAGCTTTTGGCGCTCTGGGTTTTGTGGAGCGGTTCGATGATCATGGGTTTGATCATGAGGCTGCCGACCAGCGCGAAGATGGAGCCGAAGATGAACAGGAATATTTTCGGCGAGGCTTCTTTGTTTCTGTTTTTAGTTTTTCGCTTCCCGCGCAGCCAGGGGAGGGTGGCGAAAAAGATTCCAAAGGCTGGAAACAGGCAGCTCATAGCGAGCGAGGTTTTGGCACTTCCAATGGTTGGAAGATCGAGCACGGCCTGGGAGGGATCGGCGGGGTTGTGGTAGCCGTCTATAACTTTCCCTGGGAGGAGTTTCTTTTCGGCAGCTTTGATTTCGCCGATGCTTTCGCGAACGAGGTAGCGCTTCTTCCCGTATTGGTCGGAAGAATAGGAGCGGCCGTTTACGGTGTATTGGTAGGTGAGGGCGAGGCGGAAATCTTCGCCGGCATCTTCCACGGCGCAGCTTTCGATGGTGCAGTCCATTTGCACCCATTGCTGCATGCCCTTGGTTTTCTGTAGGGATTGCCATTCCTGCTTCACGAATTGCGATCCCATGAAGGCGAAAAACAGGCCGAAGCCGGTCATTATGATTTTACCGACGATTCCGCCACTGCCTGATCGTGATGTAATTGTCCGTCCCATACTGAACTACGAGCCGCTATTTCATTTGTGCTTCGATACGCATCGCGATGTCGTGTTCGTAGAGGGCAGTGAGAATTTCGTCGAGGCTGCCTTCCATGACGCGGTCGAGTTTGTACAGCGTCAGGTTGATGCGGTGATCGGTCAGGCGGTTCTGCGGGTAGTTGTAGGTGCGGATCTTTTCGGAGCGGTCGCCAGAACCGACCATGGATTTACGTTCGGAAGCCTGTGCTTCGGCTTTTTTGCGTTCCTGATCGTCGTACAATTTGGCGCGCAGCATTTTCATGGCGGCGGCTTTGTTTTTGTGCTGGGACCGTTCGTCCTGACATTGCACCACCACGCCGGATGGAATGTGTGTGATGCGGATGGCGGAGTCGGTGGTGTTTACGTGCTGCCCGCCGGCGCCCTGAGCTCGGTAGGTATCGATACGCAGATCTTCGGTTTTGACCTCGATATCGACTTCTTCCACTTCAGCAAGCACGGCAACGGTTGCGGCAGAGGTGTGGACGCGGCCCTGAGTTTCTGTTTGCGGAACACGTTGAACGCGGTGCGTGCCGCCTTCGTGTTTGAGGGCTTTATACACATTTTCACCTTCTGCAGTGAAGGAGACTTCTTTGTAGCCGCCGGATTCGGACGGGCTGACATCGAGCACTTTATGCTTCCAGCCTTTGACGTCAAAGTAGCGGGTGTACATGCGGTAGAGGTCGCCACAGAAGATGCCGGCTTCGTCGCCGCCGGTGCCGGCACGGATTTCAATGATTACGTTTCGGCTGTCGGTCGGGTCGGGCGGAATGAGCGCAATTTCCATATCGCGTTCGGCCTGCGGCAGTTTTTCTTCTACATCGGCCAGTTCCATCTCTGCCATTTCGCGTAGCTCTTCGTCGGAGTCGGAATCAGACAGAATGGCTTCGCTCTCAGCTTTTGAGTCGAGTAGAGCGATTACTTTATGTGCGCATTCAGCCAGCATTTTCTGGTGGCCGTACTCGCGCATGCATTCCTGCATTTTTTTGGGATCGGACGAAATCTCGGGCTGCGACATGCGCGTTTCGAGTTCGCTGACATTGGAGTTGAGCTGTTCGAGATAAGCGTGATCGATCATGATTAATTCCGTTTAAGGTTCGCAGGGTGTGGGCACAAAAAGGCCGAACCTGCGCTTACGCGGGTCCGGCATTTCGAAGAGGCTGGCTAGTAAGTGCCTTCTGCGAAGCGCTTCTTGAAGCGGTCCACACGACCTTCTGTGTCGATCAGTTTTGCACTGCCCGTGAAGAACGGGTGACAGCTGGAGCAGGTGTTTACGTGCATCTGCTTTACTGTTGAACGAGTTTTGATCTCGTTCCCGCAGGCACAGTTAATGGTTGCTTCTTCGTATTTCGGATGAATATCTGCTTTCATGTAAAAAATCCTCGTGTTCAATTGGGAGCGTGGTTTTTATACAAAGAGCTCCAGTGACGCAAGGCTTAGTTTGCTTTTTTATCACTTTGATTTTCCGGGTTTCTCGTCACTGACTCCGGCTTTAAATCTGTACGAATTGGCTTCGGACTTTGGGTGGTTCCAATGATTGGAAAATCGGAAACTTCAAAAATTACAGCCTATGGGCCCTACGCGGGAGAGGGGAGGTCTTTGCGAGAATAGCCGACTTCCGCCAGAACCTTATCCGTGGTTTGAAAGTGGCATTTTGAAGTTTCAAGCAGAATACCCGGACCTTTATAAGCAACCAGTTTCTCCGCTTCCCGGCGAACTTTTTCTGATGCGCCCTTTGGGACTTCAAAATTATAGGTTTTTCCCATCTCTTTAAGCGCATAGAGAAATCCGGCCCGCGCCAGAATCGAAGCGGCTGCAACAGCGGGATCGGATTCGGCCTTGGTGCGCTGGTCCAGTTTTATCTTTTTCCCTTTATCCATAAGAGCTCGTTCAATCTGATGCGTGGGGCCGAATTTGTCAGAGAGCGCTCTCGGACAGTCCGGAACTTTTTCAAGCAGGTTTTCAATTGCGCGGGCGTGTCCCCATGCCAGCATCTTATTTACATTCTTAATCTTTAAGTACATCCGGTTATAGGAACGGGGGCCGATGGTGACCATGGCGCATCGGTTGCCCAATAGCTTTCGCACGTCACGTGCCATATTCAGGGCTACGTTGTCAGATGAAATTTTCTTGGAGTCCCTGACGCCCATGTCTCGCAGTTTTTCTACCAGTTCTTCATTTACATAGGCTGATGCGATGACGAGAGGGCCAAAGAAGTCACCTTTGCCGCTTTCATCGATGCCCATATGCGGTTTGTATGCTTCTGGATCATCGAGTTCTTCATAGCCCAGTTGGACCTCTTTCAGGATTTCTGTTTCCAGCGTGAATGTGATCCATTCTTCAGCTGCTTTGCCTTGAATCAGTAATTTCCCTGAATTATAAAGGTTTATTCGACAATCGGGTATAGAGACCGCAATGCGGGTGTGCGGTACTTTTTGTGGAATATAGTTGTGAGTGCTGAGGAGTTTAAACGTTTCATCCTGTTGTTGTTGATTAAGTTTGAAGGCAAATGAGTTGGTTTTCATTGATTTATCCGTATTAATTAAAAGTGGAATTCATAGCAGAAGCTGGTTGTTCAGCAAAGTCGCATTTAGACGAACCTATATAGAGAAAACGAAGAGACGATGAAAAAACTGCATTTTTTAGTTAGTTTAATTCTGATTTTTTTCTCTTCGCATTTCTGCGTGGCAGATGTGAAAGCAGAGCAGGAAGATATGCCCGTTCCGAGTCATGCAGATGCCGCAATTATTCTTACAAAATATTCTGGTTTATTTGATCGGTATGTTACGCAGCAGGCTTCTCTAGGAGAGTGTGTCTCTTTTCTGAATGGGCGTGGAATTTATTTTGGACTTATGGAAGTTGTTAATGGTTCGGAATTTACTGTTAAAGACTGTGCTCGTGTGATGGGGCAGATTGAACTCTTATTTGCAGGTGAAGCCGAGTTTTTGACGGGTAAAGTTATTTTACCTAAAGGAATTGCATCATGGGAAGAGTTCTGTATTATGCAGGGCGTGGATTATGTAACGGGTTATCAGTCCATCGTTGAAGCGCTTATTTTAGCGCATCAGTTAAATGATTAGTTTTACTTGCATATAAAACTTATTTTTTATACATATGGGAAACTTAACTAAAGGAATAGGGGCATGAATAAGCACAGTATGACCATTGGGTTGGTGTTTGCAGTTCTCGCGAGCGGGGTTACTGCTCACTCAACGTTTGCAAAGGAAGCCGCGGCATCGCCTGCATCTTCAATAGTTGCCGAGGCGAATGCTGCGCTTGCCGCCGCCGAAGTGGAAGTTGAGCAAGCCAGATTGGCCATTGAGGCGGGCAAAGAGCTTATTACCCAGATTCCTGAAGACTCTCCGCTAATGCCCGGTGTTGCTCAGGTGATTCAGTCTGCCTCGGATAACTGGAAGATTGCAGTGGATTCGCTAAAGGGAGCAAAGGAAAGTGCCTCCAAAATTGCGACAGCTTCCAGTCAGTCGATTGCAAATGATTACGCACTTCTTTCTAAAACAAACGCAGGAGTTGCTCAGTCCGGTGCATCAGTTGTACAGATTGCCATCTCTTATATTGACGCAGTAGCCAACAATAACACTGAGTCTCTCGATATAATAAGAACAGCTATGCAGGATGCCCTTGCCGCTTCTTCTCAAGTTCAGTTTTACTATGAGCGTGTAAAAACGCTGATTGCCCAAAAATATTCCAAGTAAAAGGAGTTCGTTATGACTAAGCTTACTAAAATTACACTATCATCGTTTTGTTTAACAGGTATGCTGTGTGCAACTATGGCGTCTGCTCAGGTAGATCAGGCAGCCGTGGCAGCCGACCTTGGAAGTATAAATAATATTTCCACTCAGGCTAGCAATGCTCTTACTAAGGAAGCTAATGCTAAACCTGTCGATACAGAAGCTCTTGCTGAGGCACAAAAACGTTCCGAAGCAATTTCTGGACTTGCAGAACAGGCCAAATCACTTGCTGCAACAATGCTCAGTCAGTTGGCAAATGGAAATGAAGATGCCGCTCAGGCTACAGCGGATGAAATAAAAGCCACTGTTGGGAAAGCTAAGGATGCGCTTCAGGGTGTTATTCCGCAGGAAGTAATGGATGTAGCAAATTCGAAGGGCGAATCCGTAAGCGGCCCAGGATTTCCATTCGATCCTCCGAACATGTATGATGTTCCATGGCAATCTCAGGAGATGCAGGCCTTCTATCAGAATTATTTTGGAACCTTGTGGATGTCTGGTGTTAATCCTCCTGATCTAGAAGCTACTCCGGAATAGGTTTGTTTGGGGCAATATAATTATACAGGTTGTTTAAGGGAGTTTAGATTATGACAAAAAGAACGCTTCAAGTGCTCATTACACTTTCATTGGTTTCAGCATCTTCATTTGCTGCACAGGAACGAGTGATTCGCTTTCAGAATCAGGTACGGGTTGGTTATGATAGCAATATTTATCAAACACCCGATGGGGATGGTTCAGGATACATTGCTGAAATAATAAATCTTTCGGCAAAGCTGAATTTTTCAACCCGCACGGATATGTTGCTATATTGGCAACCGGAATTTCAGTATCGCTTTGATGCCGATCCTGAATTCCTTACGTACCAGGATCTATATGCGCGATTGAACCATGCAATATCTCAACGTTTGTTCCTTACGTTGTCCGATACTTTCCGTTATCAGCAGAAAGAAGGTCAAACCGGCCCATCCTTGAGTGAGTATGATGCAACCTATTTTCAAAATAATTTGATGGGAGCATTAGATTACATGCTTGATGAAGTCAGTAACATCAAGGTAGGTGCGGGGTATGATTTCCGTATCTGGGATGATACTAATTATGGTGAGGTTGAAGGTAACAACTTCGATCAGATCGTCGGGAATGCTGGATATTACCGTCAACTTAAACCAAATAAAACGACGGTTATGGCTGCTGTAAATTATTCGGTGCTTGATTATGACGGTAACCGTGGCGGATATGATGCAACGTCTCTCTTCGTTGGTGCTGATCAGAATTTTAATCCGAGTTTATCCGGGTTTGGCCGGATCGGTGTTTCAATGATGAATGTGGATGGCGAAAATACCAGTTCTGACTCAACTACTCCTTATCTTCAGGGTGGGCTGGAATATACTACATCCGGTCGTACATTGTTGACAGGAACAGTGGGGTATCAGCCTTATCGTTCCGAAAACTCTGCATACAACGCTCAGGATCGATTTAATGTTGGTGTGGGTGCCCGGCATGACTTAACGGCTAAGATCAGTCTTACTGCACAGCTGAACTATATTCTGAGTTTGTATGAGGGATCCTATGAGGCCAATTCAGGCTTCAATGCTCCGGATGTTAAGGATAATTATTTAACAGCAGGTGTGCGTTGTGCCTACCAGGTAAATAGAAACAACTTCATTGAAGCAGGTTATCTTTTCCGTACACGCAGTGCAGACACGACTGCAGATGTTGACTGGGATTCAAATCGCGTTGATCTTGGTTGGCGGTTGCGTCTCTAATACCTGCGAATTAATGTAGATTTTATTTGAGTGACAAGGTGGTGAAGGTTTACCTTCACCATCTTAATTTTTGGACGGGAGTACACTTTATGAGCAATGAGTCAGAGCAGCAGTCGAGCACCCTACACTTTCTTGACTATTGGCGTGTAATTCGATCAAGAAAAGAAATTGTACTTGCTGTTACGATTCTCGTCGTTCTTACCGGAACGGTGTATACCTTGATGCTCCCGAATATATATGCGTCCTCTGTTCGTATTTCGGTTTCTGAGGATGCGCCGGAAATTAATCCATTCTCTATGCAGCAACAGTCCTACTACACTTCATACAATCCGTACTTTCTGCGGACTCAGTTTGAGATCATGCAGTCTAAACCGATTCTTTATGAAGTCATAAATCGCCTGAACTTGCAGGAGGAGTGGGAGAATACAGGGGAAAAACTGCCGCGGGAAGTAGCACATAAAATTCTCGTAAACAGTATCGATGTTTTTCAACAGCGCGACACATCATTGATCGTTGTCAGCGTGAAACGAGATAGTCCTGAAGAAGCTGCGGCTATTGCGAATGAGCTTGCCGAAGTGTATCGCGATTCCCGAATTGATTTAGCTATTAAAAGTGCACGTGGTGCTATCGATAAGATTGATGAAGCGATGAAAGAACAGCGAGTTCGTATGGAAGCAGCTGAAGAAAAGCTCCAGAATATACGATCAGATTTGGATATCGCGGTAATCGGCAGTCAAGGTCAGGTTGAGGTTAGTGAAATGCGTCTGCAACAATTGGAGGGAGATCGCCTTGTTGCTCAAAAAGAAATGGTTGAAAAAGAAGGGCTACTTAAAATTCTTGAAGATCTTGACGATAAGGATCTCATTGAACGTGCGTCTTACATCACATTCGACCAGATTGTAATGAATAATATTCAGCAGCTTCAGGATATCGAAATTCAACTGAGTTCGCTGGATGCTGATTATGGTCCTAATCACCCGGAAGTGCGGCGTTATCTACTTCAGAAACAAGCTTCAGAAGACACATTAAAAGCGCGCTTACAGGCCTTGCGAAACGGTCTGAAAACTGAATACCAAATTGCAAAGAATAATTTTGAAAGCCTGGATAGCGTATTGGCAACTGTCCGTTCTGAGACAATTGTTTCTCAGGGCACCAAATATCGACCCTTTCGAAATGCACAGAATGATTTAGAAACGGAGCGGTTTATTTATACACAGTTAAAAGCCAAGCATCGTCAGGAAATTATTACGTTGCAAGTGCCTCGTAATCCGGTCGAAATTATCGATGTTGCTGAACCGAACCTGCGTCCGGTCAGCCCAAATCTATTTATGAACGTTTTGCTGAGTATTTTTGTCGGCTTAGGTGCCGGCGTAGGTCTGGCATACTTTATCGAGTATCTGGATACTTCCATTAAAACGGCTGATGATGTTGAGCGAATACTTGGACTACCTGTCCTCGGGCTGATTCCGCAGAAAGTACGTCCTCTCATCGAAGAAGGGCCGGATAGTGAACATGCAGAAGCATATCGAGTATTGAGAACCAACCTGGCATTTACTGAAGGCGGATCTCATCGGGGAGCTTTCTCGGTACTTTCCGGGGGAGCCGGTGAAGGTAAATCGACGACCTGTTTCAATCTTGCCTTTGTCAGTGCGCAGCAGGGAGAGAAAGTTCTCTTGGTTGATGCCGACTTGCGCCGGCCGGTGCAGCATACAATTCTTGGGGTATCCAACCGCTTTGGATTAACCAATGTGCTGCTGCGAGATGTTCCTGTTGAGGAAGCGATAAAAGCGACCAGTGTGCCGAATCTTCATTTCCTGCCGAGTGGCCGCCTGCCACGAACCTCGTTGGGGGTTTTGGACCCCAAACGAATCGGAGAGCTTATTGCATCGTTAAAGACTAAATACGATGTGGTCCTGATTGATACGCCGCCTTTGGTGGGTATCAGTGATTCCTCGATTATTGCCAAGGAAACAGATGGAGCGATCATTGTTGTTCAATACCGGAAATATCCCCGAGACATGCTGATTAAAGCTAAAGGAATGATTGAAGCTCTCGGAGTGAACGTAATCGGTGCCGTATTGAACAATATCAATGTCATGCGTGATGATTACTACTACTATTACCACTCTTACTACTCGGATTATTACCATAGTTCGCAGAGTGAAGTGCCGATGGATGACAACGTTTAATTCATAACTTTATAACATCGAGAATGATATAATGCGCAAAATACTTATTTTCACAGTTCTGCTTCTTTCATCCCTGTTATCGGGTTGTGTAGTACAGCCGGTTAATTCAAGCAATCAACCCATAACCAGTGATGGTGTTCAGACAGAAATGCAAAAAGCCGGAGATACTGCCAGTTATGGTGGCTACACTATTAGGGCCGGCGATCCGCTGTATATTCGGTTCAATGGTATCATGGAGCAGCAGCAACTGGAAGTGGTTGTTGATGAAAATGGTGAAATCGGTTTGTTACATATTGAGGAACCCATCAAGGCGGCCGGCCTCACCACCTCAGCTTTGGAAAATAAGATTGAGCGACTTTATGTTGATGGCGGTATTTATAAGAATGTATCTGTAAATGTCACGATGACAGCGAAGATGTATTACGTTCAGGGTGAGGTGAATCAACCCGGGCAGTTCCAACTGATTAGCGGGACAACTCTTATCCAGGCAATAGCCGGTGCTCGCGGTTATACCCCTTATGCTAACAAGAAAAAAGTAACGGTTACTAGAATGGGGAAAGTTTATACCTTCAATATGAAGGAGCTTGAGAAGGATCCGTCAAAGGACATCAAGATTAAAGCGGGCGATGTTGTTAAAGTTTGGCAATCCGTCATCTAGATAAAAACGCTGTTGAAGTAAATATGGAATCTCTTTCATCGGTTAGAAGGATCGGTATTTTCGGAGGTTCCTTCGATCCAATTCATCTGGGGCATCTTGTAATTGCTCAGGATGCCGTTGAAAAACTCGAATTATCCGAAGTTATTTTTATACCAGCAGCAATTCCTCCGCATAAGCAACATCTTCAGCAGAGTGCGGTCGAGCATCGCTTAAATATGCTGAACCTTGCGCTGGAAACGGATCTCCGTTTCTCAGTTTCAGAGATTGAGCTACAGCGCGGCGGGGTATCTTATACCTTTGATACTATATGTGATTTAAAATCTGAATATTCCAATTCAGAACTGCTGCTGATCGTGGGTAGTGATACTTTGGTCGACCTGCATAACTGGTACAATGTTGACGAATTACTTGAGCTGTGCGAGGTTGCCTCCTTTATGCGACCAGGGGAGAGTGATCTCATGAAGATCAGGGAAAAAGTACAGCTCTCAGCGCGGCACAAGGATCGTGTTCTCCAGCATGCGTTTGAGTCCCACATGGTGGGAATTTCATCTTCCGAAATTCGAATGCGTGTCGCGGAAGGACTGGGAATTAAGTATCTGGTGCCGCCGGAAGTTGAAATGTATATTTTTGAGCATGGTCTCTATCGAGGCTGAGAGGAATTATGGATAAGACAGATCAGGAAATTATCAAGGAAGTCATCACATTTCTGGATGAGCGTAAGGCTGAAGATATCGTGACGATAGATTTACGGGAACACGCAAATATAGCGGACTACTTCATTATTGCAACCGGAGCCAATAAGCCGCATCTGAAAGCATTATACGATGGGCTGCAGCGCCTTTTCAAGGATGCCGGATTCAAGGGATATCAAAAAGAGGGCGTGCCTGACAGCGGTTGGATGATCATGGATTATCATGGCGTCATGGTTCATGTGTTTGAACGTGAGCTGCGCGAGTTCTACGACCTTGAACAGTTGTGGAAGGATGCCCCGACATTGACTCTGAAAGAGGCTGAATAATGGCTTTTAAAATTTATAATACCATGAGCCGGTCAAAAGAAGAGTTGGTTCCCGCCGATGGAAAACATGTTCGCATGTATACCTGCGGTCCGACCGTCTATAATTATGCACATATCGGAAACTTCCGCGCCTATATGTTCGAAGATCTGCTACGACGTTATATAAAGTTTTGTGGTTTCGGGGTCACTCAGGTTCAGAATCTGACGGATGTAGACGATAAAACGATCCGTTCTTCCATTGAACAGGGAATGCCGCTGAAAGAATACACCAAGACCTATATCGATGCCTTTTTTTCAGATCTGGCGAAATTGAATATCGAACCCGCGGAACACTATCCTGCTGCAACAGACTTTATTCCCGAGATGATTGCTATTATCGAGACCTTGTTTGAAAAGGGGTATGCCTATCAGTCGGAAGATGGTTCCGTCTACTATAGCATCGATAAATTCGCTGAATATGGAAAGTTGGCCCGTCTCGATCGTGACGGCATGCAGTCTGGGGCACGTGTTGACCAGGATGAATACGACAAAGATAATGCCGCTGACTTTGCGCTGTGGAAAGCCTATGTGCCGGAAGACGGCGATGTTGTCTGGGATTCCCCTTGGGGAAAAGGACGTCCTGGCTGGCATATTGAATGTTCTGCCATGAGCATGAAGTTGCTGGGTGAAAGTTTTGATATCCATACCGGTGGGGTAGACAATATTTTCCCGCATCATGAGGATGAAATTGCCCAGTCTGAAGCGGCAACGGGAAAGATGTATTCCAAATATTGGATGCATTGCGGTTATCTCATTGTGGACGGTAAAAAAATGTCCAAATCGCTGGGTAATTTTTACACGTTGCGTGAAATCCTGGACATGGGCTATACCGGTCGTGAAGTACGCTATGAACTGCTTTCTTCACACTATAGGCAGTCGCTGAACTTTGCATTCAAATCGCTGGATGCCAATCGCGCCGCACTCAAACGGCTGGATGAATTTTATGTGACCATTATAGAGGCAGTAGGCTCGGAAACGGAAGCCGGTGAGCTGCCGGAGTGGGCGCAGCAGACCCGTGCAAAATTTTCCGGGGCCATGGATGACGATATGAATATTTCCGGGGCCATGGCTGCCGTATTTGATACAGTCCATGCCGGAAACAAAGCCATGGCTGAAGTTCCAATGACTGGAAAACAGGCGCTGGCGGTTTCCAACCTTTGGAAAGAACTCGATACGGTTCTCGGCCTTTTGATTCCGCAGGAAGAAGAAGTTTCTGCGGAAGTCACCGAGTTGCTGGAAGCACGCGCCGTGGCACGTACCGAAAAAAACTGGGGCGAATCCGACCGAATCCGGGATCGACTCGCCGAGCTTGGCTGGACGGTCAAGGACACACCCGAAGGTCCTAAACTCCGAAAAATCTAATAAACACGAAGGCTCAAAGTGCAATAAGCAGTGCATCTGTCCTTTTACTTGGAGTCCTTTGTGCCTTTGTGTTTGAATGCCTCTGTTTATGAGTGGAAAGTTTATTACATTTGAAGGTCCCGAAGGCAGCGGCAAATCTACGCAGATCAAACTGCTGGTTGAAAAACTGGAAAAACTGGGGATTGAAATCACCTGTACCCGCGAGCCGGGCGGAACCGCAACCGGAGAGCAGATTCGTAATTTACTTCAGCACGATGCGGCCGGCGAACCGCTTTGCGATCGCGCTGAGTTGCTGCTCTTCACCGCCAGCCGGGCACAGCTGATGGATCGGATCATTCTTCCAACCCTTGGAAACGGCGACTGGGTGCTTTGCGATCGCTTTATCGATTCCACCATGGCCTATCAGGGTTTTGCCCGGGGCATGGATATCAGCACGCTCGATTCCATCAACAATTTTGCCATCTATGACCGTAAACCCGATCTGACCATTCTGCTGGATTTAGAAGTTGAAGCCGGTTTCCAACGGTTGGAAAAACGATATGCCGATTCCGCAGAATCCCACGATCGCTTTGAGCGCGAAGCCCGTGAATTCCATCATAAAGTGCGCGATGGCTATCACACACTTGCGGAACGTGAGCCCGAGCGCTTTGTGATTGTCGATGCGGATCAGTCGGTTGAAGACGTGGCTTCCAATGTCTGGAACGCGGTAAAAGGGGCGTTGCTTTAAGATGGATGCTGTCGATATGCATGCCGAGGCTTGGGAAGGCATTAAGAACGGATTTGAATCCGGGCGTTTGGCGCATGCGTACGTCATTGTCGGGTCACCCCGCGGGAATGCACTGCATTTTGCAGAATCTGTTCTGAAACTTCTGTTTTGCGAAGGTGCAGAAAAACCGTGCAACGAATGTAAGGCCTGTCGACAGGTCGAAGCTCATAAGCATGTCGACAACCTTTGGATTGAACCGCAGAGCAAGTCCCGGCAGATTCTTGCAGAGGATGTGCGCGGGCTGATAAAACGCATGAGCCAGACTTCGTTTGATGGAGGCTGGAAAGCAGGGGTCATCCTTTCGGCAGATTGCATGAATGAGAGTTCAGAAAATGCATTGTTGAAGACGCTGGAAGAGCCGCCCCCGAAAAGTATTCTTCTTCTGGTTACGGATTCCGCGCAGTCGTTATTGCCCACGATTATTTCCCGCTGTCAGAAAATTGTTTTGTCCGAAGGTCGGGCCGGTGCTCTGGACGATGTATGGCGTGCTCCGCTCATGAATATACTTCATGAGATGCCGCCGACCGGCGGGTTGGATGCCGCGCGATTGGCCAGCCGGCTCAAAGGAATTCTGGATGAGGTCAAAGAGGGTATTTCCGATGCCGTTATTGGAGAACTCGATCAGAACGATGAAGCATTGGACGAATCCAAACTTAAGGTGATTCTGGAAGCACGCATAAACTCCCGCCTTAAAGAAGTCCAGGCGGATGTATTCCGGGTGATGCTCGATTGGCAGCGTGATGTGCTGATGCTCGCATCGGGCGTTGATCAGGATAAACTCCTGTTTTCCAATGATTGGAAAACGCTAACCGAACAGGCAAAGCTTCACACGCAGGGTTCGGCTTTGAAGGCCATTCAGGAAATTGAAGGGATGTCGCGGCGCCTTGACCGGAATATCCCGGCGCTTCAGATTTTTGACGAAGCATTTCGCAAGATGGTCCGGCGTTAACTTTTAAGTTTATTCACCAATGCGCGCAACGCCAGCGTGTAGCCGAAACCCTGGAATCCCATAATCTGACCAACGCAGGCCGGAGCCGTTAGGCTCTTATGCCGAATTTCTTCGCGAGTGTGCGTGTTGCTCAGGTGAATCTCAACCGCAGGAACCACATCTGCCACTGCTTTAAGCGCATCGCACACGCCCAGGCTGGTGTGGGTGAGCGCCGCCGGATTAATGATGATTCCGTCAAACTGCCCGCGTGTTTCACCAATCCACGTAATTAGATCGGCTTCGGAATTGGATTGTCGGAAATCGATTTCAACTTCCGGAAAGAGGGATCTCATGTCGGCTTCAATATCCGCTAATGTTTCACGCCCGTAAATTTTCGGTTCGCGTGTTCCCAGCAGGTTTAAATTCGGTCCATTCAGCACAAGTATCTTCATATCGTTCTCCAATGGTTGGAAAAGTAGATGACTCCCGATTTGGAAACAAGAAAGATCGAAGCATCCCTCGCCCTTGAATTATCGGCCGATTGAAAGTATTCTTAGAACTTTGGTTTTAGAAGAGGGTAAATTATGAAGTGGATAGGGATAATCTGTTTGTTGACCGGTGTGGCCTTTGCGATGCCGGATCAATCTGAACTTGCGCATATCACACAGGATCGTATTGAACTCGATCTGGCTACCGGCGAGATTTTGTTCAATGATGAGCCTATCAGTTTGGATGAGCTGTCCCCCCGAATCGGATCATCGTATTCGGTTTCCTTCAGCGCCGGCGTTCATTCAGAAAGCAAGGAAGACCTCTTTATAACACCCTCGGATGTTCTTTTCTCAGCTCCTTCGGTCAGTTCCTCGAAAGGACCAACGACCTGTTCTTCTGATCTTTTGTTGGCTGTACTTGAGCAAATAAATGCAGCCAACCTTTCTCGGGAGTTGGTTCGTCTAAATCTCTTTATTCCTACACAGCTGAAACGAAACCAATATCATCATATCGAGGTGGCGAGTGGAGGGCTGGTTGTTCTAAACGGATCGCCTATTTCGGTAACCGATCTTGCGCAAACAGATCGAAAAGGAAATCCATGTGTGATCGATCAGAAGTCTGCGACCAGCCCTGTTGATTACAAACAGTTCCTTTCCGTCCTTCATGCTATCGGAGGAAAGGCAGAACTTGCAGGGCTTGAGTTTGTTAACGAGGAGCGTCTCGAGGTAGAGGCGGCGATTTACACGATCAGTTCAGATGGAACCCGCGATGTTCTCTCAGCTCCGAAAGTGAACGTCATGCCGGGGAATGCCGCAATGATACGAGTGGTGGAAAATGCTACAGGCCAAAGGAAATATGAACCCTGGATGGACGAATTTCATCAGGAGGATCTCGCGAATCTCGGAATTCGATTCTCTGTTAGAGCTCAGATCATTGGTGACTATATTCGGGTAACCGGTGCGGTAATAATCACTAAACTCAAGGATAGGGAAGGGCTCTTTCTACATGATGACATTCCCGTTGCCAGCTATACCTGTTCGAAGGTGGTTGTGCCGATCGAAGTTGTTTTTCCGCCGGGCATCGAAGCCATCGAGTTTCCCGTGGTTAAAGTCAACGATCAGGAAACGTTTTGCCGTGTGAGCGCCATTACAGTTGATAAGCGGGGCATGACAAAGGGGGACCGGGAAAAGGCCCGCGCCGCCGCCCGGAATAGCGTAAATCAAATACTGATAGAGGAGTGACGGGATGAAGTGGTTGGGAATTATATTTCTATTAGCAGGTTCGGTATTGGCCGCGCCAGATCAAGAAAAGTTCGCGCATATCACGCAGGATCACGTGGAGCTCGATCTGAGTTCGGGGGAGATATATTTCAATGGGGAACCGGTAGATGCTGAGCAATTCGTTGAGCGTCTTGGCAAGGCCTATTCAATCGCATTAAACGCATTTCCTAGGTCGGAAGAAATTGGAGCAGGTGTCGACGATCTCTTTGGGGCGGCTGACTCTCCAAAGCCTGAGGACAAAGGCACGCCTGCTGTTCCTATGCAGTGGATTATTAATGTGCTGGAGCCGGTCGATGCGGCGGGGCTCGATTCTAAAATGGTTCCTTTGGCAATGTATATGGAACCGGATTCCCGCTATCCCACAACCGATGTAATCAAGATAATGCCAAATGGAACGGTTGAGTCGAGCGGTGAGTCTGTTCTGATCGGTGATCTTTCAGCAAAAATGTTGAGGGGGGATCGGGTTGCGATTCAGTTCGGAACGTTCGGGGTGCCCGTGGATTTTCGGCACCTGCTTGCCGTGGCGCGCGCCCTCGGTCCGAGCGTGAAAGTCGCTTCATTGAGGATTCATGATTTTTCGCAAGTACAGGTTGAAGCAGAAATCTATGAGCTCAACCCGGACGGAACAAAAAACGTGCTGACCGCTCCGAAGTTGACCACCAAGTCAGGCAATGAGGCTTTAATTGGTGCGTTGGAAAATGCATCGGGCTGGACAACCTATCAAGCGGAAAAGGATCAGTTCCACCAGGAAGATCTTGCTGAACTGGGGATTAGCTTTTCGGTTACACCGGTGGTTATTGGTGAATATGTTCGGGTTTCCGGCGTGGCGATTTTGACAAAGAGCATATCCCCCAAACAGGAACGTTTTCAGTTGGAGGGGATTCCCTACTACAGCTATTCCGTCTCGAAAACCGTTGTTCCGTTTTCTCAGGTCTTCCCTCCCGGTGTTGAGTCGGTCGAATTTAAAGTGGGGGAAGTGGACGATATAATAACGATGTTCCGGTTAAGCGCTGTCGTAGTTGATGAACAGGGTAAGGGACAACGCAGAAAAGTCCGCGGGTCTGCACCTCCATGGAAAAAATAATCCGAATAGATCGATCTGAAGTCTACATGATGGAGTGATGTTATGAAGTGGTTGGGAATTATATGTCTGTTAACGAGTACGGTGCTGGCCGCGCCGGATCAGGAAAAGCTCGCACACTTCACGCAGGATTGCGTGGAGATGGACCTGGATACGGGTAACCTTTATTTCAACAGGGAGGCGGTTACCCCAGAGGTGATGGGAGAAAAATTGAAGAATGCCGCTTCCATTGCCTTTCGGGGAGCATCTTTCTCTGGCGATTCTTCGACGGTTTCGTCCGAGGCGCTACTGCGCTTTTTGGAACAAATGGATGCCGCCGATATTGCTCCTGAACTGGTTAACGTTAACTTGTATTTCTTCGGCAAGGAAAAAACCGCAGCGTGCGATAATCTGGTGCTTTATGCCGATGGAAAGGTGGTGCTTAATGGCGAGAGCATTGATATTTCAGCACTCACGGCAGAACAACTTTCCGGCAGGCCGGTGAGCATCGGGTATTCGAGCATGTATGAGCCGGTTAATTACCGCCAGTTACTGGCGGTATGCCGTGTCTTGGGTTCCGGTTCGCAGATTTCATCACTATTTTTTGTAGATAGGCGAATGCTCAAGGTTGCGGCCGAAATCTATGAGATCGATGTCAATGGAGATAAACGTGTACTTTCGGCTCCCTGGCAGTGTTCGGCTCCGCGGGCGGGTTATTCCAAAATGGGGGTGGTCGCCAACGAATCCGGAATAAAACCCTATGATGCTGATTTAGATGATTTCCATCAGGAAGATCTGGCGAATCTTGGAATTCAATTTTCGATTAAACGTCAGTTTGTCGGTGAAAATATTCATATTTCCGGAGTAGCGATTTTAAGAAAGAGCATCGCTCCTAAACAGGAGAGTTTTAGTTTGGAGGGGATTCCTTACTACAGCTATTCCGTCTCAAAAACCGTTATTCCGATTTTGCTGGTCTTTACTCCCGATGTCGAGACGATCGAGTTTATGGTGTCGGAAGTGGATGGAACAAAAACGATGTGTCGAATCAGTGTCGAGATTCAGGACGACCGGGGAAATCTGATAAAGAGGTGATGGGTTTTCTATTCAAACAGATCGGTTTGGATCCCGCTTGAACTGAGGCAGTCAGGATCGTCATTTGCGACCTTGTTGACGCGCGGCGAAACAGGGCGGACGGTGAGCTCCGGTGGTGAATATGTTAAATCCAAACTTACGATCGTCAATTTGGATTTAATATCCGGAGCGAGCCAGGTCGTCCATTTATTGGTTGGAAGGATGATCGGCATGCGGTCGTGGATGCCCTGCATATTTCGGTCGGCCGCGCGGGTGATGATGACGCAGCGGCCGTTCTGCCAGAGTCCGGCAAAGGCGAAGAGCTGTTTTTCCAAGGTTTGGAAATAGTAGGGCTGTTTGCCTTTCCATTCATAGAACCCGTCGGCAGGAATCAGGCATCGGTTGGTATACAACAGGTTTTTAAACATCGGGCGTTCGGACAGGGTTTCGGAGCGGGCGTTGATCACGGTCGCGCCTGAGCGCGGATTTTCGAATCCCCAAATGCATTCGTCGACAGTATTCGGATTTTGCTGGCGGATCACGGCGACGGTTTGGGTAGGGGCAATATTGTAGCGCCCATGAAAAAGAGGCGGGAGCTCCATCTCTGCGAGCTGCTCCAGAATTTCTTCCCGGCTTTTGGTTTGTGTAAATCGTCCGCACATAAGAACGTATTTCGTAATACGTATTGCGTAACGATGCAACCACGTTAATCTGGTACGCGAATATAAATTCTGGAGATCAGTCATGAAATTATGTCGGTTTGGAGAAAAGGGAAAAGAGCGTCCGGGTGTATGGATGGAGGATGGCCGCATTCTGGATGTGCGGGCGCTCGCCTTTCATATCGAGGATTACAATGAACACTTTTTTGTGAATTACGGGGTGGAGCAACTGAAGCTTCTGCTGGCCGATCCGGGTGCGAATTTTATTGCTGCTAAGGGCGTACGGCTTGGTCCTCCGGTTGCGCGGCCCTCAAAAATCATCTGTGTGGGTGCAAACTATGCCGACCACGCTAAAGAGTTCGGGCATGAAATTCCCACGGAGCCGATTCTGTTTTCGAAAGCCACCTCAGCATTGAATGGCCCGTTCGATCCGATTCATTTACCGGTTGAGTCTCAGGTGGTGGATGGCGAGGCCGAGCTGGCCGTGGTCATTGGGAAAAGGACTTCCAAGGTTCGGAAAGCGGAGGCCCTTGATTATGTGGCTGGCTATACGGTGCTGAACGATGTCACCGAACGGATTGTTCAGAAGGCTAATGGCCAGTGGTTCCGCGGGAAGGGTTTTGATTCGTTTTGTCCCCTCGGCCCGTTTCTGGTGACTTCGGACGAAGTTCCAGTCCTTGGAAACCTACGCGTTTGGCAGAAACATAATGGTGAGGTTTTACAGGATGGAAACTCCAAGGACATGATGTTTGATGTGCCGTTTCTGATTGAATACATCTCGCAGGGGATGACGCTTAATCCGGGGGATATTATTGCAACCGGCACGCCGTCCGGAATCGGGTCGGCGCGCAGTCCGCAGGTGCTGTTGGCAGCCGGGGACGTTGTTGAAGTGGGAGTGGATAGAGTCGGGGCGCAACGGTCGAACGTGGTGTAGTCGGACGACGGAAGCCGGCGACATAAAGCAAAAAGGGATCGCACTGCGATCCCTTTTTGCTTTCCAATGATTGGAAGAATTAGAACTGGTAGCGGAGCGAGCCGAGCAGGGTGTAGTCGCGATAGTCGGAACCGAGTCGGCCATCCAAATCGAGTCGTATTTCCAGATAATCGCCCCACTTGGCGGAAGAACCGATTCCAAGTTTCAGAATGTCTTCTTCCGGAGCCTGGAGCTGCATGGCATAGGAGGAGGTTCCGCCGATCAGCGAATAGTTGACCGTTTCGTCGTCGCCCATCCAGTCGTGCACCCAGTAAGCCCGCAGCTCGGGTTTGAATATCACGTTGCCCATACCTAGATACATCGCCATGCTCGAACCCAGTGTGCTCTGCAGGTTGAATGTATTCATACTGTCGACCTGCCGACCAACGGCATTTGAGGATTCTTCCTCGTAACTTTCCTGCATGTAAAAGTTTCCGAGGAAGGAAAGTTCGGGGGTGAAAATCAGATAGCTGCCCGCAATTTCTTTTCCGCCCCCGAAAAACAGCGCGACATTCTGGGAGGAATAATCTGCTTTGGTATCGAATGTTGTTCCGAGGGTTGCATCCACTTTGTTGTTGCCGTAGATGAAGCCCATATCGGCAAACCACTCTTTGGTTCCCAGGGAGGCGTAGCCGGAAGCATAGATGGTTTTGGTATCCATTTCCCCGCCATCGGCTTCGTCGGTAGTTGCCGAGCCGGAACCGCCGGCGAAGCCCAGAAGCCAGTTTTCGTTCAACGCGGCATCGGCTCCAATCATGAAGCCGCTCATGTTGACATCATAGCTCTGATATCCACCTGTTGCACTTTCCGAACCTTTTGTGCCGTAAGCGCTGATCCATCCTTGCAGTTCCTGCCCGGATTCATGGGGGCCGGAAGGACCCTCCGGTTTGTCGAAATCTGCGGTGGAAGAGGCCATACCATTGCGGCTGCGGGTATTGTCGGCCCGCATCGTGACCTGATTTGCAACATTTTGGATGCCGAGGTTGAATACGTTCAGGACCGGAAGCGCGCTTTCCTTTTCGCCGTAATAGGAATCCATTACCGGCTGAATCCGGGAGGAGTCGAGCTGAGAGATAATGTCGATCATGGCCGTGGCATTAGAATTGCCGGCAGTTGCCATGTCTTCGATTGCAATGGAAACATCGAGCAGCTGACCGTTCAGTTCTCCTGCTTCTCCGATATTGCGTTCCAAAAAGTCGCTTAAGACAATGAAATAGTCTGACACATTATTGGTGATGGTTACGGTGAATCCGAGCAGGGAGTTTGATGCAATATTAGCTTCGAATGCACCGCCGGTTGCCTTGTTTCCATCCAGTGTGATTTCATTGGCCTGCACGATTGCAATGGTATTGGATTCGCCGATTCCCTCATTAAAGATTCGGATGATTGAATTTTCCTCTGCATTGTAGGAACTCGTAAAATCAGCGGAGCCGCCCACCACGAGATTCGGTGCCGTTTGATTGCTGCTAATACCGATATTGAGTGAGGAAAAGCGGTCCTGGCTGTAATTACCCTGGACATCCATCTGAGATTTGGAGTCAACGGTCAGGGTAGCTCCCGAATAGAGTGCTGCATTGCCTCCAACCAAAATGCTGGCTCCGGCCGTCACAAATACATCATTCTCAACCAGTGAGTAAATTGGTCCGTTGTCTTCTGTGCCAACGGAGAGATTATTGTCCACTTGCAATAAAGAACCGGAGCCGCCAACGGAGATCGAATTTCCCTCGGAAGCTTCGCCAATTGTGAGATTACCCATGGCGTGAGCTGACGCTCCGTTGGTGATCGTGAGTGAATTATTATCGGTGTCGATACCGACCAGCATATCGGTTGTAACCCATGATGCACCGGTACCATCCAGTGTGAGGTTAAGGCTTCCTTCAAGTGAGTTGGTCCCCGTGTATTCACCGGTTAACCAAAGCCCCGCACCGGTTTCGAAGGTTAGGTTGGATTCAATAATGGAAGCATCCCAATCGGTTGTTTTCAGTGAGCCGTTGTTTCCGATGGTGATGGTGTTGTTTGTGGCGGTGCCGAAGACCAGATTGGTGCGACCGTTGACCTGAAGTACCCCTCCGTTTTGAACAACCACCGAGTTATTTGAACTGACATCCGAGCCGATGAATAAATCTTTCGCAACTTCAAGTTTTGCATCGGTTCCGGAAATCTGAACGGTGCTCTTTTCGGTTTCGTTGGTATAGCCGACATAAACATCGGCTCCGGCTTCAAGCGTTCCTCCATAGATATAGATTTTGTTGTTATCTCCGTTTGCCCCGAGCACAACATCGGAGCCAGCCCGAACGGTTGAATTGCTGTCATTCAGCTGGATGTAGTTGCTGTCGCCTTCATTTCCGATTGAGAGGGTATCGGTAATTTCGACCTGCGCTCCGCCGCTCACCTTAAAGGTGTTTGAATCGCCTTCATCGCCGATGACGACGCTGGCAGCATTTAACACTCCGTTGGTGCCTGTCACAATGAGGTCATTGCTGTCGCCTTCAGATCCAACGGTGATAGTATCAGTAGTCAGTTCACCGTTATTCACGGTGACACTATTATCATTTCCTTTTTGGCCGATATCCAGGTCCCCGCTGAATGTGGCCAATGCACCATCGGATACGGTCATTGCATTGTTCGCTCCACTGACACCAATGAATACATCGGCATTCACGGTCAAGCTGCTGTTCGTTCCGTCAACCTCCAGCGTGTTGTTGGCTGCACCTGCAGATGAGCCTAACTTCAGGTCGGCATGAATTGTTGCCGAAGCCCCTTCCAGAATTTCCAGCGCATTCCGTGATCCATTGGCTCCGATGAATACTTTTTCCTGAGCGGTGAAGGTGGAATTGGATCCGGTGATGATGATGCTGTTATCCGTTGCACTGCTGTCTTTCCCAACATATACAAAACCGGAAGAGGTTGCCTGTGCGCCATTTTTAACCGTGAGAGAATTGCTGTCTGTGGAAGTGCCGACATCAATCGATGAAGCAGTCCATTGGGCGGTATGATTGGTTGACAGGGAATCATCCAACAGGATATTTAATCCATTATTGATGGCATTATCAACCGTGGTCAGCTCGCCTCCAACACCTAGTGCGGCACCGGACTCAAAGTTCAGGCCGTCTTTGTTGATCAGGTCCGGGGCATACAAATCACCTTTAATAAGTAGAGAACTGCCCGAGCCGACAACAACTTCATTCAGTTCTTCCGTTGCAGCGGGGTCATTTACGATTTGGAGATTGGCGGCATTATCAATGAGCAGTGAACCATTGTCTTGAAGCGAAATTACATTGTTTTGGCTGTCAATGGCCCCGACAACCACATCGCCGGTCACTTCAATGCTGCCACCGTTTTCGGCACTCACTTTTCCCGTTTCGTTCGAACCGGCTCCCACGTAGAGGTTATCTGTGATGATGCGTGAATCATGATCGACCTTCATCTCAGCGGTTCGGGAGGTGTCGCCAACCAGAATTCCGCTGGCAGGCAGATTGTTGGTGTCGGCATTTCCAACGACCATCTGTCCACCGTTTTCAACAGAAAGCAGACTGTTGGTCGCTGAGGATTGCTGGCCGACTTCTGCTAAAAGGGATACGGATAGAAGAGCTCCATTCTCGAGGTGCAGGTGATTATTGGCCTCATCAACTCCGACAAAAAGACGCGCGGCATTGGTTGGCGAAGTAATCGTTGTGACCGATCCGGTAGGTGAATTATAGATAAGGTCCTGAGCCTGGCTGCTCAGGGCGCAGGTCGTCAATAGCGTGGAAATTGTGAGTAGAGTCTGTCCGTCTATTCTATGTATTTTCATTCAAATCAGTTCCTTATATTCGCTCCGGAGTCTTCCCCTGTAAAAAAGATCGCCCAATCTAGCCTCTGAGAGGTTAAAAAACAATAAGGTTTGCCGACTTTCGAGCGACTTTCAGGGATTGGAAAATGTGATTTTTCCAATAATCGGAATTTAGGCTTTGTGCCGGTCGTGGAATGGCGATAGATTCTTCTCCCGTATTTTTTAAACGCTACAGCACTTGTAAATATGGGAAAAAATTAATGGCAAAATACCTCTTTATCACCGGCGGCGTCGTCTCTTCTTTAGGCAAAGGCATCACCGCTGCATCCGTCGGTCGACTTCTGATTAATCGCGGTCTGAACATTCGGATGCTTAAAATGGATCCGTACCTGAATGTTGACCCGGGAACCATGAGCCCATACCAGCACGGCGAAGTGTATGTGACCGACGACGGAGCGGAAACCGATCTAGATCTGGGGCACTATGAACGTTATACCGGCCAGCCGACCTCTCAGAAGAGCAACATCACAGCCGGCAGTGTCTATTGGGATGTGCTTCAGAAAGAGCGCCGCGGTGACTACCTTGGTGCAACGATTCAGCTGATTCCCCATATTTCCAATGAGATCAAGGACCGGATCCAGGCATTGGAAGCTGAAAACCCCGACGTCATCCTGATTGAACTGGGGGGGACGGTGGGTGATATCGAGGGGCTCATCTTCCTGGAAGCCATCCGTCAGTTGGCACTGGAAGTCGGGCGTGACAACTCGATGTTCATTCATCTGACTTATGTCCCGTACATTGCAGCGGCCAAAGAAGTAAAGACCAAACCCACCCAGCAGAGTGTCGCGAAACTGCGCGAAATCGGGATTATGCCGGATGTGCTGGTTTGTCGTACGGAAGTGGATCTGGAGCGTGAGCATCTGGATAAACTGTCGCTCTTCTGCAATGTCTCCAAGGACTGCGTGATTGTTGAGAAAGACGTAGAAACATCGATCTATGAAATTCCGCTGGTTCTTTCCCGCGCCGGACTCGATGAAATTATCCTTAACCGTTTCCGAATTGCCAAGCCTTCCAAACCGCTCTCTGATTGGGAAAAACTCATCGATACGATTAAGCATCCGAAAGGTAAGGTCCGCATCGGCGTGGTTGGGAAATATTCTGAACTGCAGGATGCCTATAAATCGGTTTATGAAGCGCTGTATCATGGTGGCTATGCCGCAGGTTATAAGATTGATGCGATCAAGCTGGCGGCGGAAGATATCGAAGATGATCCCTCCATTCTGAACACGGTTGATGGTGTGCTGATTCCGGGCGGTTTTGGTTCGCGCGGAATGGAAGGTAAAATCCGTGCGGCGCAATATGCCCGCGAAAATAAAATTCCGTTCCTTGGAATCTGTTTGGGGCTCCAGTGTGCAGTCATTGAATTTGCCCGCAATGTCTGCGGCCTGACCGGCGCTCATAGCACCGAGTTCGATGAAGAGCGCGGTGTGAAAACCGAGCATCCGGTGGTGTGTCTGATGGAAGAGCAGACGGATGTGGTGGATAAAGGCGGCACGATGCGTCTGGGCGCCTGCCCGTGCGATGTGAAAGAGGGGACCAAAGCATTCGAAGCCTACGGTTCGAAAAAGGTTTCCGAGCGGCATCGGCATCGGTATGAAGTAAACAATAACTTTCGTGAGCAGCTGGAAGAAAACGGGCTGATCCTTTCCGGAATTAATCCGGACATTGGTGTGGTGGAAATGATTGAACTCAAAGATCATCCGTGGTACGTCGCCACGCAGGCGCATCCGGAACTGAAATCACAGCCGGTCAAACCTCATCCGCTGTTTAAGGATTTTATTGCAGCTGCTGTTGCGCTGTTCGAAAGCAAATAGTTCCAATGTTTGGAACTTTCCAGCTCTTGGATCAGCACTGATTTTTCGGGAGAATGGAATGCGAGTCATTCATCAACAACTGATAGTTCTGTGTATTTGCGCCGGTGCCCTGCCGGCGTTCGGAGTTCAAAACCGAGTATTGGAGCGGATGACTCAATTTGAGTCGATACCAATTTTGGAATGCGAGGTCCGAACCTATGAATTCAGCTCTTTCAAGCGGATTGCTGAAGCGGCAGATAATAAGAGCTGGCTATATGAGCGGAACGGCGAGCGGACCATGTTTTATGATGAAGGGCCCGGTTGTGTAACCCGCCTGTGGATTACCGGTGCTAAAGAGCAGGATTCGAGAATCAGCTTTTATTTTGACGGAGAAACAAATGCTTCTTTTTCCGTAACGCCTTATGAGTTGTTTCAATCCGGTATGTTTCCTTATCCTCTTGTTGCGGGGCCGACGGAATCAGCTGGAGGGCGAATTTGCTATATTCCATTTCCTTATGAAAAATCACTTCTGATAACGGATTGCGGAGCTTCACCTATATCCTACTACAATATTACCTATGAGGATTATCCTGTTGGTACTGCGGTGGAATCCTGGATGGGAACGAATACGTATGATGCTGTTGCTGACTATCTGCATCAGGCGGGGAATGATCCCAAACCGAAGAGCGGGAACCAGTATTTTACTGGCAGCGATGCGGTCGAACCGGGAGAAATCAGGAGCTTATTGAATGTTCATGGAGCGGGTGTGATCCAATCTCTGGAATTTGATTTCGACCCCGTACCTGCTGAAGTTTTGGCAAACTGCTTCATCAGTATGAACTTTGATGGAATGACGACAGTTGATTCAATTCCACTGGGCGAATTTTTCGGCTCTGCAGTTGGAGAAGTGGAGGTTTTGAGTCTGCCGATCGGCATGAGAACGAACGGAAACTGGTATTGCTATTTCCCCATGCCGTATTGGGACAGTGCCGAAATATTGTTTTCCAACAGCTCTGGAGTCGTACTTTCAAATTTCCAATTTGAAGTGGCGACGAACTCGCAGGTGTATGATGCAGCTGATTCTGGCTACTTCCATGCGCGTCGTCGATCTGCCGCGTATTCGATTGAGGCCGGAGATCTGGTTTTATTTGATGAGTCCGGCTGTGCAGGCCGGTTCGCCGGTCTTTCGCTCTACATGGAAGGAAATGGACTCGGGTATTATGGGATGGCTTATCTGGAAGGGGATGCCCGCATCTATATCGATGGGACAAAACATCCGTTCATTCATGGTACCGGAAATGAAGACTGGTTTAACGGGGCCTATTATTACAATGACTACGGGGATAAGGGCGCGAATCAGGAGGCGGAGCTTTTCTGCATGCCCTATCATGGTTTGCCGGCTAAGTATCATTGCCAGGGTGCGGACAGTTGGACGCAGGCGTATCGATTTAATATTGCCGACCCGATTAGCTGGACCTCGTCTATGCTGTTTACCATTGAACATGGACAATACCCCGTATATGACTCCGGGTACTATTCCGTGGTTACCTACAGCTATCAGAAAAAAGATGCTGCATCGTATATCGGGGCTGAGATTGGAGTTGCAAATGCGGCGGACCATTTTTACGTTTGCAATGGGGATCCCGCCACGAATACCGCAAAGTATATTACGCCGAAAGCGGAAATTGATGCGGAAAATATGACGGTTCCCGGCTTTTCAAATATCATGCAGTCCGCCTTTTCGGTCAGTATTCCTCCGGAGAATGATGGAGTGATTCTTCAGTCATTATCTAATTTCAGTGCAACCACGAATGCCGCAATAGTCCGCGTTGATGGAATGGTGGCAGGACAATGGAGTCACGTTGATTTGAACTATACCAACTCTACATTCGGTTGGGGTATTAATGAAGTCGTTCTCCCTTCATCCTTAACTCAGGGCAGAACCCGGTTGGATGTTGAGATCACCTATTCATCTCCGTCCTCTGAATATGGTTTCAGGGTACTGCCGATAGCGACGGAACCAACACTGAATCCCGCATATGGGGATTGGATATCCACTTTTGCCGGATTGAAGAGCTTTACCAATATGACTGATAATCTTGACGGCGATTCTTTCAATAATCTTCTGGAATATGCCCTTGGAGGCGATCCTGAAAATGCTGCCAGTACGGGCTATCCGATCGAGTTCGCCGTTGCGGGGAATACGAACCGTCTACATTATATCTACCCCGAACGTAGCGGTGAGCATGGATTAACCTACCATCCGGAACGAACGGACAATCTTACTGCTGGTTCGTGGGTTCCGTTAACAGGAATCGTTTCCACCGGACGGTTGAGCGAGACGTTTAATGTTATTACAAACGCTCTTCCCGCTACATCGCATGGTTTCATTCGGTTGCGGGTTGAGTAGAACATGAAAAAAAGAGCGAACCCGAAGGTTCGCTCTGGTTCCATCTTTTTTTTGTCTTCCCCGTTAAAACGCGTAGATAACTTTTGCTGACAGGTTATGCGAGTTGAAATCTTCGCCGAACAGCTCATCAAAGTCCAACCGTAGCAACACATTTTTTTGAGACCGCTTCATATTATTAAAGAAGATGAAGCCGAAACCGAGTTGGATAGTATCTTCATCCAGATAGGGATAGGCAATCAGATAGCTGCTGTTTCCGCCAACCAGCTGGTAGGAGAGATCGCCGGGCTGCGGATTAAATTCGCGTATCCAGTGTGCGCGACCCTCCAGTTTGAAAGCAAACGTGCTGAGCGAAATGTTGTTCAGCGAGGCTGCATTTAAACCGATTGAGCCGGAAAATGAATCGGCATCAAATTCATCGAAGGAGCGGGGGACGGCCGTGGTGCTGGTTTCGGTGTAGGGGTCCTGCTGGTACAGCGTATACCGCACCGCCGCAACCGGAGTGAGAAGAGTTCCAATGGTTGGAACTCCGAAACCCCAGCCGCCGCCGAGATAGCCGCTGATCAGTTGAGCGTCGAATTCGCCGTCAAGAATGAATGGGTAGGCTGTTTGGGATTGCACCTGATTCATGCCATAGGCCAAACCGGCATCGATGTACGCATGGCCTTTTCCGTAGGTGGCATAGAGAGAGCCCTGATAGGCATCGATACCCTGATCGGCGTCGGAGTCTGCTGTGATGGAATAGTTTCCCATGCCTCCGCTGATGCCCACCAGGAGATTGCCGAAACTCTTGTCCATTCCAACAACACCGCCGTGGATGTCAGCATCGTATTCCGGATTCAGCCCATCCTGCCCGCGGCTGTAAAACTGACCATAGAATTTTGCCCAGAAACGCCAATCGTTGTTTACGGCGGAAGCGGGACCTTTAGTTCCGGCGGGCAGCAGGAGCTGCTCACGGAATTCGGCACCTCGGGAGAGAGAGAGACCGACGGCGGCATCCAGGCCCTGTTTTGCAACTTGAAAAGTATTTGGTGTAGTAAAATAGGTTTCCTCGATGGCCGATTTTGAAGCATCAGGACCGAGGCTGTTGATGGCAGCATTCATTTCAGCCGGTGCGAGGACTTCCAGTTCATTTGCCAGAACAGCCAGTTTGCCGGTTGCATTCCAGTAGTTGCTGAGGGTGGCCGTGCTGAAAAGCGCCGATAGATTGTTCGCATTGATCAGGAATCCGCTGAAGGAGGTCCTGCCCAGCACGTTGGTATTGTTCGAAACCAGCACTTCCGTCAGTACATCATTGGTATTAAACCCACTGACTCCACCGGTGGTGACAAGGAATGTGTTGGTGGATAGGCCGGAGGTAAAACCGGCCAGGCTGGCATCCACCAGCAAAGAAGCATTGGTTGAAAAGTCGGCGGATCCGGCGGTGATGGAACCGCTCAGGTTTGTGACGATGGTGAGGTTCAGCGCAGCCCCGCTCATTAAATTAAAAGCACCTGCGGTTTCAATTTGTCCTATGCCGAGATCGACCGTCGCATTGTTTGCAACTTCCAACCCCTGGAAAAAAACAGCTTTGCTGTCTGCGGAGTTGAGGGCCAGAGATCCTGTCAGAGTCAGGTCTTCGGTAAAGATCATAGAGCCGCTTTCAACCTCGAGGTTCATAAAGCCGGAATCTTCGATATTGTTGATTTCAATCCTTCCTCCATCCTGATAAATCCCGGAAGAAACGACCAGATTACTCGCCGTGACGAATTGCACACCATTCGAGGAATCGTTCATGAAGGAGATAGAATCGAACGTACCGCCCAGCAGGCTAAGTGTGTTCGTGCCGCTTCCCGTGGTTGAGCTGAGTAAGCCGCCCGTATAAAGACCGCCCAGCGAAGTAAGATCACTGTTATAAAGCTGAACGGCGGGAATATCTGCGCTGCCGGTGAAGGAGCCGCCGATGTTTGTGATAGAGGAGCCGTCGAGGCCAACAAGTCCGGAGCCGCCTGCCGCAACTTCGCCGTTAACCTCTCCGCCGGCACCGCCGGTGAAGGTGCCGGTATAAATCACCGCAGTGGAGTTGGAGGCATACAGCCCGCTCCCGCCCTGAGCATAAGCGGAGTAGCTTGCGGAAACCTCTGCAATGCCTCCATTCCCGCCTTGATAGGTTCCATTGCTGATTACAGCTGAACTGTTAATTAATGAGAGCCCGTTTCCGCCCGAGGCGAAGACATCGTTACGCGTGGCATCGGCTTCCTGCCCATCCCCGCCGGTCATGGAAGAGGCATCCGTCAGAAGCAGGTAGCCGTTTTCCACATAAAACCCGTCTGCGCCCTGGGCAACCGGCGTTTGGTAAGTCGTTGAATTGGTTTGGCCGGGAATCGGGGGTGGGCCGCCGGTTGTACTGTCCATGATGGTCAGCGTTCCTCCAGTGAACGTGGTTCCGGAAACAACCGTGGTCGCCGTTCCCGAGATCAAACCGCCAATGGCGCCGTTCCAATCATTGGAAAAAACCGTTTCTGAGCCACCGGTAAAGGTGCCTCCTGTAATATACAGGTTGGTTCCTCCGGTTATATGTAACGTGGGGGTCTCCGATCCTGTAAGCGTTCCGCCGGTTGCGAGCAGGTCGAATGAACTGAAGTTATTACTGATCGAAATGAAACCATCGACTTCCTTGTCGAAAGTAATCTGTGTGGTCGCTGGATTCTGAACCGCGAGATCCGCTGATCCATCGTTGAAGGAGGTGATGGCTGGACCATTGATATTACTTCCATACACCGTGCCGGTGGCGGTATTTGTTTGTGCCTGGGTCCGTGACAGGCATAAAAAAAAGGTGAGTGCCGCGAAGAGCACCACCTTCTTTTTGCAACTGACCAACGGGTACCGCAATAAATGAGTTTTCACTGTAGAATAACTCCCGGTCGGTGGTTGTTTTGTGCGTTGTTTATTTAACTTTTTTCTTGGGTACGAGGACCGCATTGATGAAGCGGCCCTGCAGCCGCGGTGCCTGATCAACGGAAGTAATATCTTCGGTGTCTTTAATGACGCGCTGGAGAACTTCCAATCCCAATTCACGGTGCGCATTTTCACGCCCGCGGAACATGAGCGACAGTTTTACACGATCGCCATGTTCAATAAATTTGCGAAGATTACGCATTTTGGTGTCGTAGTCGTGGTCGCCCACGTTGACACGGAATTTGACCTCTTTGAGCTTGGTCTGCACCTGGTGCTTCTTCTGCTCTTTCTTCTTCTTCTCCTGGTCGTATTTGTGTTTGCCGTAATCCATGATTTTGCATAGGGGCGGCTTGGCGGTGGGGGAGATTTCCACCAGATCAATTCCATATGCCTGGGCACGACGCAACGCATCGCCTGTTTTCATGATGCCGAGCTGATCGCCGTTTGCATCAATGACGCGGATTTCCGGAACGCGGATACGATGGTTAATCCGAACCTGCGGCTCGCGCTGCTGCCGTCCTCTGAAGTTTTGCTTACTAATCTGATACCTCCATGTCTACTGTTCGTTTATCCAGCTCTTCTTCTTTAAGCTGGGCGATGAACTCGTCTAAACTGCACGCACCTTTCATCCCGGAAAGGCGATGCCGCACAGCGACTTGTCCGTTTTCCTGCTCTTGTTTGCCGATAATAAGCATATACGGCACTTTGTCGAGCTGGGCATTCTTCACTTTGCCATTCAGTTTGCCCTGTTTTGTGTCAATCGTCACGCGGAATTCCGCGTTCCGAAGTTTGGAAAGTACTTCATCCGCATAGTCGAGCTGATCGTCGGACAGCGGAAGAATGCGCACCTGTTCCGGTGCAAGCCAGACGGGGAAGCCGCCGGCATAGTGTTCGGTCAGGATGCCGAAGAAGCGTTCAATACTGCCGAACAGGGCGCGATGCACCATGTACGGCCGATGCGCTTCGCCGTCGTCGCCGATATATTTAAGGTCGAACCGTTCCGGCAGGTTAAAGTCGAACTGAATGGTCGAGGTCTGCCACTCGCGGCCGATCGCATCCTTCACCTTCAGGTCGATCTTCGGCCCGTAGAATGCACCGCCGCCTTCGTCGATTTCATAAGGCAGGCCTTCAGCTTTAATAGCGGCTTCGAGCGATTTGGTGGCCGTATCCCAGCGGGCTTCTTCGCCGACCGCTTTTTCGGGGCGGGTGGAGAGATAGGCTTTCACCTCGGTGAAGCCGAAGGTTTTCCAGATAAAGTTACAGAAGCGGATCACTTCTTTCACTTCGTCTTCAATCTGTTCAACCGTGCAGAAAATGTGGGCATCGTCCTGGGTAAAGCCGCGCACGCGGAAGAGGCCGTGCAGGGTGCCGGCTTTTTCGTAGCGGTAAACGGTTCCCAACTCGGCCCAGCGGAGCGGGAGCTCGCGATAGGAGCGGAGATCTGATTTATAGATCTCCACATGAAACGGGCAGTTCATCGGCTTGGCGAAATATTCCTGACCGTCCACATCCATGGCGGCAAACATACCTTCACGGTAAAAATCCAGATGGCCGGAAGTTTCCCACAGGTTGGCTTTGCCGATGTGCGGGGTGTAGACGATGTCATATCCGTTCTTGAAGTGTTCCTTCTTCCAGAAGTCTTCGATCAGCGAACGGATGCGACCGCCTTTCGGATGCCAGTTCACCAGGCCGGGACCGACCTGCTCGGAAATGGAGAACAGGTCCAGCTCTTTTGCCAGCTTGCGGTGATCGCGCTTCTGGGCTTCTTCGATCTGTTTCAAATATAGACGCAGCTGTTTCGGATTGGTGAAGGCTGTGCCGTAAAGGCGCTGCAGCATCGGGTTGGTTTCGTGGCCGCGATAGTACGATCCCGCAATGTTCATGATTTTGAACGCACGAAGTTTGCCGGTGCTTTCCACGTGAGGGCCGCGGCAGAGATCCATAAATTCGCCGCAGGTGTAAAACGTGATGTCGTCGCCTTCCGGAATATCAGCCAGGCGTTCGAGCTTGTATTTCTGGTCTTTCAGCAATTCTTTGGCTTCGTCGCGGGAAACTGTTTTGCAGTCGAAAGGGAGGTCCTCATCGACGATTTTCTGCATTTCCGCTTCAATGCGCTCGAAGTCTTCCGGCGTCAGGCGGGCTTCCAGATCAAAGTCATAATAGAAGCCATCTTCGGTTGAAGGGCCGATGTCGAGCTGTACATTTTCAAATAGTCGGCAAACCGCAGCTGCCATAACGTGCGCTGTGGAGTGGCGCAAACGATCTAAATCATTCATTTCGTATTTCATCCTCGTAGAAAGCATCTTCCGTAAAAGAGCATGAATATAGGGAGTTGCCCCATGGGTGTCAATTGGCGGCGATGCTAAATAAACCTAATGTTTTTCCTCGATTCCGGATGGCCCTGGACCGGGTTCCTAACGAGTTCTTCCTTAAAACAACGGTTTTTTCTGCAGGGGATTAGCAGTGCGGAACGAACTTTTTTTAAATTAACCAGGAGATCAATTTCAGTACCAATGTAACTCAGTCGAAGAACGGTGTCAGGGAAAAGAAAAAAGGTGAATTGTCCGGTCCTGATATAAGTTGTCACTTTGGAAATCCGCGTAGCTCTTTCTGTTCCATTGACCGCCAAACGGTGCCGCGAATTAAAACTTATACAGCAGACTTGTGAGCAGCGCTTTGTCGTAATAGCCCTTATCGTCGTAATAGACTTCTGTGTCGCGGTCGAGCCGATATTCCATGCGCACAAACAGATCCTGCACCAGTTTATTTTCAAAGCCGGTGGAGAAGACGAATTGATAGTTGGTCAGGTTGCCTAAATGCGTGTAACTCTGAGTCAGCGCCAACGTATTGATCAGGTTCCAACGGAAATTTGCATCAAAAATAAATTCAGGCTGACTGATTGTGCTGCTTGCGATTCGTGCGGGATCCAGGCGTTGATACATGCGATAACCCGCGCCGGCTGAGGTTTCCAGCTGGATGTTTGAGTCTTTATCAAACCAGGTTATTCCGAGTTCTCCGGTCTGCAGAAATTCATTTTCAATACGCCGATTATAATCCCGCAGATAGAGGGTTTTGGCCGAGGAATATAAATTATTGTTATTGAAGGAATGTTTGTAAACCTGAGCAACGCTGAAGAAATCGTCCCGGATTTGATATTCATCGCTGCTGTAGCGGTAGACCCAATCCCAGTTCAGGTTGTTCTGTTTGCCTTTCCATTGGATATTCCCATACAGGCGATACGTTTCATATTTTTCCTCACGAATGACTCCGATCTGGTTGGAACTGGTTTTTTGGCGAATGGCAATGGCCAATCCGGCCTGGCCGGTCCATTTTTTCATCTTTACCGGTTCTTTTTTGGCAGGCGGTGCCGGAGGCGCATTTGTCTTAGGAAGATTGCCGGTTGTTTTTTCATTTTTTGCGATGGCTTCTGCCGGGACCGTGATTTCGCCCAGTTTTTCCAGAGAGGGATCCGCGATCTTGATTTCCTTAATGTCATGCGGGTTCAGGCTGACGGTCCCGAACGCGGGGGATTTGAAATCGATCTGCTCGGGGGTTTGCTTCAGGATGGTGCCTGTCAGCTTATCCCCGTTGTTGAGTAGAATGGTGTCCTGCGCCAGGCCCGCATGTACTGCAACCAGTAGGGGAATTAAAATGGAGAGTGTTTTTTTCATATAATAAAAATCGCTTGTTTCCTGAATAACGCGAGGGAAGCTATCGGTTTGGTTTCGGAGGGTCAACTCCTGCAAACCTTAAAACGCTTTATAAAACGGACGAATTAAACGATCTGTTTTGGACGGGACTTGCTGTGGAACAGGTTTTTATAATTTATGTTCGTAGAGGGTTGCCAATTGGCGGGAGGTCATTAAACTTTTTTGATATACGTGTGATCTGGTTTCAGGGGGTTGGTTATGTTGGGTTATGTAATAGCGGTGGTGGAAACTCCGACGGAGTATGGACAAATATTCGGTAATGTTTTCTGGATCGTGATGTCGATTATCGGGATCAGTAAATGTTTCTCCATTGCACGGCGTAAATCCTCCAGTACGCTTTGCGTTCACAGCCTGACGCTTACTGTCGTGGGCTTTCTGCTGATGCAGGTCCTGCAGATCCTTAAGGCAGTTCTGCCGGCGGGGTTGCTTCATTCGGTTGTGACAATCGGCGGTGCAGTGCTGATCTGTCTCTTGACCGTGGTTGGAGTCACGTTGGCGATTGTTGGGCTGTCGATGTATCGCCGTAGCTTTAATGATGATGGAACGCGTCGGCAATATAAGCAGGGCCGTAAGCAGGCCGGTTGGGCCATTGGACTGAACTGCGTATTCCTCTCTCTCTTTATGGTCGGACTGGTTGGGGGGATGCTGGGCCGTACCCGTCTTTCAGCTGCACAGAATCTGGCAAAAGAAATCAGGGAAACTGAATATTCGATGGAGGAGCTTAATTTTCAGCTCTCTCTGCCGAATAAAAACTGGATGAGCCTTGAGCCTTCGACCATCAATGAAGACAGCTGTCTGGTGCTCGTGCGCCATAATCCTGAAGTATATATGGCGGTTATTGCGGAATGCCCGGGCATTGAAGTCGGAATGACGGCAGATCAGTTGGTGAGCATCTCTCATGCAAACATCAAACTGCGCGATCCCACCGCCGTTTTTTCAGAGGTGGACCATTCAAGCATTGGAACGTTTGAGGGACGGCGCTATGAGGTGGATGCCAGCGTTGGTTCAATGAAGATGAGCTATCTGTTCTGGTGTGGTGTGCGGAACGGCTATTGCTATCAGCTCATGTTCTGGTCCGGTCGGAAAAACAAGGAGCAGGTGCGGGAACAGGCAGATCAGATCCTGGAAGGCTTCTGCCAAATCGATGCGGAGAAGCGGGCCTATGGCTCCGGCGGCGGCCCGTTCGGAAAGCATCAATCGGAGGAGTTCGGCTATGCCGTTGATTTGCGGGACAGCGATTGGATGGCCTGGAACGAGATACATGCGTCCGACTTTCTGGCGGATGTCGGTGGTCTGTATCCGGATGGAACCCGTTTCACCGTGGTGCCCATGGCGCTGCCGCTGGAGGATGCGCCGCCGGAAATGGTACAAAAAGCCTATCTCGAGCTCTACGGATTTGAGGAGCCGCTTAAAGAGGATCAGCTGGAGTCGGTGACCATTCAGGGAATGCCTGCTTATGTCTATTCCTATTCCAACGGCGAAAACGACTGTGTTGAGCAGGTCGTGTTTGCGACCAATCTGGCCTATCTGGTGGCCGTCTGGCGCCCGGCGGGGCAGGCCGATGGTTTGGACGAGGCGGCGCGGAAGGTTTTCGGTTCGGTTGTGTATAACCCGCCGGAATTTGACTTCCAATCTTTGGAAAACCTGTCGGATGATCGGCGTGCGGCGCAGGGGAAAATGATCAATCGGGTTGGTTTGGGTTTTTATAATGCCGGCCGTTTTCCGGAAGCGGTTGATTGGTTTGCGGCCGGCCTCAGTTGCGATGCAACCAATGCCCTCTATTTCAGCAATATTCTGTCGTCGCATCATCGGTTGGGCCAGCAGGCAGAAGCACTGGCGCTGCTGGATGAAGTGTCGGCGGAAATCCGGGAAACGGAGATCGTTAAAAGCTGGGAAGCGACGCTGCTCTATGGCGCGGGAAAGGTGAATGAGGCTGATGCGGCCTATTCGGCTCTGTTTGAAAAGGGCTACCGTAATGATGATGACTTTATGGACTGGACACGGCTGCGAGCGGATAACGGCATGTGGGATGGGCTGGATGTTCTGTTTGCTGATTATATGGAGCCCAACCCGGGGGTGGGACTGCAGTTGCATCAACTGGATCTGTATTATTCAAAAGGGGATTATGAGCACGTGGCGGAGCTGTCGCGCTCTTTCCTGGAGCGTCAGGGCTTCTCAGCCGATATTGCCTATTGGCTGATTGATGCCTGTCAGGAACTGGGGCTCTACAATGAAGCGCTGGAAGTGAGCGAGCAGCTCATTGAAAAGGGCTATGCCACCGTCGATGCCTATCTGGAAAAGGCGTACTGCGAATATCAGCTCAAATGGTATCGGGAATCCAAGACCACATTGGAAACAGCGTTGAAGCTTAATCCGAGGAACGAAACCACGAAGGAATGGCTGGGGATTTTATCCGCTGAATTAGGGGAGGGTGACAACAGTCTGCTGAAAGATTCGATCGACCCCGTGGAGCTGCCGGCGGCGTTGGCGGAAAAGGTGAGCGGGAAACCTGTTCCAGACTTTGGAAAAGAGTTCGGGGCCTATTATGCGCTTCATCTGACGCTTTGGAAATATGAGCAAGGGGGCGAACTGAAGCGCACCACGTTATTTGAAATTAAAGTGCTGGATGATGCCGGAATCTCCTCCTTCAGTTCATTGGAATATTCATTCGACCCGACATCGGAGGAAATTTTTGTGAACGAACTGGAGGTGCTGGATACCAACGGGACGGTTGTTGCTCGCGGTGCGATCAAAGATTTTTATGTGCTGGACGACGATTCCGATGGCCTGGTTTCGGAAGATAAAAAACTCGTGATTCCCGTGCCGAATCTTCAACCCGGATACACCATCAAGGCGGAGGTCACCCGGCGCTATTCTTCCCATGCGGACGAGTTCTATTTCAAACGCCACTTCATGGCAGCGGGCTATCCGGTGCTGCACTCCGGAGTTTATCTGGCCGGGGATGTGGATGCTGTAACCGTGCGTGCTTTTAACGGCGTTGAAGAAACGCGCGTGGAAAACGGCGTGCTGTGGATGGGGCCCGGGGCCTATGCCTACAAGTGGGAGCCTCAGCAGATTCCGGTCGAGCGGTTTGTGCCCGGCGTTGCGCTCGGCGGCGAAACCAATTCCTGGCAGGCTTGCGGAATGGCTTATCTGGAAGAGATTCAGGAACAGTTGGAAATGGGTAAAGAACCGCAGGAAAAGGCGGAAGAGCTGGTGGCCGGCTGTGAGACTGCGGAGGAAAAATATGCGGCTGTCATGGAGTGGATCCGCTCATCGTTCACCTATAAACCGCTGGAGTTCGGGCGCGATGCATACATTCCCGACACTGCGGCCGACACCCTTTCGTACCGATATGGCGACTGCAAAGATTTTGCCGTGCTGCTCAAGGTCATGCTCGAAGCCGTTGGCGTAAAATGCGAGCTCGTATTGGCCAATACCGGTGACGATATCTACACCGAAATATTCACTACGGACCAGTTCAACCACATGATTGCCTACCTCCCGGAAATCCGCGGCGGCATGTTTGTGGATCCGACGGATCAGGACGCAGATGCCTTTGTTTCCGTGCCGCAAGGGTTGAATAAACAGCAGGTGCTCGTGCTGGATTCGGAGGAGCCGCGCCTGATTAAGGTGCCGGACTACCAACCGGGCTCCAGCAGCTGCACCGTTCGAAGAGTGGTGTCCGTGAATCCGGGAGCGCCGGTTGGAATTACGGAACAGGTTGTGCTCAGCGGCTACTATGCCTCCTGGATGCGCAGTGCATTAAAAGATCAGCAAAAGGTAAAGTGGCCGGAATGGTTCCAGCAAAATGTGGCCTATCTCATTCCTGGTGTGCAAGTCCAGTCGATGACGGCAAAGCACGTGACTGATCCGTCTGAAGATCTGGAGCTGAACATCAGTTACACGCAGGGGCATCCGCTGCCGACCAATCTAACTGAAAAAGTGGAATTGGATATTCAGCCGCTCTGGGCCCATTATCATCTCGGTGTGCGCAGTGTGCAGAATCGGAAAAATCCGTTTCAGGTCATGTTTCCGCTGAATATGAAAATCACCAGCGACATCGTGCTGGCCGATGGCATGCGGTTGGAATTGCAACGGCCTCCGGCAGACGCCGCAGGCGATGCATTCCTCAATTGGAGCGTTAATGAGCAGGGGGTCGCCGAATACTCACTGAAATCCGGCAATTTCACCGCGCAGGAATACAGTGCATATGTCGACTCGATGAATCGGGGGATCAAGGCGGCGCATCTGAGAACCAAGATCATCGAGGCTGAAAATAAAAAAGAGCTCGCCAAACAGTAGCGAGCACCTTTCCAATCATTGGAAGTTTTTCTAGCGGGCGGGCGGCGCGTGCACACAGCCTTTATGCAGGGCGTGCGCACATTCCATCCAGATCTCCGCGAAGGTCGGGTGGGCATGAACGGTGTTGCCCAGCTCTTCCGCGGTGATCTCCTCGCGAACGGCCACAACCATTTCACTGATCAGGTCGGTGGCATGCGGGCCGGCGCACTGGGCGCCGATAATGATGTCGCTTTCCTTGTCGGCAATGATTTTCACAAACCCTTCCGTTTCGTTAGCCGCCTGCGCCTTGCCCAGCGGTTTAAACTGGAATTTCCCGACATTGACGGAGCGGCCCAGCTTTTTGCACTCGTCTTCGGTATAGCCGACCAGCGCCACTTCCGGAGAGGTGAAGATTACGCCCGGAATCACGACTTCTTCAATTTTCTCTTCTTCCTTCATGATCAGCTCGCAGACATACATGGCTTGCGAGGTGGCGGCATGCGCCAGCTGCATCCGGCCGGAAACATCGCCAATGCAGAAAATGTTCGGAACATTCGTGCGGCTGAGTTCATCGACGTCCACATATCCGCGCTCATTCACAGCTACACCGGCGGCTTCAATGTTGAGGCCGTCAAGAACGGGGCTGCGGCCGATCGAAACCAGCAGCATATCCGCTTCAATGGTTTTGTCGCCCGCTTTGGCAGTAACACTCTTTTCCGAAGCCTGGATATCCTGCATCGCATCGCCGGTCAGCAGGGTCATGCCCAGCTCGCTCTTCATATGCTTTTTAACCTCGTTACGAATGTCTTTATCCAGCAACATCAGAATGTCGGGCAGCAGTTCAACAATCGTGACCTCTACGCCGAGACCGGCCGCCATGCAGGCCAGCTCGGAGCCGATGTAGCCGCCGCCGAGTACCATCAGCGTTTTCGGCAGTTTTTCCAGTTCCAGAAAGGCGCGGCTTTCCACAATGCGCTCGTGTTTCGGAATAAAGCCCGGAACAGTGGAGGTGGAGCCGGTGGCGATAATAATGTTTTTGCCGGTGATGGTCTCGGTGGAGCCGTCGCTCTTCTTAACGGCAATCGTGTTGGCATCGCGGAACGAACCGAGTCCTTCAAAGAGGGTGACGCCGTGCGATTTCAGCAAATAGGCAATACCGGCCTGCTGCGTTTGGATGACATCGTCCTTGCGCTTTTTCATGGCCGGATAGTCAATTTTCGGTTTCCCGACCTTAATGCCGAACGACTCGGCGTGCAGAATTTTCTGATAGACTTCCGCGCCGGCAATCAGGGTTTTGGTGGGAATACATCCGCAGTTCAGGCAGGTTCCGCCAAGCCATTCGCGCTCGATGATGGCTGTTTTTGCGCCCAGTTGGGCTGCTTTAATGGCCGCCGGATATCCGCCCGGGCCCGCTCCGATAACAATTACGTCAAAATCCATGATAGTTGCTCTCCTTAAATAATGATCGGAGTATTGGTAATTTAGTAAAGGCGAGTCAACCGAAAGTGATTTCCAATGTTTGGAAGAAGACGATGCCATCTCTTGTTTTGTCGGGTACGGGAGTTATGCCGTGTCAGATTTAGGGATGAAGGGGCGGTGGACTCAGCGACGGCCTGAATGTCCGTTTTGTATTCAGCATTTTCAATGTCAGTACCCTTTTCAACGAGTGTAACTTTCGGGGAATGCGTGCTATTGATACGTGATTCCACTTGAGAGCATTGGCCCTTTTAACTACTATCGGTCTTTTGTTTATTAACTCGGGAAAGGGATGTCTATGAACATCGTAGTATGCATTAAGCAGGTACCGGATTCGGACAAGGTCACGATCGATCGTGAGACCAATCGGCTGAATCGGGCAGGGGTTCCGTCCATCATTAATCCGTTCGATGAAAACGCGCTCGAAATGGCGCTGCAGCTCAAGGATTTACACGGCGGAAAAGTCATCGTGCTCTCCATGGGACCGCCGCAGGCGGAGCAGGCATTGCGTACCGCACTGTCGCACGGCGCCGACGAAGCCATTCTGGTTTCCGATCGTAAATTCGGTGGAGCCGACACGTGGGCCACATCGTACACTATCAATCTCGCGATTCGGAAAATCGAAGATGTCGATCTGGTGCTCTTCGGAAAACAGGCGATTGACGGCGATACTGCGCAGGTGGGGCCGGGTGTGGCGCATTTTCTTGATTTCCCGATGATCACGTATGCCAAAGCGGTGGAAGTTACCGGGGATACCTTTAAGGTGAATAAGGTTACGGAAGACGGCTACGAAGTCTGGGATGTCGATAAACCCTGTGCGCTCACCGTTGTGAAAGAAGCCAACAGCCTGCGTATGCCTTCTCTGAAGAAAAAGATGGCCGCCAAAAAGGCCGAGATTCCCTGCTGGGGCGTTGAAGAGCTGCAACCTGAAGAAGGTAATATTGGGCTGGCGGGATCTCCGACGAAGGTCGCCAAGGTATTCGCTCCGCCGGTTAAGCTGAACAAAGAAATCCTGTCCGGTGAACCGGCTGATATGATCGCGGAACTGATCGGAAAAATGAAGGAGCAGCACGTATTATGAGCACCACAAAAGAACTTTGGGTCTATGCGGAGCAACGCGAAGGCAAGATTGCCGGTGTGGTGCAGGAACTTCTCAGTCAGGGTCAGATTCTGGCGGAAAAAGCGGGCTTCACACTTTGTGCGGTTCTACCTTCCGCCAATGGCGCCGAACTTTGTCAGGAGCTTTATAACTTCGGAGCGAAGAAGGTGTATACCATCGACGATCCGAAACTGGCCGACTATCAGAACGATTACTATTCCCGGGCCGTTGCTCAGCTGATCAACGAAGTGAAACCGGAAATCGTGCTCTACGGAGCCACCACGATCGGACGCAGCCTGGCACCGACCGTGGCCGTTATGGTGGATGCCGGTCTTACGGCTGACTGTACCGAACTCGACTACGATGTTGAAGCAGGCAACCTGCTGCAAACCCGTCCGGCTTTCGGTGGAAACATTATGGCCACCATCATCTGTCCCGATCATCGACCACAAATGTCGACCGTCCGCTCGAATGTTTTCAAAAAGACCAAGCTGTCTGATAACGAAACCGGCGAGCAGATCAAATATGAAGTCGACCTTTCCGGCGTGCCTGAACGGATGCGCCGATTGGAATCGGTTCACGAAGCCGATGATAACAGCATCGACCTCAACGCGGCACAGTTCATCGTTTCCGGCGGACGCGGTGTTGGAAAGCCTGAGAACTTTAAAGTCATCTACGACCTCGCAGCTGAAATGGGCGCGGCGGTCGGGGCTTCCCGTGCCACGGTGGATGCGGGCTGGATTTCGCACCATCACCAGGTGGGACAGACCGGTAAAACCGTTTGTCCGGTGGTTTACATCGCCTGCGGGATTTCCGGCGCGATTCAGCATCTGGCCGGTATGCAGAGTTCCGACATGATTATTGCGATCAATAAGGACCCCGATGCGCCGATCTTCGATATTGCCGATTTCGGCCTGATCGGCGACTTGCACGAACTGGTTCCTGAATTCCAGAAGCAGATCGCCGCAGCGAAAGCATAGCAGCCTGCTGCAATGGACTTTTGGATGATTGATTGAGTGGATTGGCGGTTTGAATTGTCTGGAACAATCCTGTAATCCATTCATCCAATAATCCAACTTACAAAGGATACTGATATGGAAAATGTTGTAATTATCGGAGCCGGTGCCGCCGGCATGACCGCCGCAATCTACTGTGCCCGCGCCAACCTCAATCCACTTGTTATTGAAGGCATGCAGCCGGGCGGACAGCTCACCACCACCACCGAAGTCGAAAACTATCCGGGCTTCCCCGATGGCATCGACGGCACGGAAATGATGGACAAGTTTAAAGCGCAGGCGGCTCGTTTCGGAACCCGCTTTGCGGAATACGACGCCGTTGCCAAAGCCGACTTTTCAAAGCGTCCGTTTAAGCTCGAAATGATGGTTGGTGAACCGATCGAAGCCAAAACGGTGATTATTGCCACCGGAGCAACTGCCAAGTACCTGGGCCTCGAATCGGAGCAGAAATTTATGGGCCGCGGTGTTTCCGCCTGTGCCACCTGCGATGGCGCGTTTTATAAAGACGTTCCGGTCGTCGTCGTCGGTGGCGGCGATACCGCCTGTGAAGAAGCGACCTTTCTTACCAAGTTTGCTTCAAAGGTCACACTCGTCCACCGTAGAGACGAGCTTCGCGCCTCCAAGATCATGGCCGATCGGGCCATTAACCACCCGAAGATCGAAATGGCCTGGAACTCTACCATCGACGAAATTCTCGGCGACGATTCCGGCGTGACCGGTGTGCGGATTAAAGATGTGAACACCGGCGAAACGAGGGATATTCCAGCCTCTGGATATTTTTCGGCGATCGGCCATAAGCCAAACACTGATGCATTTGAACAACTGGAAATGGACGACGTCGGGTATCTCATTGCTGACGGCGTGAAGACAAAATATGAAGGCGTCTATGCGGCGGGCGATGTTTCCGATGCGATCTACCGTCAGGCAGTAACCGCCGCCGGTACCGGCTGTGCGGCCGCGCTGGAAGCCGAACGCTTCCTCGAAGCGCAAGGGGAGTAGGGAAATAATTTTTTGATTTTAGAATGCCGATTGCCGATTTATGGGACTTCCGCCTTTGCCAAGGCTCCGGCGGACAAGGCGACAAATCGGCAATCAAAAATCGGCAATCGGAAATGGGTTAACTAACTAGGAGAAAGACATGGCTATCAATTGGGGAATCAGTGAAGAGCAACAGGAGATCATCGACCTGATCGACGATTTCGGTAAAGAACGCATTGTTCCGGTTCGTGCGGAGCTCGACGAAAAGGGCATCTTCCCGGCGGACCTTCTGAAAGAACTCGCTCAGATGGATCTGATGGGGCTCTACATTCCGGAAGAGTACGGCGGATTCGGCGCGGATCAGCTCGGCTTCTGTATGGCCATCGAAACCATGTCTAAATACTGTATCGGCGTTTCCGTATCCTATGCGGCCAACGCTCTCGGCGCCGATCCGATCATTATCGGCGGTTCCGACGAGCAGAAAAAGAAATACCTCTCTCCGCTGGCGACCGGCGAAAAATGGGCGGCTTTCGGTCTGACTGAAGCCAATGCCGGTTCCGACGCAGGCGGCATCCAGACGACGGCCGTGAAAAAAGGCGATAAATATATCCTCAATGGCACCAAGCAGTGGATCACCAATGGCGGCGAAGCGGATATCTACACCGTATTTGCGGTCACCAACAAAGCCAAGGGCTCGCGCGGCGTTTCCTGCTTTATTGTTGAAAAGGACACGCCCGGCTTCAGCTTCGGTAAAAAAGAAGACAAGCTCGGTATCCGCGCTTCCGCCACCCGCGAGCTCGTTTTTGAAGATTGCGAAGTGCCGGCTGAAAATGTAATCGGCCGTGAAGGCATGGGCTTCCTGCTCGCCATGAAAACGTTCGACGTTTCCCGTCCGGGTATCGCAGCGCAGGGCGTGGGTCTTGCGCAGGGCGCACTCGACGAAGCCGTCAAATATGCCAAGGTGCGCAAGCAGTTCGGCAAACCGGTCATTGCCAACCAGGGCCTGCTCTGGATGCTGGCTGAAATGTCCACCAAAGTCGAAACCGCGCGTGCCATTACCTATGCGGCCTGCCGTACTCTCGACGCCGGCGTAAAGGATGTCTCCAAGATTTCCGCCATGTGTAAATACTATGCGGGCGACGTCGCCATGTCCGTCACCACCGATGCCGTTCAGGTGCTCGGCGGCTACGGCTTCATGAAGGAATATCCCGTCGAAAAGATGATGCGCGATGCCAAGATCCTCCAGATCTACGAAGGCACCAACCAGATTCAGCGCGACATCGTCGGCAATGCCCTCGTGAAAGAATACGCCTCGAAATAAACTTCCAACCCTTGGAACTTTCCAAGGTCAGGAACGCAAAAAGCTCCGCCACTTCGGCGGGGCTTTTTCATTTAACAAGGAATGCGCGTCCACGTTGCCGATTCCCTTGAATCGGGACATGAACTTTTTCCGGCTCCTGATCACTTGGGTGGGATTAAGATACGGAATCAAAAGCTTGATATATTATCGGAATAGACATATTAAAGGCGTTTTAAAGGTGATTAATCTGTGCGTTTATTGAGTAAAAAATGGTTTCCGTTTGTTGCGTGGTTCCCGATGGGGATCGCGGAAATACGTTCCGATCTGCTTGCAGGGCTTACGGTTGCGCTGGTGCTGATTCCTCAGTCGATGGCCTATGCCGAACTGGCCGGGCTTCCTGTATGGGCGGGGCTCTATGCCGCCTTCATTCCGGTAATTCTTGGAGGACTCTGGGGGTCATCAAAACATCTTCAAACGGGACCGGGTGCCACGATGGCGCTGATTGTGGCTGCTGTTCTGATGCCGCTGACCGCGGCAGGATCGGCCGAATATGTGAAACTGGCCGTTCAGCTGGGTTTTCTGGTCGGCATCATCTGGGCGCTGATTGCCATTTTCCGGCTGGGCTTCATCATCAATTTTCTTTCGCGCCCGGTGATTGAAGGTTTCATTAATGCAGGCGGTATTTTGATTGCCGTTTCGCAGCTGGGGAAAATACTCGGGATTCCGCTGGCGCGTTCGGATCATATGCTGGGCGATTTGGCCGGCCTGTTCAGTCAGCTCAATTCTGTGAATGTCGCCAGTCTGCTGATCGGAGCGGTTTCCTTAATTCTGCTGCTCGTCGGCCGCCGCTTTTTTCCGCGGGTGCCGGTGGCGCTCATTATTGCATCGCTGGCCACGGCGGCGGTCTATTTCCTGGGTTTGAGCGATCCGGTGCAAACGGCGCATCCGCTGGCGATTGTCGGGACGATTCCGGCGGGGCTGCCAAAACCGGTCTGGCCGGTTCCAGACCTTGGAAATACAATGAAGCTGCTGCCGGGGGCGCTGATTTTTGCGTTTGTCGGTTTCATGGAAACGTGTTCCGTGGCGCGCGGTATTGCGGCGCGCAGTCATCAAAAGCTGAATGTGAACCAGGAGGCGGTCGGGCAGGCGCTGGCTTCGTTCGGTGCGGCTTTTTCCGGCGGGCAGCCGATTAACGGGTCCTTTTCCCGTTCAGCCTTGAATTTTGCCAGTGGGGCCCGTAGCGGCCTGGCCGCCGTTTTTACCGGTCTGTTTGTGCTCGTTTTTCTGCTGGTCTGCACGCCGCTCTTCTATTACCTGCCGAAAACAGTGCTGGCGGCGATCATCATTGCGGCCGTCATCAAGCTGATGAATTTCAAGCAGCTTGCGTCGTTCATAAAGGTCACCAAAGCCGACGGCGTTGCGGCGTGGGTGACATTTGCCGGTACGCTGTTTTTTGCACCGCAGCTGGAAAAGGGCATTCTGCTGGGGGCATCGGTTTCTATCTTTATGCACCTCTATAAAATGATGCGACCGCATGTTTCCCTGTTGGGTCGGCACCCGGACGGTGCGCTGCGCGATGCGGATTTCCATGGATTGGAAGTGGACCGAAATCTGCCGGCGATCCAGCTGGACGGCCGGTTGTTTTTCGCCAATGCGGCCTATTTTGAAGATCAGGTTCATCAGCATTTGGAACGGGTTCCGGAGAGCCGGAATGTGGCGATCATTTTCAGCGGGATCAATGAAATTGATTCTTCCGGCACGGAGATGCTCAAGGAGCTGCACGGACAGTTGCGGCACAGAGGCATTCAGCTGATGTTTGTCGGGGTGAAGCAGCAGGTGCTCGAAGTGCTGGAAAGCAGCGGGTTGGTGGAGCGGGTGGGCCGGGAAAACTTTTTCGGGACCTACGAGCATGCCATTGAAGAAGTCTTCGCACGCATGCCGTCGGACATCAGTTTCACGATTTAGCATCGCGCCATTTCTGGGTGCAATGTCTGAAAAATGTGGGGCAGACTTTCCTGTCTGCCCACTCCGAGCAACAGGAGCGCAGACTGGAAAGTCCGCGCCACACGATCTCTCTCGGAATCTGATAATGAGCCTATTTTGTGCGGGTGAAAAGCATGGCGACGGCGATGCTGAAAATAATCACGAGCATGGTTTTTTTCAGAACTTTATCCGGAATGCCCATCGAACAGCGGCATCCGAAGAAAACGCCGACCAGAGAGCCAATGGCCATGGTGATGGCTGTGACGCGGTCGACTTCGCCTTCAATGCCGTAGGTGAAAGCCGTGATGCAGGTGAGCGTCATGGTAATGAAAATGGCGCTTCCAACGGTGCGGTGCGAGGAGAGTCCGAGCAGAATCAGCGCCGGTACCAGCAGGATGCCGCCCCCGACAGACGTTGCTCCCACAATACATCCGAAAGCGATGCCGAAAATAAATCCGATCACTTTCCGTTTCCAGCAATTGGAAATGCGCCCGCCGGGTGTCGCATCCGGGTCTGCGGTTTTTTTCAGGGTGTTCACGGCCATGGCAACGATGGCCACGAAAACAACGAACAGGATCAGATTTTCGAGTCCGGCTTTCAGTTCGGGATTGGTTCCCTGTGCGCTGATCCAGCGCGAGACCAGAAAGTCGGCCGGCAGCGCGCCGAGCAGAACGGGCCAGATGGAGCCCCACGAGACGTTTTTATTGCGGATATGCTGAATGGAGGCCGCAATGTTCGTCAGGAAAAGATAGAGACTGGTGGTTCCGACGGCCCGAATCGGATCAAGGCCCAGTACAAACGAGGTGGCCTGCATTCCGAGTATACCGCCCCCGACGCCGGATAAACCCACGCAGAATCCAATTGCGGCACCCAGGCCCAGTCGGAGCAGCAGTTCTGCAATGGTGAGGTCGAAGTACGTCATCCAATTATTTCTACGGATATCATGGGCTGATTGCGAGCAGAACATCTCTTCTGATAACGTGACCGACTCTTGTGTTCCAACCCTTGGAAATTTTTCAACCTTTTTAGACTAATCCTTAATTTCTTCGCGTAAAGAGGGTGTGAACGTAGATTATGCTGTGTTAATAAAGGTGAACGATGTCAGAAGCCGTACTCATTGAAACATTGCTGCGCCGGTTCTATGCGAACCAGGGGAAACTGCGTGGCTACGTTTTTTCCGCCACGCGGGATTATCATGCCACGGAGGATATTCTGCAGGAAATCGCGATTGTTGTGGCCAAAAAAGCCTCGGTCTATGATACCTCACGCCCGGCATTACCCTGGTTTATGGGCATTGCACGCAACCAGATTCAGCGCCACTATCGCGCCAAGGGTAAAGACGCTTTGAATATCAGCTATGAGTTGCTCGAGGATTTCGTGCCCATGTTTACTTCGTATGATAATGACGAGATTACCGAGCGACAGCTTGCTCTGAAACGATGTGTTGAAAAACTGCCGCAGAAACAGCGCCATATCATGCAGATGCGCTATGTGGAAGAGCTTGATTGTTCACAGATATCCAAAACGGTCGGCCGTTCCATTCAAGGTATCTACGGGCTGTTGAAACGAATGAAAAACGGCCTCCGAAAATGTGTTGATTTCCAGCTGCAGCAGCTGGAGGCGATCAAATGAATAAACCGGATTCCACTAAAACCCCGGATCTGATTTCAGAATACTATTTGCGTGAACTGTCGCCGGTGGAACTGAATGAGCTGCAGGAACTGCTCCGCTCTGATCCGGATGCAAGGCTGCAGTTTGTTGCTCATGGGCGTGATGAGTGGTTGTTGCATCACATCCATCATCTTCAGACGCAAAAAATCATCTCCTTCAATCCCCGGAAAACCCGGAAACGAAAAATTCAGGCCATTGCGGCGGCGGTAGCCATCGTGGCCACGCTCGGAACCGTCCTGTTTTCCAAATCGGCGACGATCTCGGAAATGATCGCTTCCAAACCCTCCGCCACAGCGTTGGCGCGGGTTTCGGATTATTTCGTTTATGAAGGCCAGGCCATCTCTGTGGTGAACGATGGACATGTGCGCAAGCTCAATGCCGCCTCGAAGATTCGGGTAGGCGACCGATTGGTCATTCCTCCGGGGTGTCAGCTTTCGTTCCAATATCTGGAAGAAAATACGGAAATCAGTCTGGCGGGCGGATCGCGGGTATACATCACGGATAACGATGGGGCCAAATGGATTCGGCTGGAGCAGGGCCGCTTAATGGCCGACGTCGATAAACAGGCTGAAGAAAAGCCGATGCGCCTGGTTACCCGTGATGCCGAAGTGATTGTTCTGGGAACAACTTTCGAGCTGCTGGCGGAAAAAATTACGAGGCTTTCTGTTTCATCCGGAGCCGTTCGTTTTAATTCGAAAAACAGCGAACAAAGTGTCGTTGTCAACTCCGGTTGCCTGGTGGATTCCTCAGACGGGCCTCTGGCTTCGGTGCCATACAGAATGGTTCATCTGGTCTCAACAGCAACGAAATCGTTGAATGCCCCGGTCGAACCGCAGATGATTGCGGTTGATCCGGTTCGGAATTATAACGGATTGCTGAGTTTCGATCTTAAAGACGTGCAAGGAAAGATTCTGGAAGCTAAACTCCGCATGCGGGTGCTGGGACGCGAGCTGGATATTGGCGGGGCGGGGGATCTGCGGCTTTACCGGGTTCAGCCCGGCAAAAACGGGAACGGCCAGCGTGTCGAGGTTTCGATCTTCAGCGGCGGGGCCGGCAGGAATAAAGATTTAGTAATGGACCTTGATCCATCGCTCCTTGAATGCGGGGAGAATGAGTTTCTTCTGACCCTGGATAAGGGGAGGAACGATTTCTGGATCTGCTCGGCCAAAGGGCCCGTTCCTCCCATGCTTGAGCTTAAAGTGGTTGAGGAGTAAGTATTTTCTGCTGTTGCCTTTAATATTCCCGGTTCATCAGATATTCCGCAATGCCGCGGAGTGCCGGAGTTTCGCGCTGCAATAGATCTAATGCAGCAATCGCATCGTTGGTTAGCGTTCTGACCATGGCTTTTGCTTCCGCCATTCCATGAACTGCAGGGTAGGTCATCTTATGTTGTTCGGCATCGGAACCGGCCGGTTTACCCAGCACTTCATCAGTCGAGGTTTCATCCAGAATGTCGTCTTCAATCTGGAAGGCCAGTCCGATTTTTTCGCCGAAGATACTCAGGTTTTCCAGTTCATCTTCGCGGGCTCCGCCGGCAATGGCCCCCATGCGCACCGCCGCCCGGATCAGGATGGCGGTTTTATTCAAGTGAATGAATTTAATTAAATCGGCATTGGGTTTACACCCTTCTGCGGCGAGGTCTTCCACCTGACCGGCGATCACACCGCACGAACCGGCGGCTCGCGCCAGCTCCAGACTGATTGCGCTATCTCCATATTCAGCCAGCAGTTGAAAAGCAAGAATCATCAGAGCATCGCCGGCCAGAATGGCATTGGCTTCGCCGTATTTAATGTGGGAGGTCGGCTGCCCGCGGCGCAGATCGTCGTCGTCCATGCACGGCAGGTCATCATGAATCAGCGTTGAACAGTGAAACAGCTCCAGCGAAACAGCCGGGGCCAGCACGTCGCGATCGGCCAGCCCGAAAGGTTCCGCCGCGGCAATGCAGAGGATCGGGCGAATACGCTTTCCTCCGTTCAGCACGGAATAGCGCATGGCTTCGTGCAGCAGGGCGGGGCGCGTCTGTTCAGACGGAAGAAAATCTTTGATGGCCAGGTCGACCAGCGCCTGCTTGTTTTTGAGATAGTCGGAAATATACATGTTGGTTCCTGCGAAAATCGATTGAAATAATGTCCGCCGTGTATAGGGGAATTTCCAACCATTGGAAACTTCCAATGGTTGGAAAATCAGGGATGGAATGCTTCAAGCAGGGTGCTCCAGGTTTCGCCGCCGTTGATGCTGCTGCGAAGCGTGTCCGTGAGCCCGTAGAAAACGATGGCGGCGGTTTGGTCGACGGGATCGCGCCATACCGTCACCACCGCCTGCTGGGTTCCGCGGACCTCGTCGTCGGCAATCCGACCGTTTTCATCTGCGTCCGTTCCGGCCTGCGCCACAAGAAAAATGGTGTAAAGGGAGTCGCGTTCGCCGAACAGCCGGTAGGTGTTGGCCACGATCGATTCTTTCTGCGCATCGGTCCAGTTTTCCCAGTCCGGCACATTGTTTGACAGGGCGTTTCCAATTTGGCCGGGCGAGGTGCGGATACGTTCGGCCGAATACGCCGCCAGATTTTCGCCGAGGGCTTGAGCCTGAGCGATCGTGATGCGTGCGTCTGTCGGGCCGGTTTCAAATTCAAGCTGGATCGGGGCGCCGACGAAGGCGCTGGCCAGCACCGCACGGTGCGGACTGTTGCGGTTAATGAGTCCGGGCCGTGCCGGCTCATCGCGGAGGGCTTCGCCCGTATGAAAATGATCCAGTACCGGATGCAGCTCCGAAGCAGCGTCGCCACCATACAACCGTACGGTCCGCCATGGCGTGCCAAGTGAAAGGTGGCCCAGTTCCGCAGCATTCTGCATGGGCGCATTACGGGTGTATAACTGGATGCTGCTTTTGTTGTTCAGATCAGATTCCTCGCCCCAGTCATCCAGTTCGTTGATGGCATTTGCCGAGTCGGTTTCGGAAAGCTGCCAGTGATCCGTATTGGTGAATTCGGAGTTGATACGCGGATCCACGCAGCTGGCATAAATCGCCGGATGCGCGCCGTTTTCTAAAAACGGGGTTGATAGGCTGAACTCGTAGACGGCATCCAGTGTTCCGACAGAGTGGGTGAGCTCTATACTGTCTTCCATAAAGTGCAGTGTCTCCGGCATGGGGGGCGGATTGACTTGAAAGGGGACTTCCAGCAAAACGCGTTCATCATAGCTGAATTCATACGAATAGGTACTGAATTTTCCATCGCTCACGGGGCCTTCTTCCAATTCCGCCAACGGCAGGATGAACGCTTTGGAGGAGCTGTCGCTGTAGGAACAGACGACGGTCATGTAATCGGTCTGCCCGATAAATTCTTCTCCGGTAATAATTTCAACGGCATCCGGCCCGACTTCAGGGTCTAAGGCCTTCACCTCCGGTGAAAAATCGGAGGGCGGTTCGTCTTCAAACGGATACCACGTTTCAAAATGGAGCCGGCCGGAGACGCGGTATCGCACATTGGTTTCATCGTTCGCGGTCTGGGAAAAGCTGAGCTCATCCATCCATATTTCATTAATCATGGGAACGGATTCCGGGCTGGACCCCAGGAGGTTGCGCGGGATATCGTCGGCATCGATATAGTCGAAATAGTTTTCAACCACGGCTTGGGCTTCCGGTTGGCTTAGGCCGCAGTCCACCACCAGCTTCGCTTCGAGCAGTGCTGGATCAAGCGTCTCAGTGAGTTCCAGAGATTGGAAGTTGTTGGAGGGAAAAAGCGAGAAGGTGCTGAAGGCCGAAAGATCGCCTTCCATCACGCCACCCCGGCCGTTGCTGTTGAGTGTTTTAACATCCCGCAGTGATTCAAAGCGATGCCACGCGGTTTCCCGGTTGTGGATAAACGCCAGATTTCCGTCATCGGTTTCGATCTTCGTTCCATCGGCTTGGATCAGCTCGGCCACGGCAGTCAGCTCCGGAAGCAGATCGGGATCAAGCTGGATCTCCCGGGGTGAAAGTCCGGAAGTACGTTGCTCGAGCATGCTGGTGCCGCTCAGCCCGCCGACGGAATTGGCATCCAGCAGCCCGGAGGTGTTGATGATGACATAGCCCATGCGGCCGACAGCCACCGAATCGGCCGCATCGGAAACCGTAATCGTTTCCCACTGAGCGGCATCCCGTGCGGTTTGATAGGCGGAGGCAATGGCCGTATTGCCCAGCGGAATATACTGTTCTTCTGTGCTGAAATGAATGGTTCCAACCATTGGAACACCGGTGTTGCCGAGTGAGCCGATGGCGAGGCGGTCGGGATAGTTTGTGCTGAAGGTGGAATCGATATCCAGCATGGCCCGGGTCAGTGCGGTATGCAGCAGCTGTTTGGCGCGGGCATCGGAGAGGTAGTCCCTGCCGGCAATGCGCTCGTTGCGCGTCTGGATGGAGAAGGCCACAATCAGGAAAGTCAGCAGGGCGAGAAAGCCCAATGCAATCAGCAGGGCGGCACCGCTTTTATTGGAATCACATCTGCTCATTTCAGAACCCCGCTCCGGTAAATCCCGTATTGGGCATAAAAATGCGGCGGGTATAAACCTGCTCCCGTTTGCTCAGATAATCGAGCGCAACGGCATCGCCCTGCGCGGAATAGAGCCGCATGGCCTGCTGCATATTTTTAGACGAAACCAGCCCGATGTGCACATCCACAAAGCGGGGAGGGTCGTCTGGGTCCGGCAGTTGGTTCGATCCGTAGTTACTGTCGGGATCGCCATTGATGTCGAAATCCAGAAACGTGAGACTCGCCTGATTCAGCACGCCGGAATCAGAGTCCAGCCGCTCGGTATAGTTTACCTGGCCCGACGATTTCAACAGATCGAGCGGTTGATAGATGTTGGAGTAGTCGATCAGTTTTTTCAGGGCCCGTTTGGTGGTGGCGGTTGCGGATGAAGCATATTCAAAAACGATCCGGTCGTTCAGGGCGGATAGGCCCACGGTGCTGCGCACGGTCCGGAACTGGATCGGGGCCGTGTCGCGCGGATAGGTTTCCGTTTGCCGGCGAATGCCGGGGGAAATGCAATAGAGCGTATCGCCGGCGGTACCGGGTTCCACCCGAAAGGCCACATTGGTTCGGATCAGAGCCTGGCTGATGTCCTGCTCCAGATTATTGAGCACGAAGCGCGCGGTTTCATCGAGCAGGGCCCGCTCGCGGCCTTGACCGACGGCGCGGGTGCTTTCCGTGAAGATGCGCGCCAGCATCAATGCCATAAGGGCCAGCAGGGTGATGGAGACCACGATCTCGAGCAGGGTGAATCCGCGTCTGTTTTTCATGGTGCTCATTCGCTCTTCTTCCAGTCGTAGATTTCGGTGTGGAAGATGCGCGGTGTGCCGTTAATATCATATCCGGGCCAAACGCGCAGCGTCACGGTTTTCACGCGACCGCTTTTCTGAATATTGAGCTGGTATGAAACAGTAAAGCGCTCGATCGACCGGCCGTCCTTGCCGACAGCTTCGCTGGAGAAATGGTCGGTCGTACCGGTCGTCAGGGTGGTGGAATTGCCGGCATAGTCCTTCAGGGTCAGTGTGCCGGGCATCAGGTTTTCCCAATCTTCCGCGTGGCAGTGGTTGAGCACCATGTCCGCGAAGCTCACGACATGCAGGTCCTTGCTGGCCTTGTCGCCGGCATCAAGCGAGCTGCCCAGCAGACCTGCCATCGTGACCACTCCGATCGTAACCACCAGCAGGGCGAGCAGGATTTCAATGAGGGTGAAGCCCGGCTTTTGCTTTTTTCCAAAGATTGGAATCGGCTGTTTCATGGCACCTCATCCAGAATGATGAGTTGTCCCGAATCCTCATAGCGCGTATCCAGCAGCCTGCTTTTTCCAAGGGTTGTAAAATGGATTTGCTGGCCACCGCCGGGAACGGTGATGCGGGGCTGCCCGTTGATCACTGCGCCTTCCGCCAAATGAATCTGGTGCGTGGCCGATGCCACTTCACCACTGGGTTTAAAACCGCACACCACCAAGGGTGCTGAAACGCCTTCAATCTTCAGTAGATTGTTTTTATTCAAACCGCCTTCCCAGCCTTCGGCCCCGGACACGTTGAATAGATTTTCGGAGGGATTGATGTCGGGATCGAACACCACACCGACAGGCAGTATTTCCCAGTCTTTGATAAAATAGCCGTCAGACGCCTGAACGGGCGGGGAGTGGATGTCGATCGTAAAGACCGCATAGGCCCGGTAGGCCAGTTCCGGGTCGGTGAATTCGTCGTGAAAAACCAGATAGGCGGGCTGCTTGTTGGCCACCGCATGCTGCCGCGCCATCTTCGCAGCGGAATGTACGGAATGGGCCGCCGCCTCCAACGGAGTTTCCCCGCTGATGTTCGCGAGCATCGGGATCGCAATAGCCAGCATGATGCCGATGATGGCAATCACCACCAGCAGCTCGGCGAGCGTAAACGCTGCCTTCGCCTGCCTTCGCCAAGGCTTCGGCCGGCAAGCCGGCAGCTCGGAACGCGAGACGCTGAAATGATTCGGTTGGGCAGGATGATTCTGCATATACCTAACATATCCGAAGCTGTTTTGAGCGGGTATATTTATTTTGCTTTTAATTCCCTAGCACCCGTTCCAAACCTTGGAAAATACTGGAATTTCGAGTGTTGCGGGGAATATATAGGCGGTGGTCTTGACTCTGTTTGGGGCTCTGCTAAAAATAGTCCGTTTTTTGTTCTGTATTGGCTTTTAGAAAATAAGGAGAAATATAAATGGCTCAGAAAAAATATGTCTACTTCTACGGAGTTTCCAAGGAACTCACAGAGGGTGATCAGACTATGAAAGCGGTACTCGGCGGCAAAGGTGCAAACCTCGCTGAGATGGCAAACGCGAATCTCCCGGTACCTCCAGGTCTTACGATCACGACTGAAGCATGTGGTTACTATTCCAAAACCGGTGGCAAATATGCACCTGAAATGGAAAAACAGCTTAAGGAGCAGCTTCAGAAGCTGGAAAAGGAAATGGGCCAGAAACTGGGCGATGCCAAGAACCCGCTGCTCGTGTCGGTCCGTTCCGGTGCGGCCGTTTCCATGCCGGGTATGATGGACACCGTCCTCAACCTTGGCCTCAACGATAAAGCCGTTCTCGGTTTCATTGAACAGTGCGGCAACGAGCGTACCGGGTGGGACTGTTACCGTCGTTTCATCGACATGTTCGGTGATGTGGTTATGGGGCCTTATACCGGCCTGACCCATCACGATTTCGAAGTTGAACTCGAAGCCATCAAGAAGAAATACAGAGCCAAAGAAGACACCGATCTGACGGCTGAGCAGCTCAAAGAGCTGACTGAAATCTATAAAAAGGTCTATCAGAAAAAGGTGAAGAAACCCTTCCCGCAGGATCCATGGGAACAGCTCGATCTCTCCATCCGCGCCGTATTCGGCTCATGGGGTTCTGAACGTGCTGAAAAATATCGCCAGATCAATAAGATCAGCGGCCTGATGGGCACGGCTGTGAATGTTCAGGTGATGGTCTTTGGTAATATGGGTGCAAAATCGGGTACCGGTGTGGCTTTCACCCGCGACGGTGGCACAGGCCATTCCAAGCCGATGGGTGAATATCTGGTCGACGCACAGGGCGAAGACGTGGTGGCGGGTATCCGTACTCCGAATCATCTCGATGACATGCCGAACGAAGAATCTCCAATCTGGAAAAAGGCGTATACCGATCTCCTTAAAATCATGGGGCGCCTCGAAAAGCATTATAAGTATCCGCAGGACGTCGAGTTCACCGTGCAGGAAGGTAAGCTCTTTATGCTGCAGACCCGTAATGCCAAGCGTACCGGTTTGGCCGGTGTTCGCTGGGCGGTGGAAATGGCTACCGGTGTTGACTTCTACACCGGTGAAAAGCAGCCGAAGATTCTGAACCAGAAAGAAGCGCTGATGTCGCTGTCCGGCGAAGACCTCGAACAGCTCCTGTTCCCGATCTTCGATATTTCCGCTGAGAAAAAATCCAAAGCCATCACCTCGGCTCTTCCGGCCGGTCCGGGTGCTGCGGTGGGTAAAATCATGTTCGAAGCCGAAGAGGCTGAAGCAGCCATTGAAAAGAATGCGGATGAAAAGATTGTTCTCGTTCGTCATGAAACCAGCCCGGAAGACGTGGGAGGAATGTGGGCGGCTCAGGGTGTCTTGACCTCCACCGGCGGTATGACTTCCCACGCGGCGGTTGTTGCACGTGGCTGGGGCAAATGCTGCATCTGCGGTGCCGGCGACCTGAAGATCGACTATAAAAAGAAAACCGTCACCATTGGTAAAAAAGTCTATAAGCAGGGCGACTGGCTTTCCTTGAACGGTTCCACGGGTGCTGTCTATGAAGGCCGGATTCCAACCCAGGTGAGTCCGGTAGTTGCGGCGGTTGTCGATGGAAATGTTGCGGCCAGAAAAGATCCGATCTTCAAAATGTATGAGCAGATCTCCAAATGGTCCGACACCAACCGAAAGATGAATGTGCGCACCAATGCCGACTCGCCGGCGGACTCGATCGCTGCCCGCGCATTCGGTGCGGAAGGGATCGGCCTTTGTCGTACCGAGCATATGTTCTTTGAAGGTGACCGTATCTGGGCCATCCGTGAGTTTATTCTGGCGGACGATGAAAAAGCCCGTAAAGCTGCGCTGGCAAAACTGCTGAAACATCAGCAGAAAGATTTCGAAGGCATCTTTAAGGCCATGGACGGCCTGCCGGTAACGGTTCGTCTGCTCGATCCACCGCTGCACGAATTTGTGCCGCACACGAAAAAGGATCAGCAGGAAATGGCGAAACGCCTCGGCGTTCCGGCGAAGCGTGTATCTGAGCGTGTACAGGAACTGCACGAGTTCAACCCGATGCTCGGTCATCGCGGCTGCCGTCTGTCCATCACCTATCCGGAACTCTGCGTCATGCAGACCAAGGCCATCATCGGTGCGGCCTGCAAAGTGTCCAAACTGAAGAAAGCCGTGAAGGTCCTGCCGGAAATCATGATTCCGCTCATCGGAACCAAAGCCGAGCTGGACTTCCTCGAAAAGATCGTTCGTGAAAATGCGGAAGAGATCATCGAGCGTACCGGAGCTAAAGTGAAATATATGGTCGGCACCATGATCGAAATTCCGCGGGCGGCGCTAACGGCGGATGCGATTGCTGAAACCGCTGAATTCTTCAGCTTCGGCACGAACGATCTCACGCAGATGACCTTCGGCTACAGCCGCGATGATATCGGCAGCTTCCTGCCTGATTATCTCAGCGAAAAGATCCTTCCTGCTGATCCGTTCCAGACGTTGGATCAGACGGGGGTTGGCCAACTCGTTAAAATCGGTGTCGAGCGTGGACGCGAAACCCGTCCTGACCTCAAGTGCGGTATCTGTGGAGAACACGGTGGAGACCCGGAAAGCGTGAAGTTCTGTGCGAAAGCCGGCCTCAACTATGTCAGCTGCTCACCGTACCGCGTTCCGATTGCCCGTTTGGCCGCCGCTCAGGCCGCCATCAAAGGCTAACGTTTTTCCAAACCTTGGAACTGAAAAAGCCCGTCATCGTGACGGGCTTTTTTTAATAGGGTGGTGCGGACTTTCCTGTCTGCGCTTCTATGGTTACGGGTGGGCAGACAGGAAAGTCTGCCACACGCGTCAGGCGGCCATCTGGTGGCAACGGCGGTCGCTGTGGCGGGAAATGGCCTGACGTAAGCGGAAATGGGCACCGCCGGCCATCTTCAGAAAGAGCTTCTGTCCCTTGCGGGTTTGCAGAATATAAACCGGGCAGACCGAGCGATGGCTCGCCAAAAGCATCTGCGGCCAGTTTAGTAAAAAGTAGAGCGGGGTCACTTCGTTGCGTGTGGCCAGCCGCAGATAATGCACCGCACCGAGGTGTACTTTGGAAACGGGTATCAAACCGAGGAAGCGGACAACAATCTGATCACCCGAAAGCTCAAATGACCAGGGCGATCCGAGCGATGCGGAAGCAATGCGGTTTTTTCCAATTCGATCAGCCATGTTTCATCTCCGTTATTTAACAATCTTAAATATACAGCAGATGACGTACCATCTCATCGGTTAATTTCACTCTCCGCAGTTTTTTATCGATCTTTTCAAGGAGTCGACTGGAAGTAAGCGGAATAACGTATCGCCCGGACCGTTCGCGCTTACCGGATTTGAGAAATCAACGCTTTTTAAACAGCAGAGAAAGCAGATAGGAAACACCGGTGAGAACGATGATGCTCGCGCCGGCCGGCAGGTCGGGGGCGTAGCTGAGTGCCAGTCCGCCGAAGGTGAACAGGGCGCAGAGGCCGGCGGCCAGCGCCATCATCGAACCCATACGCAGGCAGAACCGGCCCGCAATGGCTGCGGGCAGCGTCAGCATCACAATCACCATCACAATCCCGACAATCGAAACCATCAGCACGACCGTCAATGCGGTGAGCGCTAGCATTAGAAAATAGAAAAACTGGGTGTTGATTCCCCGCAGGCGCGCAAATTCTTCGTCGAAACAGACCGCCACGAACTGTTTATGGAAGAGCAGGGCGGTGGCCGCAATAAACAGGTCGAGCCCGGCAATGGCGAGCAGGTCGCGCTGCGAAACGAGCAGAATGTTGCCGAACAGGTACGACATCAGGTCTTCGCCATAGCCCGGCGTTTTGGCAATGAAGAGAATGCCGATCGCCATGCCCATGCCCCAGAAGGCGCTGATAACCGTATCGATGCGTTCCTTCGCTTTCATATTCACCCAGCCGATAATGAAGGCTGCCAGCAGGGCTGCCAGCAGGGCGCCGAGCATCGGGGTGAAAAAGGTCCACTCGTGAACCACCTGCATGTATCGTGCAAAACCCATGCCGCCGAGCACGCAGTGAGCAATGCCGCCAGCCAGATAGGTGATGCGGCGCGTCACCACATAGGTGCCGACAATCCCGCACGAGATGCTCACAAGCAGCCCGGCCAGCAGCGCGTGCTGGAGGAAACTATGCTGGAGCAACGCCTGGAAAAATGCAGCCATCACTCCTGCTCCTGATCGTGCCGCACCGCATGCACATGCTCGCCATACATATCGTGAATCAGGTTTTCGTCGATCTCGCTGACGGGGTGCGTGTGCACCACGCGGTTCACACAGATCACCTTTTCCACGTAGCGCGAAACATAGGCCACGTCGTGAGAGACCACCACAATCGTCAGCTCTTTATTCAGCTCCTGCAGCAGATCAAACAGCTCCTGCTCCACATAATCGTCGAGACTTGAAGACGGCTCATCGAGCAGCAGCAGCTTCGGCTCGGAAACCAGTGCGCGGGCAATCAGCACCCGTTGCTTCTGGCCACCGGAAAGCGCACTCAGCGGCCGGTTGTGAAATTTATCCAGTCCAACCCGCGACAGCATCGCATGTGCAGCCTCCCGATCGGACTTGGTATAAAAACCCAGGCTGCGCGTAATGCCCAGCCGTCCCATCAGCACCACGTCCAATGCCGTCACGGGAAACAGAGCATCGAGACTTGTATATTGCGGGAGATAGCCGATTTGTTTTCTTCCAATCTCTGGAACTTTTCCAAACACAGAAACCGAGCCCGACTGCGGTTCCAGCAATCCGAGTATAATTTTGAGCAGGGTGGTTTTCCCGCCGCCGTTCGGCCCGACAATCGAAACGAATTCCCGTTCGCCCAACGACAGATTCGCGTCTTCGAGTACGGAGACCGGCCCGTAGGAAAAATTAAGGTTTTCAATTTGGATAGGTTGACTCATAAAATATTGACCACGAAATACACGAAAGAGTTCCTGTACTGTCTTTTCGTGTATTTAGTGTATTCCGTGGTTAACCCTTACTGATAGGAAGATTTAATAGCTTCCGTGATTTGCTGCAGGTTGGCAACAACATCTTCATCCAGCGGGTTAAGCTGCACCACCGAACCGCCGATCGCATCGGCCACCGCCGCCGCACTTTCAACCGGGAACTGCTTCTGAACAAAAATCACCTTCACGCCATCCACCTGCGCCGCTTCAATCAGATCCCCCAACTGACGGGGCGATGGCGATTTGCCGTCCAGTTCAATCGGAACCTGCACCAAACCGTACCGATCTGCAAAATAACCGAACGCAGGGTGGAAGACATAAATGCGACTGCCTTTGTAGGGAGCGAGTTGCTTCGCCATAGAGGAATCCAATGTTTCCAAGGTTTGAATCAAGTTGGTGTAAGCCACTGGATCGGCCAGCCCGTCCTCTTCCAAAGCCGCATACATCGTTTCAGTAATCAGCTTTGCATTGACCGCACTGAGCCAAACGTGCGGATCTGGCCCGCCATGATCTTCGTGATCGTGGTCGCCTTCTTCTTCGTCCTCGTCGTGGTGATGGTGTTCCTGCCCCATCAACCGCTTTTCAATCTGCGCATCCGTTCCAATGATTGGAAGCTGAGGATAGAGCGGTTTGATTTTGGTCAGGAGCGATTTCTCAAACGGAACGCCGACCGTAAACAACATTTTCGCTTCGCCCAATGCGGCCAGTTGACGCGCCGTCGGCTCATACGAATGCGGCGACTGCCCTTCGCCCACCAAAGTGCGGACATCGGCGTTGTCGCCCACCAGCGATTTAAGTAAACCGGCCTGCGGTTGGATGCTCACAAAAATAATCGGTTTTTCGTTTTTCTGCTCCTGTTTAGAGCAACCGGAAAACAGTAAAATTGCGGATAAAAATAAAATAGTACCTTTCATGGGCGATATTGTTAGCCTACTCCTCGCCAAAAGACAACAACTCGGCCCGTATTTCGTTCGTCGGGTTGAAAATTCGAATCCGTTTATTCCGTCCCGTCTCGCCCGAAAGCAGCTCAATCCGGCTGCGCGGAATCTTCCAATGTTTGGAAAGAAACTTCACCAAATAGGCATTCGCCTTCCCATCCACCGGCGGAGCCTGAATCCGGATTTTCAGGGCATCGCCCATCAATCCGGCCAGCCCATCCCGCGAAGCCCGCGGCACCACCCGGACGTTCAGAATAATCGCGTCATCTTTTTCTTCAAAACAGGAGTTCATAAGTCACCTTCTTTAAAAGGAAAATTTGTATTGCTTGAGATTAATAATTTAAAAGATACAATGGATTATCTATGGACTACTACGCACACAGTAATAACGACGATCCCTCTCATTGGCAACCGCTTGACGATCATTTAGAGCAAGTCGCCACCCTCGCCGCACAATTCGCGGAACCTTTCGGGGGAGAGGCATGGGCGAGGTTACTGGGACGCAACCACGATTTGGGAAAGGGAACATTGTCGTGGCAGGCATGGCTTCGACAGGTAAATGGGGTGGTGGATGAGTTTGCTCAGTATTATGAAGGGCATCCAACTCATGCCGGAGCAGGTGCCCAATGGTTGTTTCAGCATTCTCAAGAGGCAGGTAAGTTGCTTGCATACTGTATTGCTGGGCATCATGGCGGATTACCTAATTGGGATGAAGCGTCTGACGAAGTTGGGCTAAAGGCACGGTTGAATAAGCCGATGTCTAACATTGAAATTGCGGCAGTTCCGAATTGCCCCGCAGATCTTCCAATTTCCATCAATGGGGATCGATTTGGTTTTCAACTTCAGTTTTTCACGCGAATGCTTTTCTCTTGCCTCGTCGATGCCGACTATTTGGATACGGAAGAGTTCATGGATAGAATGAAATCCGGATGGCGTTCCGAGTATTTGCCTCTAATCCAATTGGCGGAACATTTCTGGGAGCGGTTTAATGGCCTTCGGGAAAATGCAGATGCCTCTTCCAATGTGAATCAACAGCGCGAGCGGGTGCTGCAGGATTGCCTTGGCGCGGCGGAGAAAGAGGGCGGGTTGTTTTCTCTTACGGTACCAACGGGCGGAGGGAAAACATTAGCTTCGTTGGCATTTGCGTTGGAGCATGCGAAAAAGCATGGGAAACGACGAATCATCTACGTGATTCCATTCACTAGCATCATCGAACAAAACGCCGCGGTCTTTCGCGATATGCTCGGCGATGACGCCGTGCTGGAGCACCATTGTAATTTTATTCCCGACGATGCGGACTGGAAAACACGTTTGGCATCGGAAAATTGGGATGCCCCGATTGTTGTGACGACCAACGTCCAATTCTTTAATTCATTCTATGCCAATAAAACATCGAAATGCCGCAAGTTGCACAATGTGGCAGACAGCATCGTCATTTTTGATGAAGTACAGGCGATTCCTGTGGAAAAACTGAAGCCCTGTCTGGAAGTCATCAAGGAGTTGTCAACGAACTATGGCGTGACCTCTGTGCTCTGCACGGCCACGCAACCTGCGATCGAGTACTCGGAACAATTCCAATCCGGTCTGAAAGATGTTCGTGAAATCGTTGGCGATGTTCCCGCTTTGTTCAGTGCGTTAAAACGCACTGAGGAATCCTTTGTCGGAGAACTTGCGGAAGGCGAAGTCGCGGCACGCTTGTCGAGAGAGGATCAAGTGCTGTGTATCGTGAATACCCGCCAACAAGCACTGGATATTTTTAACGCGTTGCCTGAATCCGAAGACAACATCCACTTAAGCGCGTTGATGCATCCAGCGCACCGTACAAGAAAGCTGGCTGCGGTTCGTGAAAGGATGAGCAATGGATCGCCGTGTCGAGTAGTCAGCACCCAGTTGATCGAGGCTGGAGTGGATGTTGATTTTTCCTGCGTCTATCGAGCAGTCTCGGGAATCGACTCTATCGCTCAGGCAGCCGGTCGGTGCAATCGCAATGGGAAGTACGAAACGCCGCGCCCGGTCTATGTCTTCGAGTTCCCGGAAGATTCTGCCTGTGCGTTTTTCAGACAAGCGGCTCAGTCTGCCGCGAAACTATTTGAAGAATATTCAGGAAGGCTCACGGTGCCGGAATGTGTCCGCAAATATTTTTCAGATTATTTTTGGAAGAACGAACAGCGAATGGATGCGGAAGGGATCGTTGAGATGTGTTTCTCTGCGCAATCGGGAAATATTCAGTTTAAGGATATTGCGGAATTCAAAATGATCAAGTCGGCCACGATTCCCATCGTGGTTGCACTGGAGAAGCCTGCGGTGGAGCTGGTTCGGTCCTTGGAATTTGCTGAACACACAGGCGGGATCTTGCGGAAGCTGCAAAAATATTCCGTGCAGGTCTATGCCTACCAATTCGACGAAATTAGAGACTGGTTGGAAAATCCGGTGCCGGGGGTGTTCGTACTCATGTCCGAGGAACTCTACTCGGATCAGACTGGGCTGAAGTGCAAGCCGCCGGAAGGGCGGGCGTTTTTTGGATAAGGAGAAATGAAATGAGCTATGGAATCAAATTAAGGGTGTGGGGTGATTACGCGCTTTTCACCAGACCAGAGATGAAGGTTGAAAGGGTCTCGTACGATGTGATGACTCCCTCTGCCGCGCGAGGAATTCTGGAAGCAATCTATTGGAAACCCGCCATTCGATGGGTGGTCGATTCAATCCACGTCCTGAAGCCCATTCGGTTTGACAACATCCGCCGAAATGAAGTGGCAAAGCGGGTTTCTCTTAATAAAAAAGACATGGAAGGCAATAAGCCAGTCTGTATTTTTGCAGACGATTCAAAAACTCGCCAGCAGCGAGCTTCCATGGTTTTGCGGGATGTGGAATATGTGATCGAAGCTCATTTCGAGTTCACGTCAGAGAGGGATCGAAATGAGGGCAAGCACCTCGATATGTTCAGACGCCGTGCAGAAAAAGGGCAGTGCTTTCATAGGCCCTATTTCGGATGCCGCGAATTCCCAGTTGCTTTTGAATGGTGCGAAGAGGTGCCGGAATCCTCGCTCAAAGATGAGCGCGACCTTGGCTTCATGCTTCATGATATCGATTTCGCCAACGACATGACCCCTCGTTTTTTTCGTGCGGTAATGAAAGAAGGTGTAATCGATTGCCGGCAGGAGGTAGTTTCATGATCTTCCAGTCGCTCATTGCTTTGTACGACCGCCTCGCTCAAATCGGTGATGTGCCGCCATACGGTTTCAGCATCGAGGACATCGGGTTTGTCATTTCCGTTGATCGGAAAGGTAACCTGCTCGGCCAGCCGGAAGACCTGCGGACGAAAATCACCGCCCAGAAATTCGAGTTCCGAACTTCGGAAACCCCCTATACGAATCAGGTGAATGTCCGAGCCAACGCGGCCGCAACAACTCCGAACTTTATGGTCGATAAAGCCGATTATATTTTCGGCATGTCCGGCAATGCCCCAAAGAAGGTGCACCACAAGTCGTTCGCGGAACTCATTTGCGAGGTTTGTGGAGCGACCGATGACGAAGGGGTTGCTGCAGTGAAGGCGTTCCTTGAAAAGTGGAATCCGGCAGACTCGGTCGGTTTGGAAGGGTGGAAGGAAATCTGCGGAACGCACGGCAAGTGGGTTGCTTTCCGCTTGCAGGGAGATTCTTGTTTTGTGCATGAGCGGCCAGCTGTTAAGGCGCTCTGGAAAAGCCATGTAGAAAAGGAAACCTTTCCTGAAGGGGTGAGTTTTCTAGATGGATCGGTTCGCGATCTGCAATCCCAATACGCCCAGTTTAAATTCGGTTCGGGGGCATCGCTGGTTTCTTTCAATGAAGTGGCCTACGAATCCTATGGAAAGAAGAAGGGCGAGAATGCCCCGATTTCAGTCGAGGCCGAGTTCAAAAGTTCGGCGGCACTCAAGTATTTGTTCCGAAGCAAGACCCAGCGTTTGCGCATCGGCGATGCGACGACCGTTTTCTGGGCGGAAAAATCATCGCCCGTTGAAGTGTTTATGGGGCAGGTGCTGAATCCGTCTTTTGAAGATAAAGCAGCCGCCGTTCCTGTTCAGAAATTTCTGGAGACCGTACGCAAAGGTAGTTTGCCCAATGAAATTCAATCGGATGGAGAAATCAAATTCCATATCCTTGGCCTCTCGCTCAACAAGGCGCGGCTCGCCCTGCGTTTCTGGTATGTATGCACCGTGGCGGAGCTGATGGGACGGTTGCGCGACCACTTCCAATGTCTGGAAATGGAACATTCAGAAAAGGATATTCCCTATCCGGGCATTTGGCATTTGCTCAAGGAAACCGCCCGCGAAACTAAGGATATTTCCCCGGTTCTGTCAGGAGCGTTGGCGCGCTCGATCCTGACAGGGGCGAACTATCCAGAAAATCTATATCAAGGTGTTCTCGGGCGCATTCGGGCAGAGGCGGCCAAGAAAGATCCGCGTACGAAAAAACCCATCGAAAATGTGAACTATCTTCGCGCAGCCATTTTAAAAGCCGTATTGAAACGAAATCATAACCAGGAGGTACCCATGTCGTGGGATCCAGACAGGAAGGACATCGCATATCTGCTCGGAGGGCTCTTCGCCGTGCTCGAAATAGCGCAGCGAGATGCGCTGGGTAAAATCAACACAACCATCAAAGATCGCTTCTTTAGTGCGGCTTCCGTGACGCCTGCAAGCGTTTTTCCGAGGCTGTTGCACTTGTCTCAGCATCACATTGAAAAAGCGGAATACGGCTATGTATCGGATCGTCGTATCGGCGAAATTATGGAGCATGTCGACTCATTCCCCGCTCACATGGGCATGCAGGATCAAGGCTTGTTTGCCATCGCCTACTATCAGAAGAAAAATGCCATTGATCGTGAAATCAAAGAAGCTGTAGCCAGAAAGAAAGTCAAAGGAGAAAACAATGAGTGAACCCATCAAAAACCGTTATGAATTCGTACTGTTATTCGATATTAAGAACGGCAACCCCAACGGCGATCCCGACGGAGGGAACCTCCCGCGCATTGATCCCGAAACCGGGCACGGCATCACGACCGATGTTTGCCTCAAACGCAAAGTGCGTAACTATGTCGAACTCGTGAAGGAAGACCAAACGCCTTTTAATATCTATGTAAAGGAAAAGGGCATTCTTACCGAACGCCGCCAGCCCGCATATGAAGCGGTGGCGGACGTGAAGGATAAATCGGAAAAAATCAGTCAGGCGCGCGCTTGGATGTGTAAAAACTTTTTCGATGTCCGCACATTTGGAGCTGTCATGAGTGTAAAGGAAAATAATTGTGGGCAGGTACGCGGCCCGGTTCAATTCGCATTCTCTCAAAGCATCGATCCCGTGGTCCCACTGGAAGCCAGCATTACGCGAATGGCCGTGGAGACTAGAAAAGAAGCGGTGGCCCAAGATGGTGACAACCGCACGATGGGGCGTAAAACCTATATTCCCTACGGTCTCTACGAAGTGCACGGTTTTATCTCCGCGCCGCTGGCGAAGCAGACCGGATTTTCCGAGGACGACCTCGAACTGTTCTGGAATGCGCTGATTAATATGTTCGACCATGATCGCTCGGCCGCGCGCGGCGAAATGGCACCGCAGAAGCTCATCATCTTCAAGCATGCGTCCGAACTCGGCAATGCCCCGGCGCAGAAGCTGTTTAATCTGGTGACGGTGGAGAAGAACTGCGGCGAAAAGCCGCCGCGTTCGTTTGCGGATTACGATGTGAAAGTCGGCGATGCACCGGATGGGGTGGAGCTGATCGAGATGCTTTAAAACGGGCGACCTCTATGGCGTCGGGCGACTTATTGCGGCGGCAGGCGCGGGGGAATAAACGGTATGTTTAAAGTGGATGGCCTTTTTAGCGTCGGTGTCTGATTGGGATCGCTGACGCGGTGGAGAGTCCCGGGAGTCGGAATAAGTCGGAGGGAGAAATAGAATGCACATTTCCAACGAGAAGAAGCTGGCGGCTCGGGCGACGGAGCTGGGGAATAGTGCGAGTGCCGAGGCGTTTGGTGAGCTGGTGGATCTGGTGCGTTCGGAGTCGCCCTTGGTGCGGCGGCTGGCGGCTTCTGCATTGGGTAAGTTGGCGGAGATTATTCCGTCCGCGCCTGCGGTGAAGGCTTTGCACCCGTTGCTGCAGGATGAACACCCGCAGGTGCGGCAGTATTCGGCGAAGGCGCTTGGCGCATTTGGTGCGGCGGCGAAGGAGGCCCTGCCGGATCTGCGCGATCTCTACCGTAGCCCGGTGGAGAAGGATTATGTGAAACGCAGCGTAGTAGCGGCGGGCAAGCAGATCCGTACGGCGGTGGAAATTGCGGAGCGCAGTGTGGTGCATTGCTGCAAGCGCTGCGGGGTGGAGCTGGAGCACGATGAATATGTCCGTTCGCAAAAGGCGTTTCAGCGTGCGTTTTGCGATCATTGTTTCGACGAGGTATTTTTGGATCGGCGCAATTTTGAAACCAAGGTGGAGCTGCAGAAGAAGATTCGCACGAAGAATGGCACGTGGGTTCAGTCGAAAGGTGAACGCATGATTGCCGATATTCTGGCATCGGAAAAGTGCAGCTACCGCTATGACGAGCGCTTCCGTATTTTGGATGGTTATGCCATCCGTCCGGATTTTTATCTGCCGGAGTTTGATGTCTATGTGGAGTATTGGGGCATGGATACGGCTGACTACAAGATCGGGATGCTGAAGAAACAGAAGCTCTATCAGCAACAGGGCAAGAAACTGGTTTCGCTCTATCCAGACGACAAACCGCGTATGCGGCAAACCTTGCTCGAAAAACTGGAGCAGTTGAAATGACCTTCACCGATTCCGACCTGTTGCCGCTCTCGGCGCTGCAGCACTACATTTATTGTCCGCGCCAGTGCGCGCTGATTCATTTGGAGCAGCAGTGGACGGAAAATCGCTTCACCGCCGAGGGCCGTGCGCAGCACGATCGGGTGGATCGGCCGGAGCACGAAACGCGCGACGGCATTCGCTATGAATATGCCACGCTGTTGCGTTCGCTGAAATTGGGGCTGATCGGCAAGGCCGATGTGGTTGAGTTTCATGCGGACAAGGTCTATCCCGTTGAGCACAAGCGCGGGAGGCCGAAACCGACGCATTGCGATTGGGTGCAACTCTGTGCACAGGCGCTTTGCCTTGAGGAAATGCTGGATGTGGAAATCGGGGAGGGCGCCATTTTCTACGGGCAGCCGCGCCGCCGTCAACCGGTGGAGTTTACGCCCGAACTGCGCGCCGAAACCAAGGAAACCGCCCGCCGACTGCACGAGCTGATGGCATCCGGCAAAACACCGTCTGCGGAATACATCGAGAAAAAGTGCGCCGCCTGTTCCCTGTTCGAGACCTGCATGCCGCAAAAACACCGTTCTGTTTCCACCTACCTTAAGGAGGCCCTTCGTGAAGAAGCATCTTAATACGCTCTACGTCACCACCCAAAATGCGTACCTGCATAAAGAGGGGCAGTCCGTGGTGGTCAATGTCGAAAAAGAAACCCGTCTGCGCGTGCCGGTTCACACGCTCGACGGCATTGTCTGTTTCGGAGCCATTTCGATGAGTCCGTTCCTGATGCACCACTGCGCCGACAGCAATGTGGCCGTGAGCTTTCTTTCTCAGTACGGAAAATTTTTTGCGCGTATTCAGGGTCCGGTCTCCGGCAACGTATTGCTGCGCCGCGAGCAATATCGTGTGGCCGATCAGCCCGGCGCGGCCGCAACCATTGCCCGGAATATGCTCATTGGCAAACTGGCCAACGCCCGCGCCGTCCTGCGCCGTGCTCAGCGCGACCACGGTGAAAATGCCACGCTCAAAACTGCGGGGTCGCGATTAACTCAATATCTCCAACGATTGGAAAGGCCCATGCCGATCGATGAGCTGCGCGGTAACGAAGGCGAAGCCGCCGCATCCTATTTCGCGGCTTTCCCCGAGCTCATTACCGCTAAAAATGAGGCGTTTAAATTTTCCGGACGGAACCGTCGCCCGCCAACAGATCCGGTCAATGCGTTGCTCTCCTTCACCTACACATTATTGGTTCACGACTGCCGTTCCGCGCTCGAAGGTGCCGGGCTCGATCCCTGCGTCGGCTATCTCCACACCGATCGCCCCGGACGGCCCAGTCTCGCGCTGGACCTGATGGAAGAATTCCGCGCCGTCATGGCCGACCGATTGGTGCTCTCGCTAATTAATCGAAAGCAAATCCAATCCAAAGATTTTAACGACTCCGCCGGCGGTGCGGTATCCATGTCCGATGCTGCCCGTAAAACCCTGCTCACCGCATGGCAGAAGCGGAAGCAGGAAGAGATCACCCATCCGTATCTCGGTGAAAAATGTAAAGTCGGTCTGCTTGCGCATCTGCAGGCCCAGCTGCTCGCCCGTCACCTGCGCGGTGATCTCGAAGCCTACCCGCCGTTTATCTGGAAATAAGACGGAAACTTGAAAAAGCCGGAGGACAACATGCTCGTATTGATTACTTATGACGTATCCACCATCAACAAACCCGGACAGCGGCGACTCACCCGCATTGCCAAGACCTGTCTGAACTATGGACAGCGCGTTCAGAATTCGGTTTTCGAATGCCTTATCGATCCTGCCCAATGGACCGCGCTTCGCGCCGAACTGCTCCGGCTCTATAAACCGGAAACCGATTCGCTCCGTTTCTACTTTCTCGGTAAAAACTGGGAAAATAAAGTCGAGCATCACGGTAGTAAAGAAACCCCAAATCTCGAAAGTGGAACCCTTATTATTTGAAAGAGGGACGGCACTATCAGCCAGCTTTTCGATGCAAAGCAGTCCGCGAACCCCCAGCCTCCGTTCAAACCCCTGTCGGTTCGCAATCAGTCGAAACCTTGCAAAATGAAGCACTTCTATCAGCCCGCTCTTTGAAAACTGAATATACCGAACAGAAAAACAATGGTTCGCGCAATTGCAGTCGTTGACTCTCTGACTGCAACGGATTACAAAAGCACCGTCGCCCCCCGCACGGGGGGCGTGGATTGAAACGCTTTCAAGCCCAGCCTGAATGTTTCGGCAAAGTCGCCCCCCGCACGGGGGGCGTGGATTGAAACCAAATGCGGGCGAGGATTTCTGCGTCGGCGGTGCGTCGCCCCCCGCACGGGGGGCGTGGATTGAAACTGAGTAGACGGTTGGTGGATTTCCGCGCTGATTGTCGCCCCCCGCACGGGGGGCGTGGATTGAAACCTCCAGCTCAAGGCCGATGTCAGACATAATGTTTGTCGCCCCCCGCACGGGGGGCGTGGATTGAAACAGAACCCTCCACGAACTGCTCTGGGACACCATCGGTCGCCCCCCGCACGGGGGGCGTGGATTGAAACTCAATCCAGGCTTCGGATCCCTCGCGGCAGTTGGTCGCCCCCCGCACGGGGGGCGTGGATTGAAACCCGTTGTGCTGTCAAACAAAACAATTCATTCAAAGTCGCCCCCCGCACGGGGGGCGTGGATTGAAACAGGCGAATAACGTGCATGAGCTCTCGCGCAGCCTGTCGCCCCCCGCACGGGGGGCGTGGATTGAAACATTGTTTAACTCCTGTTTCTCTCAGGTTTTCCGGGTCGCCCCCCGCACGGGGGGCGTGGATTGAAACGCAGCGTTGAGGTACAGTGAGCCGCCTACTACAGTCGCCCCCCGCACGGGGGGCGTGGATTGAAACTTCAACTTTATAAAGCACCTCAAAGTCATTCTCAAGTCGCCCCCCGCACGGGGGGCGTGGATTGAAACTTCGGTAGGTGCAGCGCCGGCTGTACTGCTCGCCCGTCGCCCCCCGCACGGGGGGCGTGGATTGAAACAATATTATACGCCGATCATATCCGTGTTCGGCGAGTCGCCCCCCGCACGGGGGGCGTGGATTGAAACCGCTTGGCAATGTTAAGCGGGCGAAGCTTTCGGAGTCGCCCCCCGCACGGGGGGCGTGGATTGAAACTCGTGCAGCAAAACGCCCTTTGCGCCGCGCTCTTGTCGCCCCCCGCACGGGGGGCGTGGATTGAAACCATCGGCTCGCGAATTTGCGGAGAGTTGGCCGAAGTCGCCCCCCGCACGGGGGGCGTGGATTGAAACATTGGCCAGCTGCATCTCGGAGTTGAGCTGAGGTCGCCCCCCGCACGGGGGGCGTGGATTGAAACATCCTGCCAAGCTCCTCGATCTCCGGTCGCGAGTCGCCCCCCGCACGGGGGGCGTGGATTGAAACCGGTGCAGGCGTTGGTATCCCGCCAAGCGAGGTGGTCGCCCCCCGCACGGGGGG